>CAIWRM010000055.1 GCA_903915075.1 uncultured Microbacteriaceae bacterium
GACCGCAGGCCTGTCAGGTTGTAGCCAGACAACAGCCACAACCGACGTGTCGTCTCCGGTAGACATCACCAACGGCGTGCTGACAAACCTCAGCGGCGATTGTGCCGAGTATTCGGCCAGCTACCAAGCGAACGTTCTCGATATCAAACGGGACATGCCATTCGTTTCTGAGATAAATGTTTCCGACGATGCCAGCCGCTGCAGTGTGGCGGCAAACGCCATCCCCAACTACGACTTCAACGACGACACCGCTCGCTTTGCGGAAGATGTCGCTGCTCAGAACATCTCGCTGACGATTCCGCGAAACCCCTCTCTCGCAGGGACCCCGACGGAATTCAGCCTGCTCGCCTATAACGCGGTGATGCTCAACGGTGTCGTGCTCGATCAACTTGCCAACGGTTGCTACAAGCCGGATGACGCTGCGGCCGACCAAGACGGCAACGTAGCCGACGGTTGCGGGCTCCTTGTGGATTGGCGCCTCGACCCCATGGGGCCAGTAGGTTTCGGCACCGATTCTCACAACGGGCACACGCAACCGGGTGGCTTGTATCACTATCACGGCAACCCCAACGCCCTCTTTGATCCCGAAGAAACCGACCAGGGCTCTCCGGTTATCGGCTTCGCGGCAGATGGGTTCCCCATCTATGGCCCGCACTATCTCGATCCCGCTACGGGCGAGATGCGCGAAGCCGTCTCGGGATACACGCTCAGAGCTGGCAACCGGCCAACGGGTGACTCAAGCCCTGGCGGAACCTACGATGGCACCTACATTCAGGACTACGAATTCACGAGCTCGGGCACGCTCGATGAGTGCAACGGAATGACCATCAACGGACAATACGGCTACTACGTGACCGCGAGTTACCCCTACGTCATGGGTTGCTTTGCCGGCACACCCGACCTCAGCTTTTTCAAATTCTGGGACATCGCAAGATGGGTCATCGGTGCCATTGTGACACTCCTTGTCATTCTGGCCGGACTCATCGTGTGGCTCGTTCTTCGTCGTCGTCAGCGTCACGCGCATCAATCGAACAAAGGAATCACGCAATGAACAAAAAAATCCTGCTCATCACCATCTCGAGCGTTGCCGTTGTGGCAGCAATCGTCACCGCCGTCTTGGTGTTCACACAAAGTTCGACACCCGCGGTGGCGCTCGGAGCGCCGGGTGTCGTGGCTGAAAACTTCAAGACGGGTGCACTCAGCGACCCCATAACGGAAGAGGAGTGCACACTCACTAACGGTGAGGTGACGACCTGTTACCGAATCACCGTGACGGGCACGCCTGTGGACACAACGATTGGCCCGTTCTGTCCCGAGACAACGCAAACGTCCGCCGCAGACGCAGGAATTTGGCTCGACGGGAGCACGATTTATGAGGCCGACGGAACCTTCATCCTCGACCTGGCCGAGATCTACGGAGACACACAATGGAATTTGCTTCATGATGCGTCCGGCAACGTGAATGTGACCGACACCAAGGAGGCCTTCCAAGGCGCAGCCCGGCCCGACGTGCAGGAGGAATATAAGTATCACTGCGTCGAGGGCACCTACGAGTGGACAAATACAGGAATGGCGGTACCCATCTCGATTTTGGTACCCGTAGTTCCGGTCAAGGCGTCGTCGGCAACCACGACGCAGGGGCGTGACCTCGGGGTCACCATCAACGGACTCGTCATTGCGCCTTCGGCACCCGTGGACGCAATCTTGGGCGCCTACACAATCGCGGCTTTCGACGATTGTGGCGGTCACTTCAACCCCATTGAGGGTTACCACCTGCACGCCTTTACGAACTGTGAAGGAGCGGCATACGGATCACAGATCGACGACCCTGATGCCGAAACCACGCTTATCGGCTACGCCCTGGACGGTGTCGCGGTCTTTGCTCCCCTAGCGCACGACACCACGATCGTTCTCGATGAGTGCAATGGACGCACCACGGCTAAAGACGGGTACCACTACTACGCGCAGTCCCCCGAGAAGAACCGCATCCTCAAGTGCTTCATGGGTCTCACCGCCGACGACGGTTCTCAGGACGGACCTCCGGGACCCCCGCAGTAGGCCGGGAGACGGCGAGCGGGATCTATTTGCCTACCGGGCCTACCCTGTGACGGGCTGCCTGACATTCTCCCCGTCCATGTCAGGCGCCCCATAATTGACGCATGACTGAGAAAGTTACCGGCCCCGCCTCCTACTTCCCGTCAATCGAGAAGAAGTATGGGAAGCCCATCGACTACTGGATGACCCAGTTAGACGCCGTTCGGGATGAGACCCACATGACGCAGGTCGCCTACCTCAAGGACACGCACGAGATGGGTCACGGGCATGCCAACGCCGTCGTTCACGTCTATCGCCACAGCAACGGTTTGTGACGCTGTAGCCGCTACCAGGGCATGGGCAGGTCGAAGACGCGGGTGCCGTCGGTGGGAAACTCGGGGAGTTCGGTGCTGCCGGCCCGTATGCACAGCCACCGTAGTTGCTCAGGGCTGTCGGGCTTCGCACGCCAGGTGCGCATCACGTGCTGGCCCACACGAACCACTGATCCAGCCTCAACTTCGACGAGGTCGTCACCGAGGCCCATCTGGCCGCGGCCCGAGATAAAGAAGTAGATCTC
>CAIWRM010000056.1 GCA_903915075.1 uncultured Microbacteriaceae bacterium
CAACGGCACGCTCGCATCGGCACCCGGGAAATTGAACACGTTGTTGAACACCAGTGCAGCAACACCCAACGTGGCACCGAAACTCACTACCACCGTGAAGATCAGCACCAGCGGCGCGATGATTGAACGCAGCAGCAGCATCAGGATGATGAAGATGACGGCGAGAACAATCGGAATGATTCGCACGAGGTCCGCCTGGGCGGTTTCGTTCGTGTCGAGCGCAATTGCCGTCTCGCCACCAATCAGAACGCTGGGGTCAACCTCGGCCAGCGAGGTGCGCAGCTCCTTGACCACCTTCTCGGCGTCGGCCGAGTCGGGTTGGAAAGTGAGCGTGGCATTGATCAGCACTACGCCGTCGACCACCTTGGGAATGGGATCCAGAGCAGGAACAACGGGTGGGCCCGACGGCATTCCGCCACCGGCGGCCTGACCAGCCATGGCCTCGGCAATGGCAGCGGCCACGGCCTCCTGGTCCTGCTGCACCGACACCTCAGTGATGCCGGGGTTCTCAAGCGTTGCCGCCATCACCTTCGTGTAGTCGGCTTCCTGGGCAATAATCACGACGGGTGATCCCGAGCCGGCATCAAAGTGCTCGCCGAGAGCCTTCTGGCCATCCACCGATTCGATGTTGTTACCCAGCAGGAAGTCGGTCTGCGGCAGTCCGCTGGCTTTGAGTCCGGGCAGAGCGGCACAGGCCGCCAACAGCACTACGAGCGTGACAATCCACGTGGTGCGTGGGCGCTTGGCAATGAGCGTGCCCACGCGACGCCAGAGGCCCCGAACACCCTCGAGTCCGGCAATCTTCTCGGCGGTCGCGGCTTCCACCTTCTTCTTGCCGACCTTGGGCATGAAGGGCCAGAACGATACGCGGCCAAAGATCACCAGAACAGCGGGCAGGAACGTAACCGCCGCTAAGAAGGCGAAACCGATACCGAATGCCGCGATGGGACCAAGCGCCTTATTGGAGTTGAGATCGCTGAAGAGTAAACAGAGGAGCGCCAAAATGACCGTCGCGGCCGAAGCGGCGATGGCCTCAAACGATCCGCGGAAGGCGCGTCCGATTGCCGCCCACTTTGACTGCACCTCGAAGAGAGCTTCCCTGTATCGCGAGACCATGAGCAGCGCGTAGTCGGTGGCCGCACCGATAACCAGAATCGACAGAATTCCCTGGCTCTGACCCGACACCTTAATGATGTCGTTGAGGGCGAGCCAATAGATGCCCAGAATCGATGCCGACAGCGCAAACACCGCGGTGAGCAACACGAGGATAGGAAGCAGAATCGAACGATAAACAATGAGCAGAATCACGAACACTGCGCCCAACGCAACAAGCAGCAAGATGCCGTCGATGCCGCCGAATCCGTTAACAAAGTCGGCCAGCAAACCGGCCGGACCGGCCACGTAGGCCGTGTATCCCGCGGGAGTAGCTTCTTGCACGAGCGCACGCAGCTCAACGATGTCTTCGAGTAGCGCCTCACCCGAAGCGCTGAACGGCACGATGTATTGAACGGCAGCACCGTCCTCCGAGGTAATGGGGCCAATCACACTCGTGGGCAGGGGGTCAGTCGCCGGCGCCACGCCCGGCGACTCCTGCATGTCGGTGGCCAGCTGACTAAAGACCTCAATATCGCTGGACTCGACACTGCCGCTGTCGGCAACAATCACCACAATGGCCGGCACAAACTCCGAATCGCGGAAATCCTCGGCGATGGCGTTGACCTCGGTGCTTTGCGCGTTGGCAGGCAGGAATCCAGCCTGATCGTTGGTGGAAACCTCAGAGATCTTGCCGAACGTGGGACCACCCAACCCGGCGAGCGCGAGCCACACAACCACCAAAACGGCGGGGAGCAGGATGCGCAGCCAGCGGCGCGGGGTCCAGTCTTTGGCTTGGTCCTTGACTGCTTGGCCCTTCGCGGCCGGGTCTTTCACGGCCCGCTCTTTTACGGCTTTTTCTTTCACGGTGTGCTCCTTTGCGACAACGCCAGAAATCCTAGCAAAGACGACTGAATGGCTAAGCGGAGGGGAAGGGCGACGTAAAGACGGTCTCGTCGAGCGGGCGGCGCACGCGAGGCGCCGTCTCTCGTTCCTGAAGCGTCTCGTTGAGAAGTTCGGGAGCGCCCAGGTGACCCACAACCGCGACGACGAAGACCTTCCACGTGGCGGGCACGTTGAAGTGTGCCGCCATGGCATCCCGATCAAATCCGGCAGCCTGGTGCACAAACAATCCGTCGGCGTGAGCCTGCACCGAGAAGTGGGCAACAGCCTGGCCTAGGTCATAGGGGGCGTAGTCACGCGATTTGTTCTCCGGATCGTCTTCGTACATCCCGACGACGATGGCTCCGGCGCTGGGCGCCCACGACGCGTTCCAGCCGGAGAGGCGCTCGGTCATGGCCTCGAACGTGGCATCACCGCGAAAGCCCACGAGGAATCGCCACTCTTGAGCGTTGTTGGCCGACGGCGCCCACCGGGCGGCCTCAAACGCGGGCGTGAGGTCGGCCATGGAGAGCGACCGCGTGGCGTCGAACGAACGCGGACTCCAGCGCTCGGCGAGCACGGGGAGGATGGGGGTACTGGTTTTGGCAGCGCGCGACATAACAATCCTTTGTGGGTGAATGGGGCCGCCTACCAGAATCGAACTGGTGACCTATTCATTACGAGTGAATCGCTCTACCAACTGAGCTAAGGCGGCAGGGCACGCG
>CAIWRM010000057.1 GCA_903915075.1 uncultured Microbacteriaceae bacterium
GAGAATTTCGGTCGCCAGAAGTTCAATGCGCTCGTTCGCATCGACAGCATCAACGGCCAATCGCAAGAAGAGGCCGCCACGCGCGACGACTTTGCCACTCTTGTTCCGCTTTTCCCGCAGGAACGTCTGCGGCTCGAGACCACCTCGGATCGCCTCACCGGCCGGTTGATCGACGTGATTGCCCCGGTGGGCAAGGGCCAGCGCGGTCTTGTTGTCGGCGGTCCCGCTTCGGGTAAGTCGGCAGTTCTTCTGCAGATTGCCGAAGCCGTGTCGACCAACAACCCCGAGGTTCACGTGATGGTTGTTCTGGTTGATGCCCGACCCGAAGAGGTCACCGAGGCCGAACGCACGGTCAAGGGCGAGGTCATTGCCTCGACGTTCGACCGCCCCGCCGAGGATCACACCATGGTTGCCGAACTTGCCGTGGAGCGTGCCAAGCGCCTCGTCGAGCTGGGCCAGGACGTCGTGCTCTTGCTCGACTCACTCACCGCTCTGGGCCGCGCCTACACGGTGTCGTCCGTGTCTGCGGCGCGCGCCGGAAACATCGGAGTTGACGCAGCAGCGCTTTACCCTGCGAAGAAATTCTTTGGCGCCGCGCGCAACATCGAAAACGGCGGCTCGCTCACCGTCATCGCTTCGGTGGTGACCGAGACGGCTTCGGCCGTGGACAGTGCCATCCTCGATGAGTTTGTCGACAACGCCAACCTCGAACTGCGCCTGTCGCGATTGATTGCTGACCAGCGGATTTTCCCGGCCGTTGACGTGACGGCGTCGGGAACCCGCCGCGAGGATCTGCTGTTGGGCGGCGACGAGGTCGCGCTCACGTGGAAGCTGCGCCGTGGCCTTGCTTCCGGCGGCGCGCGCGCTGCACTCGAGTACGTGCTGGGCAAGCTGGGCGATACCCCCACGAACGTGGAGTTCCTCATGCAGGTGCAGCGCGACTCCTCCCTCGACGAAACGTCGGGCTCAGGAAACTAACGTGATCGATTCGGTTAACGCTCTTCTCGATGAGCACGCCGAGATCCAGACGCAACTGTCGGATCCCGCCGTGCACGCCGATGCGGCGCGTGCCAAAAAACTCAATCGGCGCTATGCGCAGTTGAGCCAGATCAAGGCTGCCCACGAGGGTTTGCTGGCGATGCAGGAGGACCTGGTTGCCGCTCGTGAACTTGCCAAAGAAGATGACGCATTTGCTGTTGAGGTGACCTCCCTCGAAGAGGCGCTTCCGGCGGCACACGAGCGTCTGCGGCGCCTGCTGATTCCGCGTGACCCCGACGACGGTCGCGACGTGATCATGGAGATTAAGGCCGGCGAGGGCGGGGCCGAAAGCGCTCTGTTCGCGGCCGATCTGCTGCGCATGTACCTGCACTACGCCGAGTCCAAGGGGTGGAAGACCGAAATCCTCGACCGCACCGAGTCGGACCTGGGCGGATACAAAGACGTTCAGGTGGCCATTAAGGGCAACTCGCCGGATCCCGCACTGGGGGTGTGGGCGCACCTTAAGTACGAGGGTGGCGTTCACCGCGTGCAGCGCGTGCCGGCTACCGAATCACAGGGGCGCATTCACACC
>CAIWRM010000058.1 GCA_903915075.1 uncultured Microbacteriaceae bacterium
CGAGTGGGGAACGCAGCGCAAGGCGATTGCCAGCCCGAGCATGCCTGCCGGTTCCGTCGTGGTGATTGAAAAGCCCCAGCGCGCCACCGAGCTCGCAGCCGTGGCGCGGGCCCTGCGCGAGGCGCACGTGCGCGACGGCGTCGGGTGGCACCGCATGGCTGTGGTCGTTCGGCAGGGAGCACTCGTCGAGAGTGTTGCCCGGCAACTGGCGATTCACGAGGTTCCCACGCGCACGCTCGTGAGCGATCAGGCACTCCGCGATCAGCCACTGGTTCGTGAGTTCATCTCGGCCTTGCGCCTGTCCGAGCCGGGGCGCGCGATCACGCCGGCCGAGGCGGAGACCTTCCTCGCGGGGGAGTTGGGTGGTTTGTCAGCGGTTGATGCGCGTCGTCTGCGGTTGGCCCTGCGCCAGCACGACCTCCTGGCGGGCGGCGACCGCACCGGCCCCGAACTGGTTCGCGACGGGCTCACCAACGTTGCCGAGTTCGCGGTGATTGATTCGGCTCCCGCACGTGCCGCCACGCGCGTGGCAACCATGCTCAATCGCCTGCGCGACCAGCGCGCCACGGGGGCCACGATTGAAGAGCTCCTCTGGACCGCATGGCACGGATCAGTGCTGCCACGAGAACTGGCGGCCGCAACCCAGGCAACGGGACTCGTCGCCGAAGAGGCGCACCGCAAACTTGATACCGTGCTGGCCCTGTTCGCGTCAGCCCGACGATTTGTTGAGCGCGAAGCCGAGCGAACACCCGAGGACTTCATCCACGATCTCCTCACCACCGACGTGCCCGAAGACACCCTTGCGCCCTCGTCCAGCTCCGATGCCGTCATCGTCTGCACACCACCCTCGGTGATCGGCGCCGAATACGACGTAGTGGCTGTCGTTGCCGTTCAGGAGGGGGTGTGGCCCAACCTGAGGCTGCGTGGTCAGCTTCTTCACGCCGGTCGATTTGACGACCTCATCAGTAACTCGGGGTCCCAAGGGGGCAACCAGGCCTCCGGCGGCCCTCCGGGCACAACGGACGCGCGCCTCGCCGTCCTGCACGATGAACTTCGCATGTTCGTGCTGGCGTGTTCGCGACCGCGCCACACACTCATTGTTTCTGCCACGAACAGCGCCGATGTCATGGCCTCGCCGTTTCTCGCGCTCGTGAAAGAGCGTGAGGTCGTGACGTCACCCGCGGGCACATCAGATGCCGAAAAGGTAGCGGCAACCGAGAATGCCGAAGAACTGAGCGCCGTCGAACCCAACGCAGTTTCTGGTGAGTATCCGCTCTCGCTCTCGGGTATCACCGGTTATGCGCGCCGCGAACTCGTGCGTCAGTTTCCGCAGTCAACCGAGTCGTCCGCTCCCACGAGCGCCGATCGAGCCGATGCGCTGGCACGCGCGCTTGCACGGCTCGCGGAGGCCGGTGTGGCGGGGGCTCATCCCGACGAGTGGTACGGCCTCGCCGGACCATCGACAGAGCGGGACATCGTCGACGAGGCGGATCGAGCCGAGGGCGTCACGGTCCACGTCTCGCCCTCGCGCCTCGAAGCCTGGGAACGCAACCAACTCGGCTGGTTCATCGACTCAACGGTGGGTGGCGACCAAACCGTGGCCACCGGACTGGGCACGCTGGTACACAAGGTCTTCGAAGACGTGGGCAACGAAATCCTCACCGACCTGTCCGCCGAGAGTCTCTGGGCGGCCGTCGACAAGCGCTGGCACGAACTCACGTTTGAGGCAGAGTGGCTGGGCGAACGCGAACGCACGCGGGCAAAGACCATGGTGGGCAACCTGGCCACGTACCTCCGCGGTCTTCGCTCAAGAAACGTCGACGTTGTGGGCGTGGAGTGCTCCTTTAGTTTCGACGTGGGTGTGGGGCGTCTCGTCGGACGCATCGACCGCGTGCATCGCAACCCCGATGGAACGGTCACCATCGTCGACCTCAAAACCGGCCGGATGAAAATGACCGAGGACGACGTTGCCGAGAATGTTCAACTCGAGTGTTATCAGCTCGCTCTCGTTCGCGACGAGATACGTGAGACGGTCGATGTCGACCCCGAGAGCAGCGAACCGCGACCGCTCGGTGACCAGGTGGCACCGGGCGCCGAGTCTGGTGGCGCGGGAATTCTGATGGTCGACGACAAGGCAGTCAAAAAGACGCGCGCGGGAGAGATCGTTGAAGTCTTGCAGCCCGCCATCGAGAGGGGCGGTGCAGCTCAGGAGGCCATCGAGCAGAGGGTGGCGCAGGCGGCCGAGGGCATGTCGGCAAGCTCGTTCACCGCGGTGATCTTTACCCGCGAAGAGCGCGGAGAATTCGACAGCACCTACGCCAAGCGCATTCACACGGTCTCGGCGGTGAGCGCATGACCTATTCGGCCCAAGATATTGCCGACGCCACGTTCGCCTGGAGCCAGGAACTCGATCGTCGTGCCGGAATTCGCGCCGAGGCAAAGCGGCGCGTTGAACTCACTACCGAACAGCAGGACATTGTGGCGAGCGACCCGTCCACGACCACGCTGGTGACCGCCGGTGCGGGGAGCGGTAAAACCGAGACCATGACCATGCGGGTGCTCTGGCTCGTGGCGAACGGTCACGCGCGGCTCGACGAGATCCTCGGCCTCACCTTCACGCGCCGCGCCGCCACTTCTCTGGCAGCGCGGGTGCGCCTTGGCCTCGATGCCCTCGCCTGGCGTGACATGATTCCGGGCGATCACGGTGATGATTCCGCCGCGGCACTGTTCTCGGCGAGCATGACGACCTACAACTCTTTTGCCAATCGAATCTTTAGTGAGTTTGCTCACCTCGTGGGAGTGGATGGTTCGGCCGCCGTGATGACCGAAGCAACCGCGTGGCAGCTCGCTCGACGCGCCGTTCTCGAGTCGTCGGGCACCGATCTGGCCGGGCTCGACATGACGCTGAACTCGGTGATTGAGGTCACGCTCTCGTTGGCTCGTGCGCTGACCGACAACATGATCGGCCCGGACCAGTTGCGGGCGTTCACGGCAAAGTTCGTGGGGCACGTCACAGACCTCCCCATCACCACGCGTGGCACGTCGCACCGAGTTGCCCAGGACAAGTTCAAGAAGGGCCTCGCGGTCGTGGCCAAGCTCGACCTGCTGTGCGATGTGGTGGTGGCCTACCAAAACCTCAAGCGGGCCCGACACCTCATCGAGTTCGGCGACCAGATTGCCTATGCGCACCAGCTCGTTCAGATCCCTGCGGTGCGAGAGCAGATTGCCTCGGCATATCAATTCGTCCTTCTCGATGAGTATCAGGACACTTCGAGTGTTCAGGTGGCTTTGCTCTCGAGCGTCTTTGCGCAGCGCACCGTGATGGCGGTGGGGGATCCCAATCAGGCCATCTACGGGTGGCGCGGTGCGAGTGCGTCGAACATGTTGCCCCATCGGTTCTTCGATGCGTTCGCCGGTGGGCAACCCGGCGAACTGCGCACGCTGTCCCGGTCGTGGCGCAACGCTCAGCAGATACTCGACGTGGCGAACCTCGTGGCCAGGCCGCTGCCACGGGCCTCGTCCGCATCGGAAGCGCAATTCGAGCTCGTTGCCGGTAAAACGCATCAGGGCACCGTCGACGTCATTTTTCCCTCGACCATCACCGAAGAAGCGCACGACGTTGCCGGGTGGTTTCGCCGCAAGTTTGCCGAGTGGCCTGCGGGCGACAAACGACCAACGGCGGCCATGCTCACCCGAAAAACCGCCGATCTCATGCACTTCAAGTTGGCACTGGACCACGCGGGCATCGCAACTCACGTGCTGGGTCTCGGCGGACTGCTCATGGAACCCGTCATTGTCGACATCATCAGCACGCTGCGTGTCATGCACGACACGCGTGCCGATAGCCAGCTGATCCGGTTGCTTGCCGGCGCACGTTGGCAAATCGCCGCCCGAGATCTTCGTGCTCTCAAGTCGACGGCCCGATGGCTCTCTGATCGCGACCACCGCCTGCAACGACTCAGTAAAGAGGTGCGCACGCAGCTCAAAGAATCCGTCTCTGCGTCTGACGGTCAAAGCCTGATCGACGCCCTGGACTTCATCACGACGGCAACCGATCCCACTCATCGTGCGTTTGCGAGCCTCAGTGCCACGGGCTTCGAACGTCTCCAACACGCCGGCCGCGTGATCGCGCGCCTGAGGCGCTACGCGGGTATGAACCTGCGCGACCTCGTTCGGCTCGTCATGGCCGAAATGAATCTCGATGTGGAGTTGGCCGCGAACGATCGACTCACGGCGGGCGAGGCCAGCGTCGAAACGTTCCTCGATACCGTCTCGGCCTTCATGGCAACCGACGACAACCCCACCCTCGGGGCGTTCTTGTCGTGGATCGAAGACGTTGAACGACGTGAGCGGTTGAGCCCCGTGGAAGAGAGCCCGGAGGGCGACGTCGTGCAGTTGCTCACCATTCACGCGTCAAAAGGCTTGGAGTGGGACTTCGTTGCGGTGGGTCGCATGATTGCCGACGACAAGCGTACGGTCACCACAAACATCGAGAAGTGGACCGACGTCGGCGCCCTGCCTGAGCAGTTGCGTGCGGACAAGGCGGATCTCGGCACCCTGTGGGACTTCGAAAATGCGGTTGACCAGCTCGACCTCGAAGACTCGTACGAGGCCTACCTCGCGTCGGCGCGAACGCGTTACGAAACGGGGGAGCGACGCCTTGCCTACGTTGCCCTCACTCGTTCGGCCCAAGACCTGCTGCTCAGTGGATCGTGGTGGGCGTCGGGCAAGACCCAGCGCAGTCCGAGCATCTACCTCGCCGAGATCAGTGAGGCGGGTCTCGCGACGAGCCCACTTCCCGAGGAGCCCACCGAAACAGAAAACCCCTGGGACCCGCGCGCGGCGTCGGTCGTCTGGCCACTCCCACCACTCGGTTCTCGCGAACCGCGGGTGAGAGCTGCGGCCGCTCTGGTGCGTTCAGCCAGCGCGGCGCAACGCTCCACGCCTCCCCGTGAGACGTCGCAGCTCGACTCCGACATTGAGCTGCTCATCGCCGAGCGACAGGCGCGACTCACGGCCGACGCGCGCGTACCGCTTCCTCAGCGCATTCCCGCCTCGGCGTTCAAGGACTACGTAGCCGCCGGTGTGGCCGCGCGCTCGGGCGCCGACCCTGCCCCAACTTCGGCGCTCACCTCTGCGCCTGATGTGGCAGTGGCAGCGGCAGTGGCAGCCGCGCCGCCTGTTGCCGGACCCCTCGGGCGACCGATGCCACAGCAGCCGTATCGCGCCACGATGCTTGGCACTCTTTTTCACACGTGGGTTGAGAATCGTGCCCTCCGCCAAGATGCGCCGACCCTTTTTGATGGTTCAGATTTTGACGCCGTGGAGTTTCCGGGCGCACACGACTTCGCTACCGAGGCGATTGACGCGTCCGACGCCGCCGCCCTCGCTACGCTCCAGCACACCTTCGAGGCGTCGCCGTGGGGAGCACGACAGCCTGTTGACGTGGAGACAGAAATCCACCTTCCGCTCGGCCCTAACGTGGTGGTGTGCAAACTCGATGCCGTGTACCGTGCCGATGGGGCCGACGCAAACGCCGAGCGAAACGCCGACTCGCGCTTCGAAATCGTCGACTGGAAGACGGGCAAGGCGCCGCGGGATGCCTCAGACTTGGCCGTCCGCGCCTATCAGCTTGCGCTTTACCGGGCGGCCTACGCAAGCTTCACCGGCATCGCCGAAGAAAACATTGATGCGGTGTTTTACTTTGTTGCCGACAACGTGGTGATTCGCCCCGAGCGCATGCTTACCTACGTGGAGCTCGAAGAACTGTGGCTGGGCGTGTTAGGTAGCGACGCCCCGCAGGGACCTACTGTGACGCCGGAGGCGTGACGTCGAGCATCTGCTCAACGTCGTTCACGGTCATGATGGGTTCGGTTCCCACACCCACCGTATTGACGGGCTCTTCGCCGATGGTGGCCACGAGGCTCTCCATCATCTGGTTTGCGTCCTCGACAATTTCGGTGTTGCGCTCACGAACCCCGTGGAGCAGCCACTTGGCGATCTCCAACTCGGAGTAGAGCACCGCACGACGTCGTATGTTTGGGTCGGCACTCGAGAGGCGAACCTGCTGATAGGAATGAAAGGCTTCGCCTTCCGCGGACTCATCGGTGTTTGTCAGCCACATCAGATCGAGGGCCGGGTCGCCCACGTGAAGCGCACCCCAGCCCTGCACCGCACTCACAGAGTCTTCGCCAAACAAAAAGTTGCCGACGCCCAGTGAACCGTGGATCACGGTGGGGTCGAACTGCCAGATCTTGGTGTTGACCACGGCGCGACTCCAGCGCGTCTCGAGGGCATCGGGGAGCATGGTGGTTGCCGCAGCCCGTTCCACAACATCGCGCGCGCGCTGCTGTGAGGCCGTGGCGGACACATACGAGAGCCCGGCATCAGAGACAAGGTTGGCGGGCAATTCGTGGATCGAGGCTATTGCTCGCCCAATGGCGGCGGGCACCACCGTGCCGGCCATGATGTCGTCCAAATGAATGACATCGCCCGGCAACAGATCAAAAACCAGGCCAAACGTGTTGCCCACGGGTGCGCGCCCGCAAACGGTGGGGAGCTCAAAGCCCAAGCGCGAGCGCACTCCGGCCGTGAGGATCTCGAGCGCGCGAAGTTCGTGGGTCAGCGATTGCTCGGTGGCCCGAGATGTGGGCAGGCGAACGATAACCGCGCGCCCCGTGTGGTCGGTCACCAGTGCTGATTCGAAGTCGGCATCGATTCCGGTTGCCACGGGCGTGACACGGGCAGGGTCGAAATCGGGGACCGCCGAAACCACGAGCGCCGCTAAAGTGAATTGTGAACGAGCCATGCTTTCAGGCTAGGTTGCCCAGAGCCCGAAGGCGCGAAACGCCACGCACTTCGTCGCGGACGTCGTCTCACAACAATCAAGGATTCTATGTCGCACGAAATTCGCCGTCGCCTGCCACTTGCACGGCAGGTGCACGACCGAGACGCCGTTCGACGCGCCGAGCCACAACTGCTTGATGAACTCTGGAACGACCCCACCACACGCGTTTTGGTGGTGCACGAGAACTCCACACTCGCGTCTCAGGACGATGTCGTTTACCTGTCGCCGGCGGCCGTCACCGGACTCACAAAGGTTTACCTCGGCCGCCACGAGGGTTCGGCATTCGTGGCGGTGCTCACCGACGACGCCTTCACGGCAGATTCCGCTCTCGACGCCGCTGTCCTGTCGGTGGCGACAACGCAGTGGCGCGACCTGAGGCTCATGGCACCGGCTTTGGGCGAGCTCGATGTGGGACTCGTCACGCAGGCCGTGGCCATGGCGAACTGGCACCGTTCGCACTCGTTTTCGCCACAGCGCGGACAGCCGGCTCAGCCGCAGCAGGCAGGTTGGGTGCGCGTTGACGATGCGGGCACGCAGATTTTTCCGCGCACCGACGCCGCCATCATCGTCCTGGTCACCGACGCCGACGATCGGGTGCTGCTCGGCAACAACGCCCTCTGGGAGGAGGACCGTTTCTCGCTTCTCGCGGGTTATGTCGAGCCGGGAGAATCCCTCGAGGATGCCGTGGTGAGAGAAATGTTCGAAGAGTGTGGCCTGAGGGTGGTCGACCCCACCTATGTCGCCTCGCAGCCGTGGCCGTTTCCGGCGTCGCTCATGCTGGGATTCCGGGCCCGGCTTGCCGACGGTCAGGACGCCACCGCGATCATGGCCGATGGAGAAGAAATCCGTTCTTTGCGCTGGTTCACTCGAGAAGAGCTGACCACGGCGGCGGAGACAAACGCCATCAAACTCCCCGGTCCGGTATCGATTGCGCGTCACCTCCTTGAGGACTGGCTCGGCGCGTCGATAGCGCAGGAGGACACGTGGCTGGGCAAGCGTTAGATCCTGAGAACATTCTCTCCGCCCTCGACGATGAACAGCGGCAGGTGGCAACGGCTCTCCGGGGTCCCGTGCGAGTGCTCGCTGGCGCAGGCACGGGTAAGACTCGTGCCATCACCCACCGCATTGCCTATGGCATTTCCACCGGCACGTACTCGCCGGAGCGCATTCTCGCCCTCACCTTTACACAGCGGGCGGCGGGGGAAATGCGCACCCGCCTTCGTGAGCTCGGCGCGCCCACCGTTTCGGCGCGCACGTTTCACGCGTCGGCCCTCCGGCAACTCAACTATTTCTGGCCGCAGATTACGGGGGTTCCCGCGCCACGGCTCATCGACGGCAAGGGCCGCCCGCTGGCCGAAGCGGCCGCAACGCTCGGGCTCAAACTCGACACCGCCTCGCTGCGAGACGTGGCCGCCGAGGTGGAATGGCGCAAGGTGACCAACCTCACCCTCGATGCCTACGCCCTCCGCGCCGCATCGCGGGCGATGCCCGGAACCCTCACCGTTGAACAGTGCGTCGATGTTCAACGCGCCTACGAACGCATTAAAGATGAACGGTCGGCCATTGACTTCGAAGACGTTCTCCTGCTCACGGCTGGGCTTCTCGAGGGTGAGCCACGCGTGGCGTTGCAGGTGCACGAGCAGTATCGCTTTTTCGTCGTGGACGAGTACCAAGACGTCTCGCCACTGCAACACCGGTTGCTCGAACTGTGGCGCGGGGATCGGACCGACGTGTGCGTTGTGGGCGACGCCAGTCAGACCATCTACTCGTTCACGGGCGCCACGAGTGACTACCTGCTCAACTTCGAAAGTGAATTTCCGAACGCGATTACCGTCGGGCTGGAACGCAACTATCGTTCGAGCGCACCCATCGTGCGCGTGGCCAACGAACTGATGCGCGATCGCGCCGGCGCGCTGGTGTTGCAGTCACGCAGCCAAGACGGACCCGTTCCGACCGTCTCGTCCTTCGCCTCGGACCACGAAGAGGCGTACGGCGTGGCGGCCCGGATTCGTGCCGATATCGACTCGGGTCTGGCCGCTTCTGACATCGCCGTTCTGTATCGCACCAACGCCCAGTCCGGAAACCTCGAGCGTGCCCTCACGGAAGCCAGCGTGAGTTACCAGGTTGCCGGGGCCACGCGATTTTTTGACCTGCCGGATGTGAAGCGCGCGCTGTTGGCCCTGCGGGGTTCGGCCGTCAACCCCATCGACGAGCCGCTCTTCAAGTCGGTCAGCGACGTGATGCGGGCGTTGGGGTGGACCCAGTCTGCGCCCGAATCCTCGGGAGCTGTGCGTGCCAAGTGGGAAGCACTCAATGCCATCGTGGAGATGGCCGACGATGCGCCCGAAGGCTCGACGCTGCGAGAGTTCACCGACAACCTGCAGGCGCGTGCCGACGCGCGCCACGAACCCACCATGAACGCGGTCACTTTGGCGTCTATCCACTCGGTGAAGGGACTCGAGTGGAAGGCCGTCTACATCGTCGGAGTTGCCGAGGGGCTGATTCCCATTAGTTACGCCACGGGCATTGACGCGGTTGCCGAGGAGCGCCGGTTGCTCTACGTGGCGCTTACCCGCGCGGAGGAGCGACTTCACCTGTCGTGGTCGGCGTCGGGTTCGGGCCATCGACGAGCGCGAACGCGGTCTCGTTTCCTCGCGGAGTGTGGCACGAACACGCTGCGTGAGGTGTCGTCGCCATCGGGCGCCACCGACCGCTAGACACCTGAAAAATGAGCGCTCGTCCAGGCTCGGGCACATCGGAGCCGTCGAGCCAGCGCGCCACTCGCAGAGCGACCTCCTGAGTCGTGCGGTTCGTTTCAGTGGCCGCCGGACGACCGGCCGCCTGGGTAACCAACGCGCGCCTGGCTTCATCGACCTCGCATCGAGTCAACTCGATGCAGTGCCAGCAGGCCGTGCTGCCGGGTTCGATGAGCGGTCCAACGTGCACCTCAGTATCGAGCCACACCACGGGTAGGTGGCGAACCGACCGACGCAACCAACGCCCGCATCGCTCTGGGGCGAGCACCATTGTCGCCACCACAATCGCGATGGCGGGCATCGCGTCAGCATCTCTTCTGGGCGAACGCGAATCGCCGCCGGTGTCGCCGCCGGTGCCGGTGTCGATGCCCGTGTCACCCCTGAGCGCAGGTGCTCCGATCATTGAGAAGCCGGCATCCGCGAGTGTGTGAGCAATGCGTGCGGCACCGAGCCCGCTGCCCTCCACCGCGACTCGCGGCAGGGCGACGCCACCCGGGGGCTCGAGGGCCGGCGCCACCCGCGCCAACAGATCCGACAGTTGGGCATCGGACATGCCGCGCTGTGTGCCCAGGGCACGGAGCGAGACATCGCTCACTCCCGAGTGCAGCGCCGACACCACATACTCCTCGGCGGGGGTGAGGTCCGAGAGGACGGCGGGAGGCGAGGCGAACCCCAGTTGAATTTCGGAGGGGGTGCGCCACAGCAGGGGCAATCGAGGATCAATCCGCTTCATGGGTGCATCATGCAGGTCTCACGAATCGGCGGTGGCGAAGCGTCCACACGCAGTGTCCGCAGGCAGCACCTCAACGCAGCGGGAACGGCAAGGTGAGCTGTTTAGTCCTCGGGCGGTGGTCCGAAATCCTTGCCGTCGAGCAGTTCTTCGAGAGCCTTGTCCATGTCGTCGGGTGCGGGCGTTTCGCCGCGCGCTGCCGATTCGAGCCGAGCGATGAGTCCGGCGGGATTGTCGAGGTCTTCTGAGGTGGGAACCACATCGGGGTGATCCCACAGCGCGTCACGCGCCTCAATGCCCACCGCGTCGGTGACGCTTTGCCACATCTTGACGGCGTCGCGCAGGCGGCGTGGTCGCAACTCGAGGCCCACGAGCGACGCGAGCGCCGACTCGGCCGGGCCGCCTGAGGCGCGCCTGCGGCGAACCGTTTCGGCAATGGCATCTACGCGGGGCAGGCGCGTCGTCGCCGCGGTCGTGACCACGTCAACCCAGCCCTCGATGAGCGCGAGCTGATTCTCGAGGCGATCAAGGGCGGACTGTTGCTCGGGCGTCTTCGGGGGAATGAGCGCGCCCGCGCCGATGGCGTCACGCAGCTCTTCGGGATTCGCCGGATCGAAGTTGTTGGCAATCTCTTCGAGACGGTCCTGGTTAATGCTGATGCCCCGCGCGAACTCGGTGACACCCGCCAGGAAGTTGAGACGCAACCACTTCGCGTGCCGAAAGAGTCGGGCATAGGCAGTTTCGCGAACGGCGAGGTAGAGGTGAACCTGATCCATCGGGATATCCAGGCCCTCGCCAAATTCGGCCATGTTCTGGGGGAGTAGGGCCGCCCGCCCGGTATCCAGAACCGGAATTCCCACGTCACCACCCGAGACAACCTCGGTGGAGAGTTGTCCCAAGACTTGGCCGAGCTGCATGGCGAAGAGCGTGCCGCCCACCTGGCGCATCATGTTGCTCGCCCCCGCAATGATTCCCTTCATCTCTTCGGGCGCCTGATCGTTGAGCACGGTGGTCATCGCTTCGGAGATGTTGAGCGCCACCGGTTCGGCGAGCTGCTGCCAGAGAGGAAACGTTTGCTCAATCCACTCCATGCGGGTGAGCAACTGGGGTGACTCGGCCGTGTCGGAGAGGTCGCACGCTTCCGCAAGCCACAGGGCCGAGACATGAAAGGCTTGGTCTATCTCGGCCCGAGCAATTGCCGTCACGGGGATCACGCTCTTGAGGGCAATCGACTTGGCCTGTTCTATGGCCATCGTCCAGTTAATTCCCTCACCGCCAGAGGCGTTCATGGCGGCCTGCAACTGCGCCATCATGCGGGAGATGGCATCCGGGTCGGTCGGCAGGCCGGCCGCACCGGCCAGCTTGCTCGGGTCAATCCCTTCGCGGCCCTCAAGGAACCCACGCAGCATGTCGCGGAATTCTTCTTCGGGGTCGCGTTCGTTGTTGTCGGTCACGTGCCCTCAAGCCACCTTTCAGGTTACGACTAATACGCTAGCCCTATCACCCTCCGAGAAAGCCCCTAGGCTGTGGGGATTAGTGCGCCGACGGCGAACACCCCGACGGGCCCCCACACAGAGATTGCTTCGTGACACTCTTCTCACAGAACGACAACGCACAGCCCGGGCACGCGCCAACGCCCCCGGGCCGACGCTCGCGTTGGCGCACGCGGGGCGTCGTCTTGGTGTCCCTCGCGGCGTTGTTTGCACTTGCCTTCACCGCCGTCCCCGTGCCCTTCGCCCTGGAGCAACCGGGCCCCTGGTGGAACACGCTCGGTAACCAATCCGTCTTCGAGGACTGCTCGCCGAATCCCACCGAGGAGGGCACCGAGCCTCTCATCGAAATTTCGGGAACGAAGACCTATCCCACATCGGGAGCGCTCGACCTCCTGACGGTGTGCCTCCAGGGCACGCCCGAGTACATGCCCAACTGGTTCGATGTCATTCAGGCGTATCTCAGCCCCTCACAGTCGGTCATACCCTTTGAATACGTTTACCCGAAAGACCAGACGCAGGAAGAGCGCGATGAGTCAAACGCGGCCGAAATGGTTGACTCGCAGGGGGAGTCCGTCGCGGCGGCCATGACCTATCTGGGATACACGCTCGAGACCGCCGCCGTCGTGGTCAGCACCTCGGCCGGTATGCCCGCCGACGGTGTGCTCCTGCCCGACGACATCGTGATCGCGTTGAACGATGTGCCGGTGTCGAGCATCGACGACCTTCGTTCGGCCCTTCAGGATGCCGGGTCCGTGAATCCGGTGGACATTACGGTGATTCGCGACGGTGCCACGATCGTGACCACGCTGACGCCCGTGACGGATGACGGCACGACGCTCATCGGGCTCGTGGGCCAGACAGAATACAAGTATCCATTCGAGGTGACGATCTCCCTCAACGACGTGGGCGGCCCCAGCGCCGGGCTGATGTTCGCCTTGGGGATTGTCGATAAGGTCACCCCGGGAGACATGACCGGCGGCAAGAATTTCGCGGGAACCGGAACCATCGACGCTGCGGGAAACGTCGGCCCCATCGGCGGCATCCGACAGAAACTGTATTCGGCTCTCGCCGCACAGGCACCGTACTTTTTGGCCCCCCTCGACAACTGCGACGAGATTGTGGGTAATGTGCCGCAGGGGCTGCAGGTGTTTGCCGTGGCCACGATGACCGAAGCCGTGACCGCGGTGTCAACGGTGGCGTCGGGTAATGACGCAGCAATCAGCGCACTGCCCACCTGCCGCTAACTTTTGCTCGGTTACTTCTCAGCGGCGCGCCCTTATCCGCGCCTAGGATAAAGAGCAAACCCGCCTACGGAAGGCTCACGCTTCGTGTCTACACAGACCCCCCCGCGTCGCACGCGTCGTACCATCATCATCAGTGTCGTCGTAATCGTCGCGCTGATTATTGCTTTCTTTACGTTTGCCAGCCTCTACAGCGACGTGCTCTGGTACACCCAGTTGGGTTTCATCGGTGTCTTGACGACCGGGTGGGTGGGCTCAACAGTGGCCTTCTTCGTGGGCTTCATTCTCATGGGCGGTGCAATCTGGCTGACCATTGCCACTGCCTATCGCATGAGGCCGGTCTACGCCCGACTCAACGACCAGATGGACCGCTATCGACAGGCAGTAGAACCCGTGCGTCGACTGCTCACGATTGCCATTCCCGTAGTGATCGGCATCTTCGCTGGAATGTGGGCGGCCCCACGGTGGCAGACAACGCTGTTGTTCCTCAACCAGGTACCCACCACCGAAACGGATCCGCAGTTCAACCTGCCCGTGTCGTTCTACCTCTTCTCGCTTCCGTTCTACCAGTCTGTGGTCGGGTTTGCTTCGGCCATTACTTTCCTGTGCCTCGTCATTGCGATCATCACCAATCTCGTTTACGGATCGCTCCGCATTTCGCGCCGTGA
>CAIWRM010000059.1 GCA_903915075.1 uncultured Microbacteriaceae bacterium
GTGCCGTTGAAGACCGGAAAAACTTCGATTCCGTCACCGAAGTGTTTCGCCATGACAACCCCGAGATGCTCGGAGTAATGGTCTTCGCCATAAGCAACTTGGTGTCCGCCGTTGGCTGCGGCAAGCGCATCGAGCACCTCGGGATGTACCCCGGCATAGTTGTCGGATGCGAATCCGCGCCAGGCGGTGTCATGCAGTTTTTCCATGCCTTTACCCTAGGCGCGGATGCCGACGGTCGACTCAATCACCGGCGAAATTTTCCGTTGAAGTGCTTCGAAGAACATCGACAGCGGAAATTCATCATCCAGTAGTTGGTCCGTCAGTTCACCGGGCGCCCCGGTGACAGGAAGTGCGTCGGCGCCCTTTGCCCAGACAGAGGCGGGGTGCGGCGTGAGGGTGGTGGCAACCAGCTCGTAGGCGGCGAGCCAGTGCGAAATCTTGGGGCGATCGATAGAGCGCCAATAAAGATCATCGATAGCGTCCCCGAGAGACACCACGACATCTGGCACGTCCGCCCAGTCGATAGAGAGCTTGTTGTCGGTCCAGTGCAGCACCTTGTGCTGGTGCATCCAGGCAAAGAGCAACTGTCCGGCAACGGCGTCATAGTTGCGCACGCGCGATCCGGTCATCGAGAAACGGAAGATACGGTCAAAGATGACGGCGTACTGGACGAGCCGGGCCCGACGACGAATCTCGGGGCTGGCAGTGCTGTCCCGGTCGATCTTTACGCTCTCGCGAAAAGCGGTGAGGTCACAGCGCAATTCCTCGAGCCCGTACAAGAAAAACGGCATACGTTGTTTGATCATGAAGGGATCGAAAGGCAGATCGCCACTCATGTGGGTGCGGTCGTGAATGAGATCCCACATGATGAAGACCTCTTCGGTCAAGGTTTGGTCGGTGAGGAGTTCCTCGGCATCCGCGGGCATGGTGAGCCCTGTTATCTCGGCGGCCGCCTGTGTTACCTTGCGGAAGCGAGCAGCTTCGCGATCTTGAAAAAGCGCGCCCCACGTGAAAGAGGGAACCGAGCTCATCGCGACTGATTCGGGAAACAACACCGCTGAGTTGGTGTCATAACCGGCAGTGAAGTCGAGAAAGCGAAGTGGCACGAGCATCTTGTTTGAGTAGTCACCGGCCTCGAGCTCCGAGATGAATTCAGGCCAGAGAACCTCGACCAGCACGGCCTCGACGAAACGATTGGTGCTGCCGTTTTGGGTATACATCGGAAAAATCACGAGATGACGGATGCCGTTCACCCGCTGGGATGCTGGCGCGAATTCGAGGATTGATGCGAGAAAATCGGGCTCGCCGAATCCGCCCTCGACCCAGCGACCAAAGTCGGCAATCGCTGCGGCCAAGTAGCTGGCATCGTGCGGAAAGTGCGGGGCGAGCTGCTCGATCGAGGAGCAGATTGTCGCGACGTGCGCTGCTGCGTCGCTCGTGTTTTCTGGAATCGAGCCGTTCTTGGTTTGCAGACCCTGCAGCGCGGTGGCCGCCGCTTTGAGGGCAATCCACGCGGGCTCTGCGACAAGGTCAACGCCGGCGAGGTCCGCGTTGGCGGAGTCGATCGTCGTGAGGGTAGGGTCAACAAAAGCCATGGAGCAATTGTATCCGCGATTCTGCGTTGATTTGCGTACTCTATTTCACTAAACCTGCGTCTTTTGAGGCAAATCGCGTCTTTAAAACTCACTAACGCATGAAATTTGGTTTGTTTCCCAGTTGGTGGCGTGAAACCTTCTCAATAGTCGGCGAAGTACTCGTCGATCTCCCACTGGGTGACGTCGCGCGTTGACGGATCTTTGACGGCTGCTTCGTAGCGGGCA
>CAIWRM010000060.1 GCA_903915075.1 uncultured Microbacteriaceae bacterium
ACCGCTCGATTGATTTCTACACGACACAGCAGTCGGTGCAAATCACGCTCGAAGAATCCCACTCGCCCCGCTTTGGCGTGGGCGGAGCGACACCAGGCAAGCACTAGACATCAACCCGGAAAGGAACCATCATGTCTGAACTCAAAGGACGAACGAAGACGTCGAGCGGCTTCTATGTCACGCAAGAAGCTCCCATCAAGACCGACAACCCCGTGCCCACGCCGAAAGCTAGCCCGCCTGACATTCTGCGCTGTGCCTACATGGAGATCATCGTCACCGACCTGGCCAAGTCGCGCCACTTCTATGTGGAGGTTCTCGGTTTGACCGTGACCGAAGAAGACGATTCGGTAATCTACCTGCGCAGTATCGAGGAGTTCATTCACCACAACCTCGTGCTGCGCAAGGGCCCGATTGCCGGTGTTGCCGCCTTCTCCTACCGCGTGCGGAGCGCGGAGGAGCTCGACAAGGCCGTGGCCTTCTACACCGAGCTCGGCTGCCGTGTCGAGCGCCGAAAGGACGGCTTCACCAAGGGCATCGGCGATTCGGTTCGCGTTGAAGACCCGCTGGGCTTTCCCATCGAGTTCTTCTACGAGACCGAGCACGTGGAGCGTCTCGCCTGGCGTTACGACCTCTACACCCCGGGTGCCCTCGTTCGTCTGGACCACTTCAACCAGGTCACCCCGGATGTGCCTCGCGCCGTGAAGTTCATGCAGGACCTGGGCTTTCGCGTCACCGAAGACATTCAGGACGAGGATGGCATCGTTTACGCTGCCTGGATTCGCCGTAAGTCCACCGTGCACGACACCGCCCTCACCGGTGGCGACGGACCCCGCATGCACCACGTCGCCTTTGCCACGCACGAGAAGCACAACATCCTGGCCATCTGCGACAAGTTGGGTTCGTTGCGCATGTCCGATCACATCGAGCGCGGCCCCGGCCGACACGGTGTCTCGAACGCGTTCTATCTCTACCTGCGCGACCCCGATGGTCACCGCGTTGAGATCTACACGCAGGACTACTACACGGGCGACCCCGACAACCCCGTTGTCACGTGGGACGTGCACGACAACCAGCGCCGCGACTGGTGGGGCACACCGGTTGTGCCCAGCTGGTACACGGAAGCCTCGGTTGTGATGGACCTCGACGGCAACCCGCAGCCGCTCGTGGCACGCACCGACGCCACAGAGATGGCCGTGACCATTGGTGCCGATGGCTTCTCCTACACCCGCGAGGGTGAAGAGATGCCGGACTTCAAGTTGGGCGAGTACAAGCTCGGTAACCAGCTCTAACTATTTGATTGAGGGGTCCTCTCCTCTGCACGGTCCGCCCGTAGACGCCCATCCACGCCAAGACCCTGCAGAGGAAAGGACCCCTTTAGCGCGCCTTAGCTATTCGGAGCGTTTCTGGTCGCGGAGTTTGCGGATGCCGAGAATGAACGAACCAATGGAGAAAGTCACTAAGGCCAGAATGATGTTTGTGGGGAAGGGCACGAAGACGAACCACAGGGCCACCACCACCATGACGACTATCCACGCACCCCGATATCTGCGTGGCTGTGGTCGCTGCCCAGCCCGCGAACCGGCGCCTTTCGCGGGAGTTGCCTCGACATATTCAGCGTCGTCGATAAAGCCGTCGAACACCCAGTCCCGAGGAATCTTGATGCGCACGTTGCTCATCAGCCCCTCCTCGGTGGACTTGCACCAGAGCGAGCCCTGAACGAGTGTGACGGCACCGGCGGCCTCAACTCGATCGAGTTCGGGGCCAAAGTGGGCGGCGTCTTCGGCCGACAGGTATCCCACCACCTCGTCTTGAATGATCACCGCGACGGCAAGGGGGTCGGCGGAGTTTTGCGGCTCACGCTTGAGAATGACCGGAGCGGGTTGAATCACGGCCATGTTGAGCGGGGGTGTCCCCACGATGCGCTCCATCGCTGCGCGATAGAACCTCTCGCCCACCACGTCAATCTCCTGCGCGTTTTCGGTAGGAACAGGATGCACCTTCACGTTGCCGCCCCCTTCGTCACTCGCCAGTCCATCACGGACAGCCGACGGTGAAACGGATCGCGACCTACGCCACCGACGTGTCGAGTTGGGAACGGCGATACTCGCGCGGGCTGATGCCGTAGGCGTTGCGAAAGATGCGTGAGAAATGGGCGCCGTCGTAGATGCCCCACTGTGCCGCAATCTGGCCCACGGTGAGGTGCGCGTCGGCAGGATCAGCCAGTTGTCTCCGACACTCTTCGAGCCGGCGGTCGCGAATGAACTGAGAGACCGTAATGCGCTCGGCGTGAAAGATCTTGTGCACCTGCCGCGTCGAAATGAAGTTGGCGTGCGCAATCACGTCGGGGCTCAGGGTGGGATCACCGAGGTTCTGCATGATGTACTCACACACGCGCACGAAGGCGTGAGCGCGGGGGTTTGCCGAAGCAATCTGGGCGTCGGTGAGCTTCTCCGCGAGGGCAGACGAAACCAGATCGATGAGCGCGTGCGCAACGCGAACGCCCGACCAACCCGACAGCTCCGAGAGATTGTTGGCCGTTTCGGCGAGAAACGGCGAGACAACCACTCCCACGCCGTCCTTTGCACCGAACCTAGTTGCCGTAACGCTACTGAGCGTGTGTGAGGGTAACTGCATCATGGAGTGCGGAAAACGCACAATGAAGCACCGATAGGCCTCCGGAAAATCACGCTCGAATTCTCGTGTCGAGTCATAGAGCGCAAAGTCGCCGGGCTGCAGAATCGACGTCTGTCCGTCCTGCGTGAGTGAGCTGGTTCCCTCCATCTGCAGTGTCACGCCGTACACGCGTGTGTCATCAGAGGTGAGAAGCGCAGCGGTGCGCACGGCCCGGTGGGCGTCGGCACGGATATCAAAAAAACTGATGCCGCCCAAGTTTTTGGTGCGCATCTCGGCCCGAAAAGCATCGCGGCGGGCACACTCAATCTGCATCGGGATGTCGTTGGCGCTGAGCACATCGCACCACGCATCGAAGTCGTACGACGTCGTGGCGAGTGGTTCGCTATTCGGCATGTGTCTGCTTCTCGAGAATTCGATGATCAGGAACGAGAAAGGGGCCGAGTCGCACGCGACCCGACCCCCATCACGATTAGAAAGGGTAGGGCGCGATGTCCGGACGAACCGTCAGCCACTGCTGTTCGGTGAAGGACTCGATGTTGGCCTCGGCACCACCAAAACGCGATCCCGTGCCCGAGGCTCCCACGCCACCGAACGGAATGTTGGCCTCGTCGGCCACCGTCTGCTCGTTGATGTGCAGGATTCCCGTGTTGAGCTGGTCGGCAATCTTCATGGCCTCACCCACGTCACCCAGGATTCCAATGGAGAGCCCGTACTCGCTGTCGTTGGCGAGAGCGACGGCTTCCTCCATGGTGGAGAACTTCATGATGGGAGCAACGGGACCAAAGATCTCGTCCTTCCACGCGCTCATGCTCGGCTTGAGGTCGGCCAGCACGGTGGGCTTGAAGAAGTTGCCCTCGTGCGTTCCACCGGCCTTGAGGCTTCCGCCCTGCTTCACCGTCTCATCAACGATGGCCTGAATCTTGGCCGTCTGGTTGGCGTCAATGATGGGGCCGAGAGCCACCTGATCGGTGGCCGGGTTGCCCACGGGAAGGTGATTGGCCTTCTCCACCAGCGCGGCCACGTAGTCGTCGTAGACCGACTCGTGCACGATGTGGCGACCGGTGGTCATGCAGATCTGACCCTGGTGCATCCACGAACCAAAGGCGCCAGCGGAAGCCGCCTTGGCCACGTCAACACCGGGAAGCACGATGAGTGCGTTGTTTCCACCGAGCTCGAGGTGCGTGCGCTTGAGGTGCTTGCCACCGAGCTCACCGACCTTGCGACCGGCCAACGTCGAACCCGTGAAGGAAACAATGCGAACCTCGGGGGCAATGACCACGGCCTCACCCACATCGGCACCACCGTTAACCAGCTGGAAGACTCCCGGGGGAAGCCCGGCCTCTTCGAAGATCCGGACGATGGCGGCACCAGCACCCACAGCCGTGCGAGGGTCTGGCTTGAAGAGAACCGCGTTGCCCAGCGCGATGGCAGGAGCAATCGAGCGAATCGACAGGATGAGGGGGAAGTTGAACGGAGCGATGACCGTCACGACACCCGACGGACGGCGACGCATGAAACTCCAGTGCGGGTCGTTCGACGGCAGCACGCTACCCATAGGGTGGCTCGGCAGGGCGCTTGCCTCGAAGCACTCGCCCTCGGCCACGTGAATCTCGAGACCAGCCTTGGGCGGAATCGATCCCGCTTCCTTGACAAGCCACTCGGAGATTTCGGCAGCGTGCGTGCCAAACAGCTCGCCGGCCTTGCGCATGATTGCGGCGCGCTGCTCGGGGGGCGTAGCAGCCCAGCCGACCTGCGCCTTGGCGGCCTCTGTGGCGGCCTTGTTGGCATCCGCCACGCTGGCCATGCCGATTGAGCCAAGCTTCTCGCCGGTCGAGGGCGACACTACGTCGCGCGTTCCTCCGCCGCCGGCAACCCAGCCGTTGATGTAAATCTTGTCGGTCCAAATCTTCGGATCGAGCAGTGCCATGTCTCCTCCTCGAGACTCGCGGGAACTTATGTGCCACCCCACAACAAATAGGTGAAGTGAAAATAGTCTATGCCCGACATCTGAGAGGTCAATTGACGATGTGCGCAGTGCCTTGCGCAGCCGTGTGACATCGCAGGTGAATGGGCGCCGAGCCGTGTTACCAGATGCCGGCGGCGGTAGCATCGAAACGGTGAGACCCCCGTTCGCGGGGCACCAGAGAAGGACACCGATGACTTCCTCCGCCCCACAGACCGTGCGCGATGTGTTTTTTGACGTCCTGCGCCAGTACGACCTGACGACAGTTTTTGCCAACCCGGGATCGACCGAAATCTCCCTGCTCGCAAACCTGCCGGCCGACATCAACTTCACGCTGGCGCTGCACGAAGGCTCGGTGGTGGGCATGGCCACCGGCTATGCACTCGCGCGCCGGAAGGCGGCCATGGTTGTGGTGCACACCACGGCCGGCCTGGGCAACGCCGTTGGCGCCATTGCCACCGCGCGCGTCAACCGCGCACCTCTGGTGATCGTGGTCGGCCAACAGGATCGTCGCCACCTCGCCACCGAGCCATTCCTGGCGGGGCGACTCCGTGGCCTGGTTGGCGAGTACCCCGTGTGGTTCAACGAACCCGTGACACCCCTCGACGTTCCGGCCGCTGTGGCGCGTGCGTATCACGAGGCCACCACGCGACGCGGACCAGCAATTGTGATTGTTCCCATGGACGACTGGCTGGCGGAATACACCGACGAGCGCGTCTTCCCCGCACCGGTGGGGGCTGTGGTTTCGGGCGAGCCGAGTGCCGCCACGGTAGCGACAGTCGTGGGGCACCTCGACGCCGCGAACAATCCCGTCATTATTGCCGGGGCGGGCAACGACACGGTGGAAGGCTGGGCCGCACTCGTTCGGCTGGCCGAGCGCACGCAGACGCCGGTCTACCAGGAGTCCTTTGCCGGGCAGGCCGGTTTCCCGCAGGATCATCCCCTGTTCGCCGGCTTCCTCTCGGCGGCCCGTTCGGTGCTGCGCAAACAACTTGCCGATTTTGACACGGTGCTGGCCGTGGGCGCGCCCGTCTTTCGGCAGTACAACTTCGAACCTGGGTTGATGGTCTCCCCCGACACCACCGTCATCGTGGTCACGAACGACTCCGACGAAGCCATGCGCTCGGCAGCCACGCTGTCGGTCTTGGGCGACATCCCCTCGACAATTTCCGAAGTAGCCGACACCGTGCGTGCTGTGTCTGCGGCCCGCGCCGAGGTACCTGCGCGCCGCACTCCCCCACCGGCCCCGACCGGCGATGAGCCACTTCGTGCCTCGCACGTGATGGCCGCCCTAGCCGAGCTCCTGCCGGCCAACGCCATCGTGGTGGAAGAGACACCCTCGAGCCGTCCCGATATGCACGACCTGCTCCCGGCACGCCAACCCTTGGGATTCGTCAGCGCCGCTATGGGTGGTCTGGGCTTTGGTCTTCCCGCCACTATCGGCCTGCGCATGGGTGCGGAAGATCGGCCCACGGTGGGCATCCTCGGTGACGGGTCATCGATGTATTCCATTCAGGGCCTGTGGAGTGCCCGCCACTACAAGGTCGGCGCCCTGTTCATCATTTTGAACAACGGTCGCTACGCCGTCATGGACCGCTTGGCCGAGAAATACGGTTCGAGCGAGCCCGCCTGGCCACCGTTCGACGAGATCGACTTTGTCGACCTCTCGCACGCCCTCGGGGTGCCCGCCATTCGCCTGTCCGACTACGCGAGCATGCGCAGCACACTCGACGACGTCGTTCCCGGCTTGGCCACGCGCAGCGAACCGCTCGTGCTGGTTATCGACGTCGAGCCGGAGCAGCACTTCGCGCCGTAAAATCTTCGCCGGTTGAGTAGGCGACACCGTCGCCGTATCGAAACTGCAACGCAGGTTGAGTAGGCGACACCGTCGCCGTATCAAGACCGCATCGCAGGTTGAGTAGGCGACGGAGTCGCCGTATCGAAACCGCACGCGGTCACTCCCAGCGTCACACGACCTGCTACAGCTTGGCGTTACCCAACTTGCTCGGCCACCAGATCTTGCGACCAATGTCATACGCCAGGGCCGGCACGAGCAGCGACCGCACCAAGACCGTGTCGACAATCACGCCGAACGCCACGATGAAGGCCAGCTGCACGAGGAAGAGAATCGGAATGATGCCGAGTGCCGCAAACGTTGCCGCCAGAACGATTCCCGCCGAGGTGATGACCCCGCCTGTGACCGCCAAGCCGCGAAGAATTCCGGGTCTCGTTCCGATCTTCAGACTTTCTTCGCGCACACGCGTCATCAAGAAGATGTTGTAGTCGACGCCCAGCGCCACCAAGAAGACGAAGCCGAACAACGGCACGCTCGCATCGGCACCCGGGAAATTGAACACGTTGTTGAACACCAGTGCAGCAACACCCAACGTGGCACCGAAACTCACTACCACCGTGAAGATCAGCACCAGCGGCGCGATGATTGAACGCAGCAGCAGCAT
>CAIWRM010000061.1 GCA_903915075.1 uncultured Microbacteriaceae bacterium
GCATGGAGCAGTACTTCTCCGGCCTGGCCAAAGATAAGCAGGAGAAGATTCTGCAATCGCAGATTCTGGTTTACGAGTGCGAGGGCACCGAGAGCGAGATCAAGGAGTGGTTCAAGACCATCAACACGGTGGGTGTCCCCCTCAACAATCAGGAACTGCTCAATGCCGTGTATTCGGGGCCGTTCGTGACGGCCGGTAAGGCCGAGTTCAGCAACAGTCAGAACGCCAACATCATGAAGTGGGGCGCTTACGTTTCGGGCTCGGCTAATCGCCAAGACTTTTGGGAGCGCGCCCTCGAGTGGGTGAGCAAAGGCAGCGACAACATCGGCGGCTATATGAGCCAGCACCGCAACGACAAGAACATCACCGAGGTGTCGGCGTACTTCACGTCGGTCATCGATTGGGTGTCGTCGGTCTTCATCGATGTGGAGAAAGAAATGTGCGGGCTCGAGTGGGGGCGCCTCTACGAGGCACACCACGGCACGGCTTACGACCCCAAGAAGATCTCGGCCCAAGTGCAGGTTCTCTATGGAGACCCGTATGTGAAGAGCCGAAAGGGCATCTGGGAGTTTGTGCTGGGTGGTTCGGTGGACACGCGCCTGATTGAGGTGCGCGTCTTTGACGAGGCCACAAAGAAGTCCACCTACGCGCGCCAGACCGCCGCCGCCGAGGCAGCGGGCGAATCAAACTGTCCGCTGTGTGCCCTCGGTCATGACGCCAGCAAAGCCAAAGTGTGGAAACTCGACGACATGGATGCCGACCACGTGGCGGCCTGGAGTAAAGGCGGAGCCACCTCGCCCGAGAACTGTCAGATGCTGTGCAAGTCACACAACCGTGCGAAGGGCAACAAGTAAGGACTCGTCGATAGCTCCGTGAGAACGATGCTCAAAAGTCGGGAAATCTATCGCCAGTCAATTGGTTGCGCGCGCGAATTCATCCCAGCCCGCCGGAGCAGCATGCCCTTCTGGCTTACTCCCTGGTTGCAAATTCCTGTGATCGGGCCTGGGTTATAGATAAGTGGGTGCAGGAATGCGATGGAATTCCCATCTTCTAGGACTGTTCAGGTTCACTTTTTTGGCAGCGGGGAGTTGGCAGAACTTGAGAAGACATGGTTAGTGCAATAAAGTGCACTTAATGGATGACCCGCGATGGTCTCGTCGCGCAACTTAGGGGGAACAATGACTTCACGATTGATTACAAGCATTACTGTCGGAGCGCTGGTGCTGGGTCTTTCGGCTTGTTCTCCGGGAACGTCGTACCCCCAAGATGCTGCCGAGGCATATTTTTCTGGGATTTTTGCCGTTAGCCCCGAAGATACCTTGGCCGCGAAGCAATTTGCAGTCCCTGGGTCGAACGCCGAAGCTTATGCGATTGAGCAGGCGGCATTAAAGCAAGCAATGATGGATGGGGGCAATTTAGACCAAACCAAGGTCAACCTCGTCCTGAAGTCAGACCAAGTGTTTGGCTGCCCTGAGGGAGTGGACCTCGAGGATCCGGAGCAAACAGAACTTTGTCCCTCGTTCTCCAATCTGGAATTCGACGGTGATAAATTGGTGAACTTCGATGCCGGTGATTCGTCTCTCGATGGCCGCATCGCAGTCGGTGATGGCACCGAAATCCCGATCGGTAGCATAGGCACGGCGAAGTACATTGCGGCCTACGTTAACATGGCGGGCGACTTGACCATCATTCTCGAAGTTACTTCCAACACATCGGAACTCTCGAGAAACTACGATTCGATTTACCTCTCAGCGAGTGGCCGTCAGGTTGAGCTCTCATCATGGGAGGGCCCGGACAGCCTCAAGGAGGGCCGAACGGGTAACGTGGCTTTCTTATTCTCAGGAGCAGAAATTGGTGGAAGCCTCGAGGCAAGCTTTTACGATGCTGACTACAATGACGTGATTATTTCTATCTCAATAAAATAACTTCAACCTTGTTGTGGCTCGCGATACCAACCGAACGGGCTGCACTTTCGACCTACGAGACGGCTCCCTTTCTTCGCCCGAAATCTGCTTCGCTTGCGGACTGCTTCGAGCGTTGAACCGATTGACGTCAGCCGTTTGAGTGGTTTCGAACTTCTCTTCCAAACGTCGGCCCATTCTTTAGTTACGAGTATGGAATCTGCCGAGGTACACCAATACGCAAAGACACGTATGTGAGTGAACTCGGGGACAGTAAGTGCGAGCTAACTGGGCGTCAAAGAACCAGCTAGTGGCTAGCAGTCAAAGTTGCAATGAATTAACTACATTTTGCCTTGTGTAAACTAAGCCCAAGTTCGAGGGGGTAGCAATGCAAATAGGGGGAACAGATGTCGGCTCTTCCGATGCCGACGGGCCAAAAAGTTCGGCCACATTGCCCTCAGATTCATCCGGTGAAGCACTTTCTGTAACTTCTGAAGATGTATTGGGCCGTCAACGTTACGACGTGGGCACTGGTCTTTTCTTGATTCCACAGGTGACCGATCGCTTTAGCGATATCGTTGCCGATCCAATTCGAGCCGAATGGCCGGTATCAAAAGCAACTCTTGCTCGATCGGGTGCCTTTGCTCCGTTGATGAAGGCATTCTTGGACGAAATGGAACCTCTAGTCGGCCTGATTTCCGATGAGGTAGGTGCCGGTGAGGATCGCTTTCAGACTGCTAGAAACATTTTGATGGCCTATGGGTACTTAAGGCTCGTCATCATCATGCGAGACGCTGTTTTTGTGTTGGGCTGTAACTGGGACTTTGATGACGGACAAGCGCAAAGAGACCTCCGCGTCGGCTGGATCGATGACGGGCCCAATGATGCGCATGAGTACATTCCCTGGGGGTACAACGATGACTATGTTTATGGTGTCCAAAATCTGAATCCAGTGGCCAAACTGGAAAGTCTTATCGATCTCATCGGCGATATCAACGAAAAGTATCCATTTGTCCCTGACTGGGAGATTAGACAGTCAGCCGAGTTGAAGCTCCTTCGCTCTTTTTGTGGACTGATGGAAGTGGAACCGGCGCCGTTCATTCGTCATTTCGGATTTGAGGATTACACCGAAATTTCGGACTGGCGCGAATTCTTGCAAGATATGCAGGGCGAGGTGGGTCTGGGTTCGATCGCCTATTTCCAAGAGGCGCTGTTGGAGATTGAGCCGCTCTTTAGTGAGAATGAAAAACTCTTGGCCCGCTTTGTCCTTTTGCGAGAGTTTTCGCGAAGCTTTCAGCCCCCGTATTCGAAAAGAGATATGGATGTATGGAAGCTTGTTGCGAAGGAGTCTTATGAACGGATTCGCGCCAACGAAAAACTTAAACCCTTTATCGACAACCTCTTCAAGAAACCTTTTGAGCCCCACTATGACACTGAGATTCCAAACGTCGAGGTTTTTGAGGAAATTGTCGAGGATGCCGGGAAACTTCCGCTAGAGGCCAGTCTTAAAAACTCCACAGAGGCTGTTCGATATTTCTCAGCTCTTGCTGATTTTCGACTTCGAATCGCCAGCCGTGAACACTACCTGAGCTTTCGCCTCCGCGAAGGAATTCAGGATCAGTTGAATGAATGGTGGGACAGAATCAATGAATTTCGGAAGGCTGAAATCGAGCAAGCCAAGGTCATCCGGGATGGCACCTACATGCATGAAATTGACGCACTGGTCGGCCTAGACTCAATCAAGCAGAAGCTCGTAAGACTTGGTCAGCTTGCGGCAAGGCCTGAACTCAAGTCGGAGATTCCTCCGGCAAGCCACATAGTGTTCAGCGGTAATCCCGGGACCGGAAAAACTACCGTGGCAAAAATTCTGGGCCAGATTTATCAAGCCTTAGGTCTGTTGAGTAAGGGTCACGTTGTTTCGGTTACCCGAGCTGATCTGGTCGCTCCCTATGTCGGGCAGACTGCACCCCTTGTTGCGGAGGCTGTCCAGAAAGCAATGGGCGGAGTCCTCTTCATTGACGAGGCCTACACGCTGAGAAGGTCTGCGATGGGCGAGTCTGATCCTTTCGGGCAAGAAGCCATTGATGCCCTGCTAACACATATGGAAGACAAGAGAGGCGACTTTATCGTTATCGCGGCGGGATATCCGGCGGAAATGACGCGATTCGTTGATTCAAATCCTGGACTTGGATCGCGGTTCGGCGAGAGATGGCTTTTTGATGACTACTCAGAAAATGACTTATGGAAAATTTTTGAAGGACTTTCGACGAGCGCCGAAGTTAGCCTTGACACTGACCTTGGTGAGGAATTTCGGCAATTGGCGACTTCGGCAAAGAAAGCCAAAGACTTCTCCAATGCTCGCTGGGCCCGAAGTCTCTTCGAAGATGCCAGGGTGCGGAGAGCCTCGAGGCTTAGCGAGGGGGAGCAAGAGCGAAACCTAGTAGTCCGAGATTTGTCCAATAAGCAGGAAGCCGCGCTGGTCGGAGCTGCAACGATTGCGTCGATTGAGTCGAAACTGAGCGAGTTGGTGGGCCTGGAATCGGTTAAGGAAGATATCCGTGACATCATCGCGCTTCAGAATTTGCAAGTTAGGAGACAACGAGAAGGTCTACCGCTTACCGTGAATCCTATGAGCCACCTAGTCTTTTCCGGGCCACCCGGCACTGGCAAGACCACAGTCGCACGACTTATCGGCCAGATCTATAAAGAATTGGGGGGACTGCCTTCTGGACACGTCGTTGAGACGCAGCGGGCCGATTTGGTAGCAGGCTTTGTCGGTCAAACAGCCATCAAAACCCAAGAGGTTGCCAATAAGGCCATGGGGGGAGTTTTGTTTGTTGACGAAGCGTACATGCTCTCCTCAAATGGAGACTCCAGTTCCGTTGATTTTGGCCAAGAGGCAATCGACACGATTCTGAAGGTGATGGAGGACCGCAAAGGCGAGTTTGTAATCATCGTGGCTGGTTATGAAGACAGGATGCGAGATTTCTTGGCTTCAAACCCCGGCTTGGCATCAAGATTTGGGAAAACGTTCAGATTTTCGAAGTGGTCTGCTGAAGAACTTTTGCGGGATGTCACGAACGCGCTTCAAAAACAGCATTTAGTTTTGGAAGAAGAGGCATTGCGTAGACTCACAGCGTCGCTTCCAAGAATCATTGGCTGGAACGATTATGCCTCTGGTCGCACCTCCCGCACGCTTGTTGAGAAGCTGATTGAGGTTCAGGCGCGCAGGCTTTCTCGTCAGGAGGACCTTGATTTGGGGCAAATAGTAAGTGAAGACGTGGAGTCAGCCCTTGCGCGATTGGATATACCAATTCTTGATCATGCCCGAAATTCCACAAATACGAATTCAAAGAGAGTCGATTGAGTTTCCCTGCGTGTTTGACCATTCATACATCGGGGCCCAGCGCTAGCAGCATTCGATGCACCAGACCGAAAAACATGAGTGCAGGTTCAAGGCACTGGGAGAATGAGGGGTAACGAACAGCATCAGGGTTGTTGAACTTGCCACCGCTGCTCGTAACGGATTGACGATGACAGGAGAATCGACATGGCGTGGAGAAACCTCCCGCAATTAGCGGGGCTGCTCTCGCAGTATTACCACGCGGGGCAAGTGGACAAAGCGGGCAAGAAGTATTGGAAACATCCGAAGCGGGTGGCGAAACTCGTGCAGGGCTTCCCCGGCTTTGCCCGGTTCAGCCCCCACGAACAAGAAGTTGCGGTGTGCGCCGCTTTTCTCCACGACGTGATCGAAGACTGCGAAGTCAGCCCCGAAGAACTGACCGCACACGGGTTCAGCCCCGACATCGTGCAAACAGTCATGCTGCTTTCACGAAACATCGAGACGCCTAGCGGCGGCTACTTTGAGCGAATCGTGGCAGATCCGATTGCCCGTGCGGTGAAAATCTCGGAGGTGGCCGATAACAGCAGCCACAAGCGGCAGGCTCGGCTGAAAAATGAAGGCATCCCGTTCAACTTTGACAAGTACCCGGAGTCGCTGCGCCAACTGAGCCTCACGCCGGCTGAAGAAGAATGGTTTGAGTCGGTTCGTTAGCGTGAAATGACATCGGTTCGACGAGGCCTCTCACTCGGCAGTGGGCCGGGTCTTGCCAGCAGGTTTTGTCGTGCAATAGGTTGAAGCCGATAGGGGGCTTACATGTCGGACGTTGCTTTTTGCGCTCAGTGCGGAGCGGCCGTTGCGGGAAAAAAGTTTTGCACGGGATGCGGTGTGGCAGTCGCTCAGGCCAATCCCCCCGCGCCGGTTAGACCCATGCCCACGATTCCAACGGAGTATCCCAACACGGTAACCGCTCAGGCTGCTCCGTCGGCGAGCGCGGCGCTCTCAACTGTGTCCATCATTCTGTCGTGCGTTTCGCTGTTGTTCTTCCCTTACATTTTTGGAACCGTTGCCTTAGTTTTGGCAATCATCGCCCTTGTTCAGAAACAGCGAGCTGCGGGCGTGGCCTTAGGCCTCTCGATTGGCCTGCCCATCCTCGGATTTATAATTAGTTTCGCCGTGCTTAGCTCTGTGGCCTAGTAAATGCCCCGTGACACGGGATTCTTGCCCAGTCGGATTAAGGAGACTCTTCCATGAAGAAAACAACAGCAGCAATTGGCATCGTCCTTCTCGCAATTGGTCTCAGTGGCTGCAGTGCGCTGATTCCAGAGAACCGCCTCACCGCCGATTACACGGGTGACTTTACGGTCGAGGACTGCGTGGAATTTACTCTGGCCATGTTCAACGACGAAAGCTACGCCGACATTGTCCGAATTACCTGCGCACAACAACTAGGCCAGAACGGACAAGAGGCATTCAACAAGCAGATGCGCGACATGCTTGCTGGGGTTGAAGACCTCAACAACACCCTTCAGCAAATGCAGGATCCCGACTACTGGGCCAACTTGGAGAACTCACAGTAGGTAGGTGTCGCGCGGGTCGCAGTGGCGATTTCCTTGCACGAGAACCATCACTGCCCTAGGGTGAAGAAATCTACACTCAAGGGGCTCATGCCCTGAGCCATTTGGTTCAATCAAAACTTGCAATGAGTCCAAATTCTTTACAACTAAATCGAGGGGGAATTTCCATGGAGTACAAAGTCATCACCATGAAAGATCGTTTTTTTGGCGGTAAGTTCGATCCAGCCAAACTTGAAAATGCGCTCAACGATTATGCCTCCGAAGGCTGGGCTCTCAAGTCGGCAGCCACAGCGGACGTCCCTGGTGGGCTTAGTGGGAGTCGCCAGGAACTCGTCTTTATCCTCGAGCGCGAATAGTCCCACGCGCCGAAATTGACATGGTCCGTTTTACTGAATTCAACGGCGTAACGTTCACCGAGGCGAATCTGGGCCTCGAATCCCTGGGGGAAATCGTTGTTCGCTCGCGCGGCCAAAACTCTTCGTTGCGTGATCTGAAGCAAGAAATGGCCGAGGAAGCCAAGTCTCTCGGCGGAAACTGCATCATGAGTTTTCAGTACTCACAGCGCGCTGATTCCCCCCTCAAGAATGTCTTCAGTCTCAAGTGGGACTCAGAACGTCTGGTTGGGACTGGTGATGTTGTGAGCCTCCCGGAAAACTATGACCGGAGCTGAAACGGCAAATCCGAGAACGTAAGTTCGGCGAGGAAGTACGCGGCCTCGTTACAACCGCTCGAGCAATTGCTTTCTCTTTTCGGCGAACTCTGCCTCGGTAATCAAACCTTCTGCCCTCAACTTCTGAAGGTTTCGCATCTGCTCGGTAGGGTCTGCGGCATTCCCGGCGGGCGGAGCGGCGGGCTGAGTTCTTTCCCCCGGAGCAGTGTCAAGCGGGGAGATTGCTGCAGCGATGATGAGCATAATGACCCAACTCACAAGGAAGGCCAACCAGAAGAAGAGCGGCCAACTACGGCCTTTCCTTTCAGCCATGTTGGCGATTGCAGACGCAACCCAGATGTAAACAAGGAACAAGCCCACATAGGCGAGAACCGCTGCGGCGATAGGATTTCCCCAGCCAGTGGCACTCGAGATGAGCACGAAGATTCCAGAACCAATGATTGCTATTCCTGCGAGACCCGTGACCTTGAGGGAAGTCGCACGACCTGAAGCCATGGGAGACACTCTCACTGGCTTGTTTTGAGCGTTGCTGAGGGCGACCAAAGCGGATACGGCCAAAGCAACGAGAACAAAGGGAGCGAAGTCTGCAATCCACAGAGTGACGCCCAGGGTGCCATTGATAACGTACTGCAGGTCGTCAACAACGTAAATCACCTGGAACTGAATGAGTTGGAGGAGCGTGAGCACCAGGGCTAGTCCACCAGCCACCGATATGAGAATGAGGGTTGGCAGGGCCTTTCCCGTCATGTCGGTAAATGCGGCCGCGAGCGCTAGCGCGCCGAGGACCAGAGGGGCAACCAAAACCGTGAGGAAATACGCGGGATCAATGAAGTCCAGCAACGATACAAGGACAAGAAAACTGCCAATCATGAGCGCGGCTGCAATCATCGCCAGCGCTTCAAACGCCCCGCCAATTCTGCGTGATCCCAAATTCGAGTACATAAACATCCCCTTGTGTGAAAAGTGCTTCGGTGCAATAACCTACACCACCGTCAGGCAACGGGTTTGACCGTTCAGATCAAAAGCGGACGCTCACAGCGTCGAAATGAGGCCACTACCTCAGGGGGAATCTTTCACAATGCCTGTCGGAGAAATCCTTCGTTTTCACGTAGACATCAACTGAACCCGGAACTGTGAGATGGCTCCTTCTTGCGCCGTCACGTTCCGCGAATCGCGGAAGACGAACCCTACCGATCCCCTTCGTTCCACTCGGCATCGGGGTCGAAACCCGAACCGTACTGCGTTTCGGGGTAGGCCGTGTTGGGCGAGTAGCCGTGCGGGCCGC
>CAIWRM010000062.1 GCA_903915075.1 uncultured Microbacteriaceae bacterium
CCGCCTCTGGTCGATCGCGCAGTTAGCACCCGTGAGCGAGCAACTGCGTGAGCGCGCACTGCCCACGCTTGCCCGCCTCTACGAGGAGACCGGCGAGAACATCACCCTCGCCGTCCTCGACCGTGGCCAAGCCCTCTATGTCGACCGGCTCGTGGGGGAGCGCAGCGTTCCCATCGTGTCGCGCTCCGGCGGCCACCTGCCGCTGCACACGACCGGCGTGGGCAAGGTATTGCTCGCTTACCAGCCCAAGGAAAACATAGATAAGTACCTCAGCCGACGCCTCGAGCGCCCCACGCCCTACTCGATTTCGGATCCCGTCAAACTCGAGAAGGAACTCACCGAGGTGCGCGCAAACGGCTACTCGGTAACGCGCCAGGAGATGACCCCGGGTACCGGTTCGGTTGCTGTTCCCATTGTGCGCAAGGGCCGCGCCATTGCGGCTGTGGGTGTGGTGGCTCACCTCGCGCGCCTCGACGTGAACCGGCTCGTGGCCACGCTTCAGCAGGCGGCGACCATGATTGCCAAGGAACTCGACGACAACTAGTCGCGTTTTGCTCGCTGGCGCGGGTGTCCCGGGGATTTTGACATTCCGTCAACCGGAAGAGTGCATAGGTTGCTGCACTGCACGTGCGGATATCTTGGTGAGGTCTGACTTGCCCTCGATCAAAGGAAAATCATGGCTCGCGTCGTTCGCGGAACACCCCGTACCCCCCTCGAGATTGTTGACGGCTTGGCAGCACTCGGATCGGCAACGGTTCACGAAGCGCAGGGTCGCATTGGCCTGCTGAATCGGCGTCTCCGCCCCATTTTTCCGGCCATGATTGCCGGTAACGCCCTCACGTGTGAGGTGGCCCCCGGCGACAACTGGATGATTCACGTAGCCGTGGAGCAGGCACAGCCCGGCGACCTTCTCATCGTCACTCCCACCAGCCCCTGTGACGACGGCTACCTGGGTGACCTGCTGGCCGAAAGCCTGATGGCCCACGGTGTGCGCGGGCTGGTTATTGACGCCGGAGTGCGCGACGTGGCCACGCTCACCGAGATGGGTTTCCCCGTGTGGTCAAAGGCAATCAGCTCGCAGGGCACGGTCAAAGAGACCATCGCCAACGTGCAGACCCCCGTTGTGGTTGCCGACCAGTACGTGCGTCCGGGTGACGTGCTCGTGGCCGACATCGATGGCGTGTGCCTGGTGCGCCGCGAGGATGCGGCCATGGTGCTCGAGAAGGCTCGCGACCGTGAAGCGAATGAGGCCGGAAAGCGCACGCGCTTGGCCGCGGGCGAACTAGGACTCGACATCTACGACATGCGCGAGAAGTTGGCCGCCAAGGGTCTCGTGTACGAGGACTACCAGGCATGACCAACACCGAGGTCGCGGTTCCCGCCGCCCTCATGCGCGGGGGAACCTCCAAGGGGCTCTTCTTCGTCGCCGGTGACCTTCCTCAGGACGCGGCAGCTCGCGACCGCTTTCTTTTGGCCGCCATGGGCTCACCCGACGTTCGCGAGATCGACGGCGTGGGCGGCGGACACCCGCTGACCTCCAAGGTCGCCGTGGTGAGTGCCTCCGAGCGCCCGGGCATCGACGTCGACTATCTGTTCCTTCAGGTGTGGCCCGACCGTGCCGAGGTGAGCGATCAGCAGAACTGCGGAAACATCCTCGCCGGAGTTGGTCCCTTCGCCATTGAGCGTGGACTCGTCTCCGCCACGGGGGACCTCACGCCCGTCTCCATTTATATGGTCAACACCGACTCGAAGGCCACGGCCTTCGTGGAGACGCCCGGGGGCAAGGTCAACTACGCGGGCACCGCACGCATCGACGGCGTGCCGGGGACGCACGCGCCCATCAACATCAACTTCGAGGATGTGGCCGGCTCGAGCTGCGGAGCGCTGCTGCCCACGGGAAACGTGGTCGACGAGGTACTGGGCGTGCAGGTGACGTGCGTTGACAACGGCATGCCCGTGGTCTGCCTCAACGCGTCTGACTTTGGCATCACGGGTTACGAGACTCCCGCCGAGATTGAGGCCAACGAGCCGTTGCGGGCTCGCGTCGAAGAGATTCGCCTGGCCGTGGGTCCGCTCATGAACCTCGGCGATGTGACCAACAAGACCGTGCCCAAGATGAGCCTGCTGTCGAAGGCGCGCGAGGGCGGGCTGCTCAACACCCGCACATTCATTCCCCACCGCGTTCACGAATCCATTGGCGTGCTCGGTGCCGTCTCGGTGGCTACCGCATGCATGCTCGAGGGCAGTGTGGCCGCACAGATCGCCGGCCTCGGCACCGTGGGCTCGAGCCTCGAGGTTGAGGTGGAGCACCCCACCGGCTTCTTCACGGTACAGATGGAGGTCGACAACTCGTCGGGCTCGCCCGTTGTCACCAAGTCCGCACTGCTTCGCACCGCCCGCATGCTCATGTCGGGTTCCGTTTACGTCCTCGAATCCGCTTGGGAGAACGCATGATCATCGACTGTCACGGCCACTACACAACGGCCCCCGAACTGCACAACGAGTGGCGCATCGCCCAGCTGGCCGCCTACGCCGCCGGCATGCCGAGCCCGGAGTACCCCGAGATCTCGGACGACATCATTCGCGAGTCGATCGAGCAGAACCAGCTCAAGCTGATCAACGAACGTGGATCCGACCTCACCATTTTTTCGCCCCGCGCCTCGGCCATGGGTCACCACGAGGGTGACCAGCGCGTCAGCCTCGAGTGGACGGTGGCCTGCAACAACCTGATCAAGCGCGTTGTCGACCTTTTTCCCGAGACGTTCATTGGGGTGGCTCAGCTGCCGCAGTCGCCGGGCGCCGACCTCACGGCAACGATCGCCGAGATGGAGCGCTGCATCAACGAGCTCGGCTTTATCGGTGTGAACCTCAACCCCGACCCCAGCGGCGGCCTGTGGCAGACGGTGCCGTTGACCGACAAGTTCTGGTACCCGCTGTACCAGAAGATGGTGGAGCTCGACGTGCCCGCCATGGTTCACGTGTCGGCCTCGTGCAACCACAACTTCCACGCCACTGGTGCGCACTACATGAACGCCGACACCACGGCATTCATGCAGCTGCTCCAGGGCAACCTCTTCGCGGACTTCCCCACGCTGCGCCTGATCATCCCTCACGGCGGCGGCGCGGTGCCGTACCACTGGGGTCGCTACCGCGGTCTGGCCGACATGCTCAACCAACCGAGTGTCGACACCCACCTCATGAACAACGTGTTCTTCGACACGTGCGTCTACCACCAGCCCGGCATCGACCTGCTCGTGAAGGTGATTGACAACAAGAACATCCTGTTTGGCTCAGAGATGATTGGCGCGGTTCGTGGCATCGACCCACAGACCGGTCAGTACTTCGATGACACCAAGCGCTACATCGACGCCGCCGCCATTTCGGAAGGCGAACGTCAGAGCATCTTCTCGTCAAACGCACGCGCGGTCTTCCCCCGCATGGACGCCAAATTGAAGGAGCGTGGACTGTGAGCCCTGCATTTGTGAAAGACGCCGACTGGCTGGACTGGCACCCCAACCCCAGCAAGCCGAAGTTCGTGGTTCCCGCCGGTGCCGTGGATGCCCACTGTCACGTGTTCGGACCGGGCGACATCTTTCCCTTTGCCCCCGAGCGCAAGTACACGCCGTGCGATGCCAGCTGGGAACAGCTGTTTGCCCTGCGCGACTTCTTGGGCTTCGACAAGAACGTGGTGGTTCAGGCCACGTGCCACGGCTCCGACAACTCGGCTCTGCTCGATGTTCTTGAGCGCGCCGACGACCGCGCTCGCGGTGTTGTGACGGTGAAAGCAGACATCACGCACGACGAGCTTGCGCGCATGAACGAGCTCGGTGTGCGCGGCGTGCGCTTCAACTACGTCAAGCGCTTGGTTGACCCCAAGCCGGATGACTACTACCGCCAGATCATTGAGAAAATCAAGCCCTTCGGCTGGCACGTGGTGCTCTACTTCGAACCGTCCGACCTGCAGGAGAAGTACGACTTCTTTACCTCGCTCGGCGTTCCCGTGGTGATTGACCACATGGGCCGCCCAGATGTGACCAAGCCGGTCGATAACGCGGAGTTCGAGCTGTTCCTGCGCTTCATGCGCGAAAACACCAACGTGTGGTCCAAGGTGAGCTGCCCCGACCGACTTTCGGTCAGCGGAAGTTCGCTATATGCCGATGTGGTGCCCTTCGCCAAAACTATCGTTGAGGAGTTTCCGGACCGTGTGCTGTGGGGCACGGACTGGCCGCACCCCAACATGAAGAAGGAGATGCCCGACGACGGCATCCTCGTCGACTACGTTCCGACCATCGCCACCACGCCGGTGTTGCAGCAGAAACTGCTCGTCACCAATCCCACCAACCTTTACTGGAGCTGACCATGAAGCCGAACTTTGACCAGTTCAACGACATCCCGGGCACCACGATTTTCACCATGGAAATGGCCCAAAAAGGTTTTCAGCTCAACGAGTTCTGCATGAGTCTGCGCACGCAGGAGAATCGCGATCGCTTTCACGCCGATGAGCGCACGTACCTCGACGAGTGGGACATGAGCGAAGACCAGAAGCAGGCCGTGCTCACCCGCGACTTCCAGAAGATGCTCGACAACGGCGGCAACGTCTACTTCCTGTCCAAGATTTTTGCGGCCGAGGGCATGAGTTACGTGCAGGCCGTGAGCACCATGACCGACATGAACGTCGAGGAGTACCAGGCCATGATGGTGGCCGGTGGCCGCAACATCGAAGGCTGGCGCTCGAAGAAGGAACGGGGAGAGGCCTAGATCATGGCACGCATTGTTGCCGGCATTGCCACAAGCCACGTTCCCGCCGTGGGTCACGCTGTCGACTCGGGTCGCACCGAGGACGACTACTGGAAGCCCATGTTCCAGGGCTACGAGTTCTCCAAGCAGTGGGTGAAAGACAACCCCGCCGACGTGGACATCATCGTCTACAACGACCACGCCTCCTACTTCGGCATGGACATCATGCCTACGTTCGGAATCGGCACCGCGGGCAAGTACGACATCTGTGACGAGGGTTACGGGCCGCGTCCGGTTCCCGTGGTGATGGGTCATCCGGCACTGTCGACACACATCGCCGCGTCGCTCATCCTCGATGACTTTGACATGACGGTGCTCAACAAGCTCGACGTGGATCACGGCCTCACCGTGCCCATGTCGCTCATGTACGGCCAGCCCGACGCGTGGCCGACCCGCGTGATTCCGTTCCCGGTCAACGTGGTGATGTATCCGCAGCCCTCGGGCGAGCGCTGCCTCGCCATCGGCAAGGCCATCCGCGACGCCGTGGCGAATTTTGACGAGGACATCACCGTGCGCGTGTGGGGAACCGGCGGCATGAGCCACCAGATTCAGGGCGCCCGTGCCGGCCTGATCAACCTCCCGTGGGACCTCCAGTTCATGGATGACCTCATTAACCAGCCCGAGGTTCTGCAGTACAAGCCGCACCTCGAGTACATGATTGAGGCCGGCTCCGAGGGCGTTGAGCTGATCATGTGGCTCATCATGCGCGGAGCCCTGGGCGACAACGTCAACGAGGTTTACCGCTTCAATCACGTTCCGGCGTCCAACACCTCTGTTGGTCACCTCATTCTGACTCCGAAGGACTAACCAATGACGATCAACATGGCGGTTGTGGGCCTCGGCGCCTTTGGCCAGAAGCATTTGGATGCCCTGCAGCAGATCGACGATGTCACCATCGCCTATGTGGGCCACAGCAAAATGCCAGTGGCCGAGGAGGTGGCCGCCAAGTACGGCGCCAAGAAGGCCTTCACCGACTATGCCGAGCTGTTGGCTCAGCCCGACCTCGACGGCGTGATTCTCGCCACCCCCACGCAGATGCACCACGAGCAGACGCTGCAGGCCATCCGTGCGCACAAGAATGTCCAGGTCGAGATTCCCATGGCCGACAACCTGGCCGGCGTCACCGAGATCGTTGAGGCTCAGCGCGCGGAGGGCGTGATTGCCATGGCCGGCCACACGCGCCGGTTCAACCCGTCACACCAGTACGTGCACAACCTCATCGTGAAAGACGAGTTCCACATTCAGCAGATGGATGTGCAGACCTACTTCTTCCGCCGCACGAACATGAATGCGCTCGGCCAGCCGCGCTCCTGGACCGACCACCTGCTGTGGCACCACGCGGCGCACACGGTGGATCTGTTCATGTACCAGACCGGTGAGCAGGTGGTGAAGGCCAATGCGATTCAAGGCCCCAAGCACCCCGAACTGGGCATTGCCATGGACATGTCAATTCAGTTGGCCACCGCGTCTGGCAAAATCTGCACCCTGTCGCTGTCGTTCAACAACGATGGCCCCCTGGGAACGTTCTTCCGCTACATCGGCGACACCGCCACCTACATCGCGCGCTACGACGACCTCGTGACGGGCAAAGAAGAACCTATCGATGTCTCGAAGGTAGACGTTTCGATGAACGGAATTGAGCTGCAGGACCGCGAGTTCGTCTCGGCAATCATTGAGGGCCGCGAGCCCAATGCGAGTGTGGCCTCGGTTTTGCCCGCCTATGTCGTGCTCGACCAGCTTCAGCAGCAGCTCGACTACTAATCGCGCCGCAGGGCCCTACTTGTTGGCGTGGGGCACCTTGATCGAGTGGTACACCTTGTTGTAAACCAACTGGGTGGGCGGCACGAAGAGGCTGTGGTAGTCGGCCTCCTCGAGCATCTCCACGATGTCGAGCATCTCAATCTCGCGACGCTTGGCGTTCTTGACGGTTTCTTCGAGGTACCCCGTGGCGGTCTCACGGGTCATGGCATCGAACGCGCGCAGCATTTCTTCATGCGCCCAGTCTTCGAGACCCATGGCTTCGGCGGCCCACATGTAGTCGATAACGACTCCGGCAAGACCCTTGGCCAGCATGCTGCGGGTGAGATTGCGCGCGGCCGCCTGGCCCACTTCGGTGGAGACGAATTCCGTGTTGAGTTGCAGCGGAGCCACACGCTCAACGAAGGCCTGCGCAGCCGGGCCGGATGCGGCCAGCACGGTGGCAGTCTCGGTGGGTGCAGCGGAGGTCATCATCGCTACGTCAACGAACGCCTCCGGGGCAAACAGCTCGGCCAGTTTCCGCTTGAGCGCGGGGGTGGCCGTGTTTGCGTCGGCGAAGATCGCGCCTGAGGCTAGATACGGGGCCATGCGCTCGGCTGCACGCAGCGCGGCCGACGAACTGTTGAGAGAGAACACCACTGAGGCCTTCGCAACGGCGTCTTCTACGGAGGCGGCCACCTGAATGGCGGACTCGTTGATCGGGGTGAGGTCGAAAGCCGTGACGTCGGCACCGGCCTCGGCCAGGTCGTGCGCCAGGCGTGAGGCAGCCTCGCCCGGACCAATCACGGCGATGCGGATTTTGTGCGTCACGAGTACGTCCTCAGTGAGAAAGGGGGAGCGGACTTCCAAAGTATCAAACACGGGTCGTGGCCGACGAGGGATGCGCGAGAGAATGGAGGAGCATCAGAGCCCCCAAACATCAGAACTCCGAGCAGAGGATTCAGACCATGACCGTTCCCCGCCTTGCTGGTACCACTGAGATTGACCCCACCGAGTTTGGTGGGCTCGACAACGTCTTGATTCTCGGGCCTTCGCTGGGCACAGCCGCCCCGCTGTGGGACGACGCCCTGCCGGCATTGAGCAAGAACTACACGCTGGTGCGCTGGGATCTGCCGGGTCACGGCAAGTCGGAGCCCACGAGCGAGCCCTTCACCATGGCGGAGCTCGCCCAGGGCGTCATCGACCTCGCTGATGCGTTTGGCATCGACACCTTCGACTATGCGGGTGTCTCGATCGGCGGGGCCATCGCCATGCAACTTGCCCTCGACTTTCCCGACCGCGTGAAGCACTCGGCCGTGGTGTGTTCGGCCGCGAAGCTGGGCGACATGGCTCACTGGCAGGAGCGCGCCGACAACGTTCGCGCTCAGGGCACGGCCATGCTGGTCGACTCACAGCGTCCGCGCTGGTTCACCGATGCCTTTGTGGCATCCCACGGAGACAAGGTCGAGGCACTCTTTGACCTGCTCCGCGGGGCTGACCCCGAAAGCTATGCGCGCGCGTGTGAGGCCATCGGCGCGTTTGATGTGCGCGAGCGCCTGTCGTCTATCGACGTGCCACTGCTCGTGATTTCGGGTGAACTCGATCCCGCGGCAACTCCCGAACAGGGCGCCTTTATCGCGCAGGAGGTGCCCGGCGCGCGCCTGGTGGTTGTTCCCGGTGTGGCCCACATGGCTGTGGTGGAAGATCACACCGCCGTCACCTCGGCTCTGCAGAAATTCTTCACCGCTTAGGCGCCCTCTCGTGCGGGTGGTTGCCCCGGATTCGGTCATGCGGGTTCGCGAATATTCGCTAACGTGGACTCACCCGCCGCATTCGTTTCGGCGTCGAAAGGTTGTCCCGTGTACTTGAAAAGCCTGACCCTCAAGGGCTTCAAGTCGTTCGCGCAACCCACCACCTTTGCCTTCGAAAAGGGCGTGACCTGCGTGGTGGGCCCCAACGGTTCGGGCAAGTCCAACGTGGTCGATGCCCTCGCCTGGGTGATGGGTGAACAGGGCGCCAAGACACTGCGCGGCGGAAAGATGGAAGACGTCATCTTTGCCGGAACGGCCACCCGCGGACCACTCGGTCGCGCCGAAGTGTCGCTCACCATCGACAACTCCGACGGGGCGCTGCCCATCGACTACACCGAAGTCACCATCAGCCGCACCCTGTTCCGAAACGGAACGAGCGAGTACGCCATCAACGGGGAGACGTGTCGCCTGCTCGACCTGCAGGAGCTGCTAAGCGACTCGGGTCTCGGACGCGAGATGCACGTCATCGTGGGGCAGGGCCGACTCGAAAGCGTGCTGCAGGCGAGCCCCGAAGACCGCCGCGGGTTCATTGAAGAAGCCGCCGGAATCCTCAAGCACCGTCGTCGCAAAGAAAAGACCGTGCGCAAACTCGACGCCATGCAGGCCAACCTCACGCGGTTGTCCGACCTCGCGGGTGAGGTTCGACGCCAGCTCAAGCCACTGGGCGCTCAGGCAGACATCGCCCGCGAGGCCGTGCAGATTCAGGCCGAGGTGCGCGATGCGCGAGCTCGCCTGCTCGCCGACGACGTAGTCACCCTGCGCACGGCGCTCGACGGCTTCAACAAGTCGGAGTCGGAGCGTCACAGCGAACGCATCGTGCTTCAGGAACAGTTGGAGCGCGTCTCGCTGCGCGTGCGCCGCATTGAGGCCGAGGCATCGACCGACGCCGTTGATGAGGCCCGGCGCACGGTGTTTGCGCTCGAGTCGGTGCAGGAGCGCTTGCGCGGCCTCTTCACCCTCGCCAACCAGCGCCTTGCCCTGTTTAGTTCGGATGCGGATCAGACGCCGCTCGGTTCGGGCGTCACGCAGTCAATGGTCGACGACGCGGCCACCGAAGCCGTCTCCCTGGCCGCGGCCGCCGTCGCCGCCGAGGCCGCGTGGCAAGAAACCCAAGAGCTGACCACGCAGGCACGTACTGTCCTTGAGGCCGCCGAAGCCGAGCTCAATGAAATGGGCGCGCTCGTCTCGCGTGCCGAACTCGACGTGGCCGCACTGCGTGGAGCGCGAGATGCCGCGCAGTCCTCATTGGACGCGGTCACCAGCGAACGTCAGCGTGCGGTGGATGCGCTCGCCGGCGCCCAGGACCGGCGCACGGCGGCCGAAGAACTTCTTGAGTCGCTGCAGGGGTCGCAGACCGCCGCCGGCAATGCCGAGACCTTGGGTGCCGCGTACATCGAGGCCGAAGCGGCCGTGGTGAGCAGCGAGGCTGCCCTCGACGAACTGCGCGAACGCGTGCACTCGCTCGAGCGTGAAGCAGAGGCCCTCACCGCGCGCATCTCGGCGCTCGCGCTGGCCATGGAACACGAAGACGGCTCAGCCGAGCTCGTCGCGGCCAAGCTCGCGGGCATCGCCGGTCTGGTAGCCGAGCACGTATCGATTGAACCCGGATGCGAGACGGCGATTGCCGCTGCACTCGGCGGGCTCTCCGACGCCGTGTTGGCCGACTCACTCGACGCGGCCGTCGACGCCCTCGGCGCTGCCGAGGCCGGCAACATGGGACGCGTCAACATCATTGTGGGATCGGCCGCCACGCGCACCGCCGACCTACCCACCGCTCCCGGAGTGGTCACGGCCGCATCCGTGGTCACCGGACCCTCGGGTGTCTTAGGGCTACTTGCCGAGACCGTGATTGCCGACGACCTCGACGCTGCTCGCGCCGCGTGGAAGAAAACCTACGCACCCCTCGAGCGCAACGTCACCATCATCACGCGCGCGGGCGAGGTGCTCACCCGCTTTGTGCTCTCGGGTGGCAGTGGCGCCACGCGCAGTCGAATCGAGCTCGTGGCCGAGCGCGATGCCGCCAGCTCGGCGCTCGAGAAAACGATGCGCACCACCGATGCGGCGCGGCTCGAGCTGGCCGATCGTCGCGCCGACGCCCAGGTGGCCAAGGAGCGCTCCGTTGCCGCACTGGCTGCCCTACGCGAGTTTGACGCCCAGCTGGCCGCCCGATCCGAGGAATTCAACCGCGCCAAGGCGCAGGCCGAATCGGCCGCAGCCGAGGTGGCGCGTCTCACCGAGGCACTCGCCACCACCACCGAACAGGTGACTCAGGCCACGGCCGAACTCGAGCGCAGTTCTCAGGAGCTTGCCCAGAAGGAATCTGCCCCCCTTCCCGTGGCCGACTACGGGGTGCGCGAGCGCGCCCTGGTGGCATTTGAGGCTCAGCGCGAGCGCGAGGTGCAGGCACGCCTGGCGCTCGAGACCGCGCGCGAGCGCGTGCGTGCCGAAGAATTGCGCGTTGAGGGATTGCGTTCACAACTCGAGACGGATCGTCAGGCCGCCGAGGAGTCGGCGCGCCGCGCCGTCGAGCGTCGTCGTCAGGTGGATGTGGCCAACAGTGTCGTGGCCGATCTGCCTCCCGTGCTCGACTCGGTCGACCGCTCGGTGAGCGAGGCCCGCGTGGTCTTGCACCAGCGCGAAACCGAACGTCTGGCCTCCACAGCAGAACTTACCGAGCTGCGTGCCGAAGAGGTGACCCTGCGCGAGAAGCTGAGCGGCATCACTGAGAGCGTGCACGGTCTCGAGCTGCAGATCTACGAGAAGAAGCTTCAGGTCTCCACCCTCGTGGAGCGGGCCGCCACCGAACTCGGTCTCGTTGAGGACGTGCTGGTTGCCGAGTACGGCCCCGACCAACTCATTCCGTCGGGAGAAGAGCCCAGCGAGGCCCATGCAGAGGATGCCGCGTCAAGCGACGCCGCTCCGAATGTTGCTGGCATCCCGTTTGTGCGCGCCGAACAGGAGCGTCGCCTCGAGAAGGCCGACCGCAAGCTGTCGGCGCTCGGTCGCGTCAACCCGCTCGCCCTCGAGGAGTTTGCGGCGCTCGAAGCCCGGCACCAGTTCCTCACCGAGCAGCTCACCGACCTCACGAACACGCGCCGCGACCTGCTGAGCATTATCGACGAGGTTGATGCCACCATGCAGACCATCTTCGAGGCCGCCTTCGAAGATACCCGCAAGGCGTTCAACGAGGTGTTGCCGGTGCTGTTCCCCGGCGGGTCTGGTGCCATGGCGCTCACCACGCCAGACGATCTGCTCGCCTCGGGTGTCGAGGTGACGGTGAAGCCCGCCGGCAAGAAGATTGAGCGCCTGAGCCTGCTCTCCGGTGGCGAGAAGTCTCTGGCCGCGGTGGCCTTCCTCATGGCCATTTTCAAGGCCCGCCCTAGCCCGTTCTACATTTTGGATGAGGTCGAAGCCGCCCTCGATGATGCCAACCTCGGTCGTTTGCTCAGCACGTTTGAGGACCTGCGCACATCCAGCCAGCTCATCATCATCACGCACCAGAAGCGCACCATGGAGATCGCCGATGCACTCTACGGTGTGTCGATGCGCCAAGACGGTGTCTCTGCGGTCGTGGGCCAGCGCGTGGCACAGGCCGAAGCGTCCTAGCCGGGCTCAGCACCTCAAACCGAATAACCTTGCATCATGGCTGACAAGAAGAGTTGGGGACTCGGCTCAAAGCTCCGTGGCATGTTCTCGCGCACGTTTGTGCTGAGTGATGACACGTGGGACGACCTCGAGGCCACCCTGCTCGCTGCCGACTTTGGCCCCGACGTGACCGACGAACTGATCGAGGCCGTGCGCGCCAGCGTGGCACAGGTGCCGCCCCTCGATGAGAACGACTTTGTGCGCCTCCTACGTGAAGTGCTCGAAGAGCGGCTCAGCCGCTTCGACACGACGCTCAACCTCAAAGATCGACCGGCCGTGGTGCTCGTCGTTGGGGTGAACGGCGTGGGCAAGACAACCACCATCGGCAAACTCGCCAAGTTCATTACGACCGCCGGGCGTTCGGTGGTTCTGGGCGCGGCCGACACCTTTCGCGCCGCCGCTGTCGATCAGCTGGGCACGTGGGCCGAGCGTGCCGGGGTGCAGATGGTGCGGCCGCAGCAAGAGGGACAGGATCCGTCGAGTGTCGCTTACCAAACCGTTGAGTATGCGGTGGCCAACAGCGTTGACGTCGCAATCGTCGACACTGCCGGTCGACTGCAAACCAAGAGTGGCCTCATGGACGAACTCAGCAAGATTCGTCGCGTGATCGAAAAGCAGTCGCCCATCGCGGAGGTGTTGCTTGTTCTCGACGCCACGACGGGACAAAACGGTCTGGTGCAGGCCGAGGCGTTTCTCGAGCACGCGGGCGTGACCGGTCTGGTGCTGACCAAACTCGACGGCTCTGCCAAGGGTGGGTTCGTGCTCGCCGTGCAAGAGCGCACGGGCATCCCGGTCAAACTGGTGGGCAGCGGTGAGGGCATAGGAGACCTCTCGGGCTTCAGTCCGGTCGCCTTTGCTGCCGCGCTCGTTGAGTAGGCTGGTCAACGATATGGCAACGTTCGGAACACTTTCTTCGCGTCTCACCGACGCCCTCAAAGGCCTGCGCGGCAAGGGCAAGCTCACCGAGGCGGATGTCGACGGCACCCTGCGCGAGATTCGTCGTGCAATGCTCGATGCCGACGTGTCGCTCACCGTGGTCAAGTCGTTCCAGGCCGCCGTTCGTGAACGCGCACTGAGCGACGAAATCAGCAAGGCGCTCAACCCGGCTCAGCAGGTCGTGCAGATTGTCAATGACGAGCTGGTGACGATTCTCGGAGGCCAGCAGCGCCGCATCGAGTTTGCCAAGAAGCCACCCACCGTAATCATGCTCGCGGGCCTCCAGGGTTCGGGTAAGACCACCCTCGCCGGCAAGCTCGCCAAGTGGCTCGCCAAAGAGAAGCACACCCCGTTGCTCGTGGCCTGTGACCTTCAGCGTCCCAACGCCGTCACGCAGCTCGAGGTGGTGGCCGGCAACGCCGGTGTTGCCATTTACGCGCCCGAGCCCGGAAACGGCAAGGGCAACCCGGTCAAGGTGGCCAAAGACTCCATCAAGTACGCCACCGACAAGATGTACGACGTGGTGATCATCGACACCGCCGGTCGGTTGGGTGTCGACGCCGAGCTCATGAAGGAGGCCGCCGAGATTCGCAAGGCGACGTCTCCCGATGAGGTGCTCTTCGTGATTGACGCCATGATCGGTCAAGACGCCGTGGCTACGGCAGAGGCCTTCCAGAAGGGCGTCGACTTCACGGGAGTGGTGCTCACCAAGCTCGACGGTGACGCCCGCGGTGGCGCCGCGCTCTCGGTGGTCTCTGCCACCGAACGCCCCATCATGTTTGCGTCCACCGGCGAATCGCTCGACGACTTCGAGCCGTTCCACCCCGACCGCATGGCCAACCGCATTCTCGACCTCGGTGACATGCTCACGCTCATCGAGCAGGCGCAACAGACCTTCGATGCCGAAGAGACGGCCAAGGTGGCCGAGAAGATCGCCACCGAGACGTTCACCCTCGAAGACTTTCTCGAGCAGATGCAGCAGCTCAAAAACATGGGCTCCCTCAAGAAAATGATGGGCATGCTGCCGGGTTCGGGTCAGATGAAGGCTCAGCTCGACAACTTTGACGAGAGCGAGATCACGCGCACCGAGGCGATCATCCGTTCGATGACTCCCGCCGAACGACGCAACGCGCGTCTGCTCAACGGCTCGCGTCGCCTGCGCATTGCCAATGGTTCGGGCGTTACCGTCACCGACGTCAATTCGTTGGTGAATCGTTTTGAGCAGGCAGCCAAGATGATGAAGTCGGTGGCCCAGGGCAAGGTTCCCCAGGTTCCCGGCATGGGTCCGATTCCCGGTGGAATTGGTGGCGCGCGCCCCAAGCCGACGAAAAAGAAGTCGTCGAAGTCGGGAAATCCGGCCAAACGGGCCGCCGAAAACGCGGCACTTGGTCAGCGCACCAGCAGTGGCAGCGGAGCAGGGTTTGGCTTGGGCGCAGCCGGGGGTGGCGCCGGCGGAGTGGGCGAAATGAGTGCCGAAGAACTGGCCGACATGCAGAAACTTCTCGGCGGCCGCTAAGGCCCGATTGGCGACTTCTCGCGGTTTCTGGCACTATAGAGAGCACGTGTTTTGCTGGTTTCCGACCCTCTATCAGAAGCCAACCAAAACCCCTTTCGAACTTCGTCTCAGTGTCCCCACGCCCACGACTTCTCAGTTCACCCCGTCTTTCCACATTCAGGAGAATTGTGTCTGTCAAGATTCGTTTGAAGCGCATGGGCAAAATCCGTGCTCCGCACTACCGCATCGTTGTTGCCGACTCGCGCACCAAGCGCGATGGCCGCGTGATCGAAGAAATCGGTCGCTACGTTCCCACCGCCGACCCGTCGGTGATCGAGGTCAAGTCTGACCGCGCTCAGTACTGGCTCAGCGTCGGCGCTCAGCCCACCGAGCAGGTTGCCGCGCTTCTCAAGCTCACGGGTGACTGGGGAATGTTCAAGGGCGACAAAGACGCCAAGAACACCGTCAAGCTGGCCGAGCCCAAGGTTCCGTTCCAGATGGACGCCAAGAAGAAGCCCGTCCTTCGCCCCAAGGTGGAGAAGGTCGTCAAGGCTGAGGTTGCCGCCGAGGTAGCCGATGAGGTGACCGCTGAAGTTGCCGCCGATGAGATTGCCGGCAACGCCGAAGTTGCCGCTGAGGCGACGACCGACATTGTGGCTGAAGTCCAGGCTGAGGCAGCCGAAGAAGCGCCCGTCGAGGCTGCGGCTGAAGAAGTTGTCGCTGAAGAAGTTGTCGCTGAAGAGGCCGCTGCTGAAGAAGCACCTGCTGAAGAAGCCGCTCCCGAGGCAGCCGAAGAAAAGCCCGCGGAGTAGTTCGCACCATGCTTGCTGATGCCCTCGCTCACGTTGTCAAGGCGATCGTTGATCACCCCGACGACGTGCGCGTGGTGTCCAGCCAGACAAACCGAGGTGACCTCCTCGAGATTCACGTTCACCCCGAGGATCTGGGGCGCGTGATTGGTCGATCGGGTCGCACCGCCAAGTCAATCCGCACCGTGGTGAATGCGCTAGCCGACGGTCGTTCCGTTCGTGTCGACGTCGTCGACACCGACGCCTAAGGTGGCGCCAGAGCACCGCTCGCAGTTGCGAGTCGGTCGCCTCACCAAAGCGCACGGCCTTAAGGGCGCACTCAAGATTGAGCTGTACACCGACGAACCCGACAAGCGTTTCGTGCCGGGCGCCACGTTCACCCTTCAAGTTCCCGAAGAGTCGCCGTGGCACGGCAAGCCGCTCACGCTTTCCGAACTGCGCTGGTACAACGGCACTCCCGTGGGATTCTTTGTCGATGTCGACGACCGATCGCAGGCCGAAACTCTGGCCCGAGCCATTTTGTGGATTGACGTCGATACCGAACTGAGTCCCGATGAGCCCGACGCCTGGTACGACCACCAGCTCGTGGGCCTCACGGTCGTTCGTGATGGCAAGCCCGTGGGCACTGTCTCGCGCGTTGATCACTTTCCCGCGCAAGACCTCCTCGTGGTGGCCACAGATTCCGGCGAAGTGATGGTGCCCTTCGTGGCCGCCATCGTGCCGGCCGTTGACATCGTTGCCAAGACCGTGACCGTAACGCCGCCGGGGGGCTTGTTTGAGGCGCTCGACGATGACGAAGAGGCGCCCGTCCATGCGGATTGACGTTGTCACCATCTTTCCCGAGTTCTTTGACGTGCTCGATGTCTCGCTCGTGGGCAAAGCTCGCGAGAAGGGCATCCTCGATTTCGGTGTGACCAACCTGCGTGACTTCACGCACGATGTGCATCGCACCGTGGACGACACCCCCTACGGCGGTGGCGCCGGAATGGTGATGAAGCCCGAGCCCTGGGGTGAGGCGATCGATGCCCTCATTGCCGAGCGCGACGATGAGGCCGTGCTCATTGTTCCCACGCCCGCCGGCCACCTCTTTACTCAGGCAATGGCCCGCGAGCTGTCTCTGGCGCCGCACCTGATTTTTGCGTGTGGTCGCTACGAGGGCATCGACCAACGCGTGTCGGATCACTTTGCCACCAGAATCCGCGTTGTGCCGGTGTCGCTCGGCGACTACGTGCTGAACGGCGGCGAGGTGGCCGCCATCGCCATGATTGAGGCAATTGGGCGCCTGGTTCCCGGTGTGGTGGGCAACCCCGAGTCGCTCACCGAGGAGAGCCACGAAGACGGCCTGCTCGAGTACCCCAGCTACACCAAGCCCGCCCAGTGGCGCGATCTGGAGGTGCCCGACGTTCTGCTCTCGGGCAACCACGGAGCAATCGCCGCGTGGCGCCGCGAGCAGCAGATGGAGCGCACGCGCGAGATTCGCCCCGACCTACTTGCGGACGGTTCCGCGACCGGCGAGAAGTTCACGGACCCAGCGTAAAGGCCTCGTCACGCGCCACGACGTGGACGACGTGAACTCTTCGGTTACCTCGAGGTGAGAAATCTCGTGCTCGCGAACGAGCTTCTCGTTGGCAGCCAAGAGGGCGTCTCTGTCTCTCGTCATGTTCGTCAGTGCCAGCAGGTGTTCGACGGCCGTATCCCAGACCGCCGCCCGAACTCGCTCTTGCCACTCGTCAAAGAAACTCGGCTGCGCCATGTCGTTGGCAAATCGGCGAATATTCGCTGCGGTCACATCCGGGTCCAAGCCGGGGGTCGACGAGGCCGGAAACTTGGCGGTCGTCGAAATCTTGGCTGTTGCGCCGCTAAATCCCGGGAGGGAAAAATACTGATGCCACATGTAGTGGTCCGTCCATCGCCCGACCGGGGCGGATCGCCAGCCCACGGGAAGTCGCTCGTATGACGAGCGTGTGTGGACCACGCCGCTCAGCGACACCGAGTTTCGCATGGTCTCTGAATCGAGATGCCAGAGCACTGATGACGGGTTGGCGAGGTCACCGGGGATGACGCGGAGCGACCCGTCCGCCCAAATGAACGCCGGCAGGGAATTCGCAAAATCGTGTCCGTCGAGAACACTCATGAGGTGTTCCAGATGTTGCGGAAACATGAGGTCGTCGTCGCACAGATACGCAATGACCTCTTCCGATGACGACCGAATGGCCTCATCGCGGTACTCCTCGCCGTGTCGCGCGGTCTTGGGCAGATCGAGAAACGAGACGCGTTCATCCGCGCGCACGATTGTGGCCATGACGTCTCGGGTGTCATCGTTGACGCCGTCACCAATGACCACGATGCGAATGTCCGAAACGGTTTGATTCTGGACGCTCTGCACGGCTGTCGCGAGTGTCCCGGGATGATTGTGGGTCGGGATAATCACGAGAACTCGAGCTGACGCAGGCGAACTCTTTCGCGAACTCATGAGTGAAACCTTCGTGGTTAGGTGTGAGCGAGGCCAGCCGACTGGGGCGGCCAATAGACGCTCGCATCAACCGGGATCTCGGGCGCACCGAGGGGGAGCATGTAACGATCGGGGTCATCGTGGTTGTAGGCGGCCGAGGGATGGTTGATCAAGTGAACTTCGGTATCACCGAGAGCAATGTTGAGGTGCCACACACCTCGAGGAATCAGGAGCTGTCTGGCACCTTGACCGGTGAGTACGACCTTCTGGATCACGCCGTGAGTGGGCGAGTCCTTGCGTGCGTCGTAGAGCAGGGTGAGAAGTTCCCCCGTGATGAGTGTGTACCTGTCCTCCTTATGGAGGTGAAGCCCCCACCCCTTGATCTGGTTGGGGCGCACCGTGAAGGAATAGCAATAGACAAGGGGATCGACCCACTGTTCAGACGGCCCCGCATAGATTTCGAACACGCGCCCGCGGTGATCAACATGGTTGATCGGTGCGGTCACGATGACTCCCTCGATGCGCGACTCAACGCGCGTACCATCCGAAGTCACGGTTGCCTCGTCTTTTTGCGCACCGGACAGTGACGCGTCAAGGTGTTCGGCATCCATGTGGCGATTCTACTTCGTGCAGAACCAGCCTCCACGTGGTGAAGATGGCGAGGGCCAAGGGTGCGTCACGATTCGCCCATCGGGCATCCATCTGGCACACTTAAGCCTTGTGCCTCGCGCGACTCCTGCTACAGGGGGAGTCGATACCGCGATACGGGCACGCCTTCTGAAATATCCCTAACCCGTGTTCGACCTGTAGCGGCCACAGAGAGCGAAATATCATGCACATTCTTGATGCCCTAGACAAAGCCAGCCTGCGGAGCGACATTCCCGACTTCCGCCCTGGCGACACCGTCAAGGTTCACGTAAACATCATTGAGGGCAACCGCTCTCGTATTCAGGTCTTCCAGGGCGTTGTCATCTCCCGCAATGGTCACGGCGTGCGCGAGACGTTCATCGTCCGCAAGGTCAGCTTCCAGGTGGGTGTGGAGCGTACGGTCCCGGTGCACTCCCCGGTAATCGACCACATTGAGCTCGTCACCCGCGGTGACGTGCGTCGCGCCAAGCTGTACTACCTGCGCAAGCTGCG
>CAIWRM010000063.1 GCA_903915075.1 uncultured Microbacteriaceae bacterium
GTCAAGCGGCGACCGCCGCAAGCCGCTGCGCGGTGGCAAGGGCGCGAAAGCCCTCGCTCCCGCTAAGGCGATTCGCGTTGGCGTGATCGACTACAAAGATGTCGCCACGCTTCGTAAGTTCATTTCCGAGCGCGGAAAGATCCGCTCGCGTCGCATCACGGGTGTTTCCGTGCAGGAGCAGCGTCTCATCGCTCGCGCCGTGAAGAATGCGCGCGAGATGGCTCTGCTGCCCTACGCTGGCGCCGGACGCTAGGAGGAGGCACTATGTCAAAACTCATTCTGACTAACGAGGTCTCTGGCCTCGGTTCGGCAGGCGACGTTGTTGAGGTGAAGAACGGTTACGCACGTAACTATCTGATTCCTCAGGGCTTCGCGGTCGCCTGGTCTCGCGGCGGAGAGAAGCAGGTCGAGCAGATTCGCTCGGCCCGCGCTGCTCGCCAACTTGCCACGAACGAAGAGGCTCAGGCGCTCAAGGACAAGCTCGAGAACGCCGTCATCAAGCTCGCCGTCAAGGTGGGACGCGATGGTCGCCTGTTCGGATCCGTCAAGACCGGCCACATCGCGCAAGCGGTGGCAGAAGCGGGTATCGGCGACATCGACAAGCGCAAGATTGAAATCCTTGCGCCGATCAAGTTCACCGGAAACCACGAGGCCACCGTTCGTCTTCGCGACGAGATGGTCGCAACAATCACCCTTCAGGTGGTTGCAGCCAAGTAACACACATACACGTGAGCGGGGCGGAATCTTTAGGGTTTTCGCCCCGCTTTTGTTGTGTATTGAGTAAAGAATTCCACAAGCCTCAAGAATTCCTTGAAGGATGATTGAATCCACAGCTGGGGACAAAGAAAAGACCTGTTCAGAGCATACTTATTTGCCAAAATAAGTCCGCCATGCACAGGTTATCCCCAAGTTCATGAACAGGTTTTTGACGATTTTGGGCGAGTCATCCACATAGTTATCCACAGGGTCGTTTGGCGGCATGACATCCCGTTCCTAGAGTGTGCACAGGCGTTAACCCGCGGGTCGCTGCGGCACAGTGTCCGTGGCGTGGGCTAAGTCTTAACTCATTAGTCTCTCCCCCCCTCGGCGAAAGGAAGATCCGTGTCGATCGCACACTTGGGCATCGCCGCCGAGTCGCCCGAACGCGGAACCGAGCGGGTCGCGCCCCACGACATGCTGGCGGAGCAAAGCACCCTCGGCGGAATGTTGCTGAGTGGTGACGCCGTCGCCGATGTGATTGACGTCGTGCGGGGCAACGATTTTTACTACCCCAAGCACGAGACCATCTACGACGCGATTCTCTCGCTCTACTCGCACGGCGAACCCACCGACGCCATCACGGTTTCCGATGAACTCACCAAGACGGGCTCTCTCGCCAAGGCCGGCGGCGCCGATTATCTGCACACACTCACTTCCATAGTTCCTACCGCAGCCAACGCCGGTTACTACGCTGCGATTGTGGCCGAACGCGCGCTCCTGCGCCGGCTCATTGACGCGGGCACGCGCATCGTCCACATGGGTTATTCGGGCGAGGGCGATGCCATCGATTTGGTGAATAATGCTCAGGCGGAGATTTACGGCGTCACCGGTATGGCCGAGGCCGAAGACTACGTGCCGCTCAACATGGCCGTCACCACGGCTATCGACGAGATTGAGGCGGCGCGTCACCGCGACGGCAACATGACCGGCGTACCCACGGGATTCCGCGATCTCGATGAACTCACCAACGGTCTTCACCCGGGTCAGCTGGTCATTGTGGCCGCCCGTCCCGCGCTCGGAAAGTCCACCCTCGCGCTTGACATCGCGAGGTCGGCGTCGATCAAGCACAACCTGCCGACCATCTTCTTCTCGCTTGAGATGGGGCGCAGCGAGATCGCCATGCGGTTACTGTCGGCCGAGGCCTCCGTGCGACTGGAGAACATGCGCAAGGGAACCGTCGACAATCGCGACTGGACAGCAATTGCCAGCACACGCGGACGCATTAACGATGCGCCCCTGTTTATCGACGACAGTCCCAACATGACGCTGGTGGAGATTCGCGCCAAGTGCCGCAAACTCGCTCAGCGCGGCGGCCTCAAGCTCATCGTGATTGACTACCTCCAGCTCATGACCTCGGGCAAGAAGGTGGAGAATCGTCAGCAGGAGGTGAGCGAGTTCTCGCGCGCACTCAAGCTTCTGGCAAAGGAACTCCAGGTTCCGGTCGTGGCTCTGTCACAGCTCAACCGCGGACCGGAACAGCGTTCCGACAAGAAGCCAGCCCTCAGTGATCTTCGCGAATCGGGATCGCTGGAGCAAGACGCAGACGTCGTGATCCTCTTGCACCGTGAGGCTCTGGGTGAGCGCGACCACCCGCGGGCAGGAATGGCTGATTTCATCGTGGCCAAGCACCGCAACGGCCGCACCGACACCATTGAAGTCACGTTCCAAGGACACCTGTCGCGCTTCGCCGATGTGGCCAGTCCCACCAAGTAGTCGCGTTCTTCCAGCCCCCGGGGCCGATGTCGCTCGTGCGGGCACCCGCACGTAGACTGAGCACAACCTCAGTGGCTTACTTATGACTAACGACACTCATCACGTTCCCCTGCTTGGCCCGGCCCTCATTCTGCAGGCGGTAGTCGCCCTCGCGGGCGCGGTTGTCATCACCTTCACCTCGGATCACTCCCCGCTCGTGGGACTCGTTGTTTTTGCGGGCGTTTCGTTCTTGTCAGCCGCTGGCCAACTCATGACCGCCGTGAGCGTGGCGGCATGGCCGCGTGCGCGCGTGGCTCTGGGCATTCAAGCCGTGTCAAGCATCGCTGCAGCCGGAATCGCGGCGGCGTTCTTGGGCGGCGATCGGACCACTCTGACGCTGTGTGTGAGTATCTGGGCCGCTGTGGTTGCCCTCACCTCTGGCCTGGCTGCGTGGTCAATTACTGACCGCGCCGTCTCGCGGGACTTTTTCATTCTCGCGGGACTCGCCGGGCTGCTTGCTCTCGTCGAAGCTGCGCTGCCCCTGTCTGATGTGTATGCCGTCGGTTTCCTCGGCGCCTATTTTGCCGTATTCGGTGTGTTTTCGATCATCGCGGGTGTGGGCATGAGCTCGTTCTCGCGCCGACCCAACCGCACGGAGGAGAAGAAATGACCGCATCACGCCGAGACCGCATGCGCCCCTTTGAAGTCATTGGCATCGCTGTCATTGTGGCCGTCTTTACGGGAATTGTCGTCATCTCGACGACGCGAAACCTCACCATGGCCGCCATTTGGCTGGGAGTGGCATTCATTGCCATGCTGGTGATCTCGGCGACAGTCGTGCTCATGATTCGGCCGAGAAAAGAAGAGCTTGCGGATATCGAAGAGCTTAGAGCGGCGGCACCGGCCAAGGCCCCGGGAGCTCCAGCGAAGAAGAAGCCAACGACACCCCACACACGTTCCGCGGGCTCGGCTGCCCCGGAGAAAAAGAAGTAGCTAGTCGGTCGGAGCTGCGCCGATAAAGCGCACCAGTACCGCGGAATCTCCCACGTACGTTGCGGGAGTAAGGGCGGCGAGACGTGCTTTGGCATCGGCGGAGATGTCGAGGCGGGAGACAAACTCCGCGAGATCTGCTGCCGTCACCCTCTTGCCGCGGGTGAGCTCCTTGAGCAGCGCGTAGGGATCTGTGATGCTCGAGCGCCCGGCCACCACTTCGGCCCGAATCACGGTCTGAATGGCCTCACCGAGCACCTCCCAGTTGGCGTCGAGGTCGGCGGCCAGCGCATCTTCGGCAACGTCGAGCTCGGTGAGTCCTCGACTCATGTTCTCCAGCGCAAGAAGCGAGTGACCGAGGGCAACGCCGATGTTGCGCTGCGTCGTGGAATCGGTGAGGTCGCGCTGCATGCGGCTGGTGACCAGGGTGGCGGCCAGCGAGTCGAGCAGAGCACACGAGATTTCAAAGTTGGCTTCCGCGTTTTCGAAGCGGATCGGATTGATTTTGTGGGGCATGGTGGACGAACCGGTGGCCCCGGCCTGAGGAATCTGCCGGAAATAGCCCATCGAGATGTAGGTCCACACGTCGGTGGCGGCATTGTGCAGGATGCGGTTGGCGTGGGAAATCCGCGCGTAGAGCTCGGCCTGCCAGTCGTGCGACTCTATCTGTGTGGTCAGCGGATTCCACTCGAGCCCGAGCGACTCTACAAAGGCGCGACTGAGTGCCGGCCAGTCGGCAGCAGGGTCGGCAACCCGGTGCGCGGCAAAGTTTCCCGTCGCTCCGCTGAATTTGCCCAGGAACTCCGTGGCGGCAATCTGCCGGCGCACACGATCGAGGCGGTAGACGAAGACGGCCATTTCTTTGCCGAGGGTTGAGGGTGTGGCCGGCTGGCCGTGTGTGCGCGAGAGCATCGGCGTTGCCGCGTGCTCGCTGGCCAGCGATCGGAATCCCGCGGTGGCCCGCTCGAGGGCCGGCACCCACACCAGTTGCACCGCATCGCGCACCGTGAGGGCGTAGGAGAGGTTGTTGATGTCTTCGCTCGTGCACGTGATGTGCGTCAGTTCGGCCAGGTGGGCGAGGTTCTCGGCGTCCAGCCAGGATCGAACAAGATACTCAACGGCCTTCACATCGTGTCGAGTTACGGCCTCAAGCTCGGCGAGTTGGTCGATTTCAGCCTGCCCGAAGTTGGTTACTCGCGCGCGAAGTGCCGACTGTTGCTCGGCCGTGAGGGGAGTTGCTCCCAACAACGTGTGGGCGGCCAAGAAGATGATCCACTCAACCTCAACACGGCAGCGCGCGCGGTTGAGGCCAGCCTCCGAGAGGTACTCACCGAGGGGGCCCGCCGCCTCACGGTAGCGACCGTCGAGCGGGCTGAGAACCTGAGGAGGCAACGTCATGTCTCCATTCTCCCACGTCAGACCTCAACCCCGGGTTGTGCACACCGGGTCGCGCGACGACGGCCGGCGCACCATTTTCTCGCCACAATGGGCCCGTGTTTCCGACTTTTGTTGGCGGCGTACCCGACCCTCCTTGGGATGCCGTGTTACGCCCACTCGGCGAGCAACTCCACGAGCTCGCCCGCCGCGCTCGCGAGCTCGCTGCAGAGAATCCTGCGTGGATTGCACCGTCACAGGTGCTCGCGGCACAACACCTTACGCAGGCGGCGATTGTTCTGCAGTCGTGTGCCGAGCAGGTCCTGCGGCAGTCTCATGACGGCTAAGGCCACTAACGCCACGGTGACCGGCGGTGCTGTGGCGCCTAGTGCTGTGGCGCCTAGTTCTGCCGGGCACAGTGATCTGACGCCGAGCAATCTGACGGTCAGCACCGGGGCCGTAACGCAGTTTGCCCACCACCTCGACGACCTGGCACACGACATCGACGCGTGGGTGGTTCGGGCGCGCGTCGTCGCGATGCTCGCGGATCCCGCTCACCGTCATCGTCTCGAGGAGGTGAGCGATGCCTGCGCCCGCGTGGCGGACCACATTCGGGCGGATGCGCTGCGTGCCCGGAGAACAGCCGATTCCTATGACGCGAACGAGTCCTGGTGGGCAGGAGCGCCCGGCCTGGGGGCGACGGTCCTTGCGGGTGTGGCGGCATTTCTGGCCCCGTCACCGATCACCGTGTCCGCCTTTCGCCGCCGCATCACCGGTATCTCGGGCATCATCGCCGGTGCGGCCGGAATCGCCGGTGCCGGCACTACCCTCATGGCGGCAAACCCGGCCACGCTGGCTGTGCGGCCCGTTGCGCGGGCCGACTGTCTTCTCCCGGGGTCGTTCACCGCCGCCGTGGCGCGCATTCCCGCGTCGGAATCACACAGGCCGCAGGTGCGCATCGAAAAGACGCCCACGACGGCGTTCGTTTACATTGGCGGCACCGTTAACGGCAGCATCTCGGGCGGCCGTGAACCGTGGGACATGACATCAAACATCGCCGCTATGACCGGTCAGGTCTCCGACAGCGAACGGGGCGTGCGGGCCGCTCTTTCGGCCGCCGGTGTGACCAACGCCGATCGCATCGTTGTGGTGGGTCATTCCCAAGGCGGCCTGGTGGCCCAGCGGTTGGCGGCGGACCCTCAGCTGCGGGTCAGCGATGTCGTGCTCGTGGGTTCCCCCCAGGCACCGGGCTCAGTTGCTCCCGGCGTGCATGTTGTGGCGCTCGAGAACAGAAATGACCCGATCCCGGCACTGGGCGGAATGGCGCCGGAGGGCCGAGCCGACGTGACCGTGTCTCGAACACCACCAATCCCACCCGGAGAACCTCTTGCCGCACACCACGTGTCGGTCTATCGCGACCTCGCGAGCGAGGCCGACGCCTCACACAATCCCGCGCTGATAAACGCGCGACGCGAAATCTTCGGCACTGAAGGTGCGTCCTGTCAGGCCACAGAGTGGCGTGTTGATCGGGCGAGCCGAAACTAGCGACGGTTGGGTCGGAGCAAGAGCCCCAAGAGCCACGAGATGATTCCGAGAATTATCGCTCCCCAGAAGCCGGACCAGAAACCGTCCACCTGAAGCCCAAATCCGAGGAACGAACTCAACCACGAGACGAAAAGCAGCAGCAGGGCGTTGACCACGAGCGCCAACAAGCCGAGTGTGAGGAGGTACAGCGGAAAAGCGATGATTCTCACCACCGTTCCGATGGTGCCGTTGACCAGACCAAAGACGGCTGCCGTGACGATCAGCGTCGCCAGGAAAACCCACACGTTGCCGCCACCCGCGGTGAGCGGTTGACCGTTTGCAATGAGCGTGACCCCGATACCCACAGCGGTGGTGACCCACAGGGCGATGGCGTTGATGATTGTTGAGAGAACGAACCGGCGCATGTGACCATCATGGCACCACACCGCCACGAAACTGCCGATTCCGGGTAGGTTTAGGTGATGGCAAATACGACTCATGACCCCATGGTCCAGCTGCTCGCACCGGATGGCAGCCTGGTCCCGTCGGAGCGCGCAGAAGAGTTTCTGCCCTACTTTCAGCAACTGACCGAGGACAACATTAAGCGGTTTTTCCGCGACATGTCGGTGATTCGTCGGTTCGACACCGAGGCCACGAACCTACAGCGCCAGGGTCAGCTTGCCCTGTGGATTCCGAGCCACGGCCAGGAGGGCGCTCAGGTGGGGTCCGCCCACGCCGTTCGTCCGCAGGACCACATTTTCCCCGCTTATCGCGAGCACGCCGTAGCCATGATTCGCGGCGTCGACGTCTTCGACATCATCCGACTCGTCCGCGGCCTCACGCACGGTGGCTGGAATCCCAACGACCCGCGCTTCCGCAACTTTCACCTCTACACGCTGGTCATCGGCTCCCAGTCGCTGCACGCCACGGGATACGCCATGGGCATCAAATTTGATGGTGCCTACGCCACGGGAAACTACGAAACCGATCAGGCCGTCATCGTATACTTCGGCGACGGCGCCACGAGCCAGGGCGATGTTCACGAGGCCATGGTCTTTGCCGCCAGCCAGCAGACCCCGCAGGTATTCTTCGTGCAAAACAACCACTGGGCCATCTCTGTTCCCGTCAGCGTTCAGGCGCGCGTTCCGCTCTACCGCAGAGCAGACGGCTACGGCATGCCCGGGGTTCAGATCGACGGCAACGATGTCTTTGCCAGCTACGCCGTGACGGCCAAGCTCATGGACGATGCCCGGCAGGGCAAGGGCCCCGCAATGGTGGAGGCGCACACCTACCGCATTGGCGCCCACACCTCCAGCGACGACCCCACGAAGTATCGGGAAGACAGCGAAGTGGAATCGTGGGTCGCCCGCGACCCCATCGTTCGGCTCGAGGCCTACCTGCGCAACAAGGGTGTCGAACAGGCTTTCTTTGACGAGGTCGCCCAAGAGGGCGCCGACTTCTCCTCCGACATTCGCCGCCGGATTGTGGCCGTTGAGAACCCCGATCCCGCATCCATGTTTGCGCACGTATATTCCGACCCGCACCCGCTCATGGAAGAACAGGCTGCCTGGCTGACCGCCTACGAAGCGTCATTCCCCACCGACGAGGTCGCACCGCCCACCGCCGAATCCGAGCCGGCTGCCACAGTCGACGGGGGTGACGCGTAGATGACCATCGAAAACATGGGACTCGGCAAGGCCATCAATGAGGGACTCCGCCGCGCGCTCGCCGAAGACCCGAAAGTCTTGCTCATCGGTGAAGACATTGGAACGCTCGGCGGCGTCTTTCGCGTGACCGAGGGTCTGAAGGACCAGTTCGGTGGCGACCGCGTTATCGACTCGCCACTGGCCGAATCCGGCATCGTGGGATCGGCCATCGGCTTGGCCATGCGCGGGTATCGACCGGTGTGTGAGATTCAGTTCGACGGCTTCATTTATCCCGCGTTCGACCAGATCACCAGCCAACTGGCCAAGATCACCAATCGCCACGAGGGCAACATGTCGTTCCCCGTGGTTATCCGCGTCCCCTACGGCGGACACATTGGCGCCGTTGAGCACCACCAGGAGAGCAACGAGGCATACTTCGCGCACACTCCCGGCCTGCGTGTGGTCAGCCCCAGCAATCCCCACGACGCCTACTGGATGATTCAGGAGGCCATCGCGAGCAACGATCCCGTGATGTTCTTCGAGCCCAAGAGCCGCTATTGGCCTAAGGGCGACGTGGATACCTCCCACAATTCCACGCCGTTGCACAGCTCGCGCACGATTCGCTCCGGCACCGATGTGACGCTGCTGGGCCACGGTGCCATGGTGTCGGTGCTGTTGCAGACAGCCGAGCTGGCTGCCGAAGAGGGAACGAGCGTTGAGGTCATCGACCTGCGTTCGATCTCTCCGATTGACTACGCGCCCATCCTCGAATCGGTGCGCAAAACGGGCCGGCTCGTCATTGCGCAGGAGTCTCCGGGCAATCTCAGCCTCGGTTCGGAAATCGCGGCGACCGTCGCCGAGCGGGCCTTCTATTCGTTGAGTGCCCCGGTGTTGCGCGTCTCGGGATTCGATGTTCCGTTTCCGCCGGCCAAACTCGAGACCCTGTTCCTTCCGGACGCCGACCGCATTCTCGACGCCGTAGACCGCGTACTGAGCTATTAGGAGCCACTAAATGACGGTGTCAAAGTTCTATTTGCCCGACGTGGGCGAAGGTCTCACCGAGGCAGAAATCGTGACGTGGAAGGTGCAGGTCGGCGACACCGTCGACATCAACCAGGTCCTGGTCGAGATTGAGACAGCCAAGTCGCTCGTTGAGCTGCCGAGTCCCTACGCGGGCAAGGTTCAAGAGCTTCTCGTGTCCGAGGGCACCACGATTGAGGTGGGCACGCCCATCATCACCATTGCTTCTGAGGGTGAGGGCCAACTCACCTCCCCCACGCCCACGCTGGCCCAGGCGGCCATGGCAAACGAGGTTTTCGTCACGGATGCGAGCGAGACCGTGGGAACCAAGGACGTGGCCGAAGAATCCCCGAACGATAATCTCGTGGGCTATGGAGTTGCCGGGCACGGTGTCACCCGCAGACGTCGCGGTCACGCAAAAGCGGCTCAGGCCAACTACGCCGCAGCCACCGACTCATCCGGTTCGCGCCGACCAACGCGCTCACCCCTTGCCGACGCGGTTCCCGTCTTGGCCAAGCCCCCCATTCGCAAGCTGGCCAAAGATCTCGATGTTGATCTGTCCACTGTTGCCGGCACGGGAATCGGCGGAGAAATCTCGCGCGACGACGTTATTCGGCACGCTCAGCAGGCCAGTGTTTTCCGAAACATTGTGACCCCCGAGACGCCGGCGGAGCGCGAAGAACGCATTCCCGTCAAGGGCGTGCGAAAGGCCATCGCCACAGCAATGGTTGAAAGCGCGTTCAAGGCACCACACGTCAGCATCTTTGTTGACGTGGATGCCACGCGCACCATGGACTTTGTCAAGCGGCTCAAGGCCTCGCCAGACTTCGCGGGCGTCAAAGTGTCACCGCTCCTCGTGATGGCCAAGGCCATCATTTGGGCGGTGCGCCGTAACCCCACGGTCAACTCGTCGTGGACCGACACCGAGATCATCGTTCGCAACTACGTAAACCTTGGGGTGGCCGCAGCCACGCCGCGCGGGCTGATTGTGCCGAACGTCAAAGAGGCACAATCGATGAGCCTCCTGGAATTGGCGAAGGCCCTCGAGGAACTCACCACCAATGCTCGTGACGGGCGCACGCAACCCGCCGACATGCAGGAAGGCACGATCACGGTGACGAACATCGGCGTCTTTGGCGTCGATACGGGAACCCCTATCCTGAACCCCGGAGAAGTGGGCATTGTGGCCCTCGGCGCCATCAAGCAAAAGCCGTGGGTGGTCGAGGGAGAGATTCGACCGGCGTGGGTCACCACCGTGGGCGCGAGTTTTGATCACCGTGTTGTCGACGGCGACGTGGCGAGCCGATTCCTGGCCGACATCGCTTCGGTGATTGAAGAACCCGCTCTGCTGCTCGACTAAGCGCGGGCTACGCGTCGGCCTCACACACGGCCATCGCCGCGGCAAATCCGGCGAGCCCCGTGCCGCTTTCGGCGCGTCGCACGGATCCGCCGGCCACAAACACGCGATCGTGCCGGGTGTTCACACCCCAACGTTCTGCGGGAGTGGACAGCGCCTCCTGCTCGTCAACAAACGGCCACGCAAGGCGTGACTGTTGAAGGTGACCGCCCGGGTAGCCGAAGTCGTTTTCCACGTCAACGCTGGTCCACGTTCGAACACACGGCATACCGAGTGCATCGGGCAGCACGAGGTCTTCCACACTGTCGTCGAACACCGACGCCAGTGAACGCATGATTCCGCTCTGAACCCGCTCCCGAAAAAGCTCCGGGGGCAGGCGTTCACCCAGCGAGTAAGGCAATCCGAGGGCTGTGATGTGCATGAGGTGCGCGCCCGAATGCCGAAGCGCGGGAGGCAACAGTCGGCGGTCTGCCAACGTAGGCACCCGAATGAGACAGGGCAACGTCACCGGAATGAGCCCCTCGCCGGACTGACGTCGGGCATCGTCGAGCAGTTCACCCGAAGCGTTCGCCAAGAAAGTCCCGCCGAACGCCAGTTCGGGGGGCGTACTGCCCGAAATCCGGGGAAGGCGGCGAATCAGCACGCTGGCGCTCGCCGCGGCGCTCTCGGGTCGCTCTCCCTCGTGAGCCTCGCCGAGAAGGTCATCGAGCACCCATCGCGGCACGGTGGCGAGCACGCGGTGGGCGGTTAGCTCTCGCGTTTCACCCGACACCCGGTAGGTCACGCGCACCGGCGCATCGCGCACCGGCTGAATTCGGCGAACGCTGGCCTCGGTCATCACTTGCGCGCCTGCCGAAACGGCAGCGCGATAGAGACTGCGTACCAGTTCGGGTCCGCCCCCCGCGGGGGCAACCTGACCTTCGCTCTGGGTCACGGCACCGGACAGAAACGCCCGGTTTTGGGCAAGTGTGGGGTCGTCTGCGTATGTGTGATCGGCGGCCAGTGCGGGGGCAAGAAACGCACCCCGCAGCAGATCGCTCGAGAGGTTGAGTCGGAGAATGTTGGCGAGGGGACTCTCGACGAAAGATTCCCAGAGTGCGGGCGCGATACCCGCCCGCAGTTCGGTTCGGCGCAGCAGGGGTTCGGTGAGCAAGCCGGTCACGGCGCCGGCCCACATCTCGCGATCATCACGAACAGCGCGCATCCCGTCGGAGTCGTGACCCAGCCCGGCACTCTCGAGCTCGGCGAGGTTGTGGAGGGCGTCACCGGTGAGCAGCACCCCTCCCGTGGCACTCCCGGGAACAGGGATGAAGGTGGTCGTCGTCATCGCTGTCGTGGCACAGTCGAGCTTGAGATCGCGGCAGATTCGTGAGGGCGGCATGGTGAGACCGGCCGCGAAGGGAGAGACGTCGACATCGATGCCTGCGAACGGTCGTGTTCCCGATGCCACCCCGCCACATGTAGCCGCCTGCTCAACGATGAGCACCGATCTTCCCGAGCGGGCGAGGTAGGCGGCGGCCGTCAGCCCGTTGATTCCGCCACCAACGATAAGAACGTCGATATCGGTAACCATTCCGTCAGATTAGCGCGAGTGGCAGGATGGGCTCATGAGTACTGAAAAAACTTTGGTCGATTCGTACGGCGTGACCCTGTTCATGGACTACTACCCTGCGAAAAATCCTCGGGGTGTTGTGCTCCTCCTGCACGGGATTGGCGAGCACGCCGGCCGGTATTCGCACGTTGCGGCTGCCCTCACCTCGGGAGGCTTCGCGACCTACATTCCGGATCAGCGCGGATCGGGTAGAACGGGCATGAAGCAGTTTGGCGACGTGACGAAGCTTGGACGGCTAGGCGCGGGCGGCTTCTCCGCCGCTGTGAACAACATCCTCGAACTCACCCACATGATTCGCGCGGAACATCCGCGCCTCCCCATTTTTCTTCTCGGCCACAGCATGGGCTCGCTCATGGGCCAGGTCGCGGCAAACGCGCACGCGAGCGAGTACGCGGGACTCATCTGGAGCGGGTCCGCGTCGCGCACGCCGTCGCGCATGAATGCGGGTGACCTCAACAAGAAGTTTGCTGCACCCGGCGCAACGGGTCACGAGTGGTTGAGCCGCGACCCGAAGGTGTGGGCAGACTTCGCCGCGGACCCGTGGTGCTTCGATGCAAAAGTGCTCGCCCTGTACGGCGTGGTTGATGGGCTCAAGCTCTATGGCCGCCCGTCCAAGAACATGGCACAGACACCGATTCTGATGTTCCTCGGCAGCGATGATTCTGTCGGTGGCGAAAAGAGCGTGCTGTTTTTGGCCGAGGACTACATCTCACGCAGTGGCCAAAACGACGTCACGGTTACGGTCTATCCCGAGGGACGCCATGAGATGTTCAACGAGACCAACAAGGAGCAGGTCATCGACGATCTCCTGAGTTGGCTCACCGAGCGCGTCAAGGATTAGGTCCCGGGCGCCCGAACCATCAAAAACTACGAAACGATGCGGCAGGAGTTGCCAAGCTCGGCGTCGATGCCGCCCGAACGGGCAGTCTCCACATAACCGGGATGCGCCTCGAGCCACGCGGTGACGAACCAGCACCCCGACGTGATCACGCGGTCACTCGTGGCGATGATGTCGTCAATCGCACGGTGAACGAGAACAGCTCCGAGCCCTTGGTTTCGAAAGGCGGGATCGATGAAGGTGTGCGTGATGAGGAGCTCGTTGTCGCGCTCCACGTAGGAGGCCTCTCCGGCCTCTAACCCGTTGACCGTAACGATGTAGCGGTGCGCAGATGGTTGGTGAACAACGTCAATGTCCATGTTCTGAGCATATGCGCTTGCGCACTCTGAGAGAATGGGGGTGTGGTGAGTGGGCGCGTGATCGAAGGGGACAACCTCGCAGTTTTGTCCACGATTGATGACGCCACCATCGATCTCATCTACGTGGATCCTCCCTTCAACACGGGCCGATCCCAGGTGCGCTCCGCTTCGACGTCTCGCCGCACAACTCCGGGCAAGGGCCGCGTAACCGGTTTTGCCGGTCACTCGTATGAGCGGGTGCGCACCACGCTCATGAGCTATGACGACCAGTTCGAGGACTACTGGTCTTTTCTCGAGCCTCGTCTTATCGAAGCGTGGCGCGTGCTGGCACAGCACGGAACGCTCTACGTTCACCTCGACTATCGCGAGGCGCACTACGCCAAGGTTCTGCTCGATGCTCTTTTTGGCCGTGCCAGCTTCTTGAACGAAATCATTTGGGCCTACGACTACGGAGCGAAGCCGCGCAACCGGTGGCCCGCCAAGCACGACACGATCCTTGTCTACGTGAAAGATCCCGACAACTACGTGTTCAACGTTGACGCCATTGAGCGTGAGCCGTACATGGCACCCGGCTTGGTGACCGCAGAAAAAGCCGAACGGGGCAAACTTCCCACCGACGTGTGGTGGCACACCATCGTCTCCCCCACGGGTAATGAGAAGACCGGATACCCCACTCAGAAACCCGAGGGAATTCTGCGCCGCATCGTGCAGGCGTCCAGCAATCCGGGCGACACGGTGCTCGATTTCTTTGCCGGCTCGGGAACCACGGGCGCCGTGGCCCACGCGCTCGGCCGCAACTACATTCTGGTCGACAGCAATCCCGAGGCTCTTGAGGTGATGCGCGCGCGCTTCACCGACGCCGAGACTACTTTTGTGCGCGTGCCTTTCGGCGCTTAGCCTCGCGGGCTTCGGCGGCTGCCAGGTCTGCCGGCGTCATCGCGGGGCCGGGGTCAACCAGTGAGCCCATCGACTCTGCTGCCTGCTCGGCCTGGTAAGCCGCATCGGCCGCTTCCTGCATTGCGGACTTCTCGCGCAGCGGCTGCGTGCGCATGAACCAACTCAGCACGAAAGCCGCCGCCGCCACGGCGAAGGCAATCCAGTACACCGTTACCGTCGCGTCGGCAAAACCCACGAGGAACGGCTCGGCCAGGCGCGGATCGACGTTCGTGAGGAAAGCCGAGTTGCCGTTAAGCGAGTCGACGAGGCTGGCCGGGTTGGTTTGGCCATTTTGCAGAATCTCGATGATGGCCGCGTTGTTCGGGTCTGCCAATACGGCAGGGTCCGTTAACGCAGCGTCGATGTTGCTCTGTGACTCGGGGTTTGCGAATGCCGCCTTCAGTGTCTCCGGGATGCGCGAGAAGAGAACCGAGAACAGGATTGCCGTGCCGGCCGTTCCACCCATCGATCGAAAGAATGTTGACGTGCTCGTGGCCACGCCCATGTCGCGCGACGAGACCGAGTTCTGGCTGGCGACCGTGAGCGTCTGCAGGAGCTGACCGAGACCGAGACCAATGCCGAACATTCCCAGAAGTATGAACCAGTAGGGCTTATCGGGGGTGATAAACGTGAGCCAGAGGAATCCGCCGGCCAGGAACAGTGTGCCGGTTCGGGGGAAAGCCGCGTAGCTTCCGGTTCGCGCCATAATCTGTCCCGAAAAAATGCTGGCAATCATGAGGCCGGCAATCATGGGCAGCATCATGAAGCCGCTCTCGGTGGGGGTGGCGCCCATCACCAGTTGTACGTAGAGGGGAATGATCATCAGGCCACCGAACATTCCGAAGCCAACGAAGATGCCCAATAGGGTCGCCATCGAGAAGGTCTGCGACCTAAAGAGTTTCATGGGAATCAGGGCGTCGTCGCCCATCCAGCGCTCGACAAACACAAACGCTACGGCCCCGGCAATACCTGCGCCGTAGCAGACCAACGAAATGGGTGACAGCCAGCCCCACTCCCGGCCCTGTTCGGCCACGAGAAGGAGCGGAGTTGTGGCGCCAATGACGAGCGCCGCGCCCCACCAGTCAATGCGCACCGCGTGAGGATGTCGGGGAAGGTGCAGGAAGCGAAGCACGAAGGCCAGAGCCACCAGACCAATCGGCAGGTTGATCAGGAAGACCCAGCGCCATCCCTCGATCCACAGAATCTGGGGCGAGCCGGCGAACAGGCCGCCAATGAGTGGCCCGATGACGCTCGAGATGCCGAAGACGGCAAGAAAGTATCCCTGATATTTGGCGCGTTGTCGGGGCGCGAGCATGTCGCCCATGATGGCCAGCGGCAGTGCCATGAGGCCACCGGCACCGAGTCCCTGGATGGCGCGGTAGGCCGCGAGCTCGTACATGGTCTGGGCGGTTCCGGCGAGCAGTGAACCGATCAAGAACAACACGATGGCGATGATGAACAGGAGGCGACGACCAAAAATGTCGGAGAGCTTGCCGTAGAGGGGCGTGGAGATTGTGGAGAGGAGAGTCCGCTGCGCCTGAGTCAAGGGTCCAGGGAATAGAGCGGACTAGGCGTGAAAGGAACGAGGCGATGATGGGATGTGCAACTTTACCAGTA
>CAIWRM010000064.1 GCA_903915075.1 uncultured Microbacteriaceae bacterium
ACCACGATGAGGTGATCCCAGGTTTCGTTGGCCGGGGCCACCGGCATACGACCGATGAGCCCACGACCCACTACTTGAGCTCGCTCACCGGTGCTGAAAACGAGCGTGAACGGAGTGACGACGGCAGCCGGGCTCGCGGCGGGCAACGACGCCGTTGGCTCGGGTTCGGCAACAACTGGCGCGGCCACAATCGGCTCAGGAGCTACCGGCGCGACGGCTACCGGCTCAGCAACAACTGGAGCGACAGCCACCGGCTGGACAACTTCGGGAGCAGCAACCACGGGAGGCACGACAGCAGTTGCGGGAGCACTCGCCGCTGGCGGCTCTACCCGTCGCGCACTCGTATCAATCGGTGTCCCAAACTCGGGAACACTCGCCCCACACTCCCCGCAAAAGTAGGCGCCTTCCGGAAGGCCTTCCCCACAGACATCACACGTCGGTTCCCCAATACCCATGTGCCCTATGTTACTCAGCGACGCGCGCGACGACCAATAAAAGACCACAGGGCTAATCGTCGCGCGAGACGCTGCCGACGGGTCAATCCGTTCATCAACTCGTCCTCTAGCTCGCTGACAACAAGCCATGCGGAGCGCGCGTCGGCGGCCACGAGAGGATCCGCGGTGTACTCGGCACGATCAATGAGGAAGGCCAGTTGGGAGGCATCCGGCACCTGCACGAGTGACACGAGCTCGCGGTTGGTGGTTGACGACGTCACGACATATCGGGCATCGATGAGCACATCGGCGGCCTGATCGCGGGCACCCATGATGCGCGCTCGTGCATCGCTCCCGCTCTGGCGACGTCGACGCCGCCACGCTTTCGCGACGACGATGCACAGGGGAGGCACCATGAGCAACGCGCCCACGGCGGCAACCACAGCCAGTGCTCTGAGGATGCCGAAGACAAGACCCCACAGGGGATCGGTGTCATCGGTGTCAGCTTCCTCATCTGACTGCGGGGCCTGCGCGCCCCGCACCTGAGAGACATCGGCCGGCGGCGGATCAACGACGGATTGCGGCGGCGACACCCGATTCGGGTCGTCCGGTGGGGCGTCCGGGATGGGGCGCGACTCGGGAACCGGGTCGATGGCTACCCAGCCGTCGCTCGTGTTGACTTCGACCCACGCGCTCAGCTGTGAACCGACGATCTCGGTGGCGTTCTCGGGGACAACAAAACCCACCGCAACGCGCGCGGGAAATCCCACCTGTTGGGCGAGTAGTGCGGCCGCCACCGAGTACTGCTCGGCGTCGCCAATCATGAGTTTGTCGGTAAGGAGCGACGTGATTCGCTGGGCCGAATGTCCGCTTCGCGAGGGCGGCTCGTCGGCCCCGCCATTGCTGACGTAGCCGTTCTGCAGGAGTGATCCGAGCACGGCGACGAGTCGCTCACCGGGTTCTGCCGACGCCTCGCTGTGGGTCGCCACGTAGGCCTGCACCCCCGCGGGCTCATCGCTCACCGCGGTGCGATCGGAGCCCGGTGTCGCGGTAGCCAGGCGGGCGAGATCCGTGGGTTCAATTCCGGGACCGGACACGCGGTATCGAAAACCCTGGGATAGCCCATTGAGATCGATGGCGGTTTGCGCCGTCGGGCTGTAATAGAGGGAGCCGATGTTCGTTCCGTCTGTTTGCATTCCTGCGAGGTCTCCCCGCAGCGGCAGCCACGGACCGGTGAGCTGCTCAATGGTGATCTCGGTCGCGTCTGGGTCATCACCGCCGGCGAGGGCGTATCCCGATTGCCGGGTGAAGTCGCCGTCCGGCGTCCACACGGAATAGCTCACTCCGTCGTAACGCGAGAGCGTGGCAAGGGTCAGCATCTCGCCCGTCGTCGCGTTGGTCACACTCAACATCGGCACCTGGGCGAGGTCGCCGACCTCGTACGCGCGGAACGCGGAGAGAGGTGAGGGCAGCGAGGCTTCGTCAAGGAGGGGCGACACCCGAGAACGCCACACCTCGGGTGTCGCGGTCATCGACAGAGCCACGCCCGCCGCCAGAGCACCCACGACAACGGTTGCCCCGATGGCCGTCAGCTTGCGCACCACTCCCCCGGGTGTGACGCTCAGCAGCGCCACAAGAACCGTGACAGCGATCACCGCACCGCACACCACGGCAAAGCGCGCGTCGGCGATTCCGAGCCAGATGGCCACGCCGGTCACCGCAATTCCCGGAACGAGGGCCAACGCGCGCCGGGAGACCGCAGTAGCGAGAACCACCGCCAGTGCCGAGCCGACCAGGGAGAGCATGAAGACCGGCACGAGAAGAGCCCCGAACGAGCCAACGGGGGGCGTTATGGTGACAATCTGCTTCCAGCCCTCAACGGCTCCGAGAAAGAGCGATTGTTCCCCGTCGAGCGTTGGAATGACCCGCCACAGTGCCTGCTGTGGCACAGCGAGGGGAACTCCCGTCACGACAAAAACCAGCACGAGACCAATGGGCAGTGTCCACCACGGCCACCGACGACGCGTCACAAGGGCGGCCACTGCGGCTCCCAAGACGCTGCCGGCAACGACCGTCACGACAAAATCGGGGGTCTGAAAAACGGGCCACAGCGGCGTCAACCCGAGCGCGACCACGAGTACGCCAAACGCGGCCATCATGCGGTGGCTCGATTTCTCGAGAGCAACTTGGTGAGATCGTCCAAACGACCAATCGTTCCGAGGGTCAACCGGCCCGAGGTGCGCAATCGGGGCGCGGATTCAACCGCGCAGCGCAGGGCCACGACCTCCACGCCGGCACCAAACGGCAGGGATGCCTGTTCAATCTCCGGCACGCCGGCCACCGAGCCGGTCACCGCGAAAACGACAGAAACATCGGCAGCCACGTTGGCGGCCAGAGGGGTGAGGCCGACCAAGGGCAAACTGTTCGTGGTCAGGACAATCCCGGCAATCTCATCGAGAAGGCGCGCCGGCGAAACGCTCGTGAGCACGCTCATCGTCTCGCCACTCGCCGGGGCCGAACGACCCGTGCGCACCGGAGCACCGGAGACACTCGACCGAGAAACGACGAACATCACGTCACGGCTGTCACGGAGTGCGCGCACGCCCAGGGAGGCGGCCGTGGAGACGGCCAGCTCAAACTCGGCGTCATCCGCATAGGCCTCGAGGCGCGTGTCCAGCAGAATCAACATGCGCGAGCGACGAGTTTGTTCGTACTGACGAATCATGAAGCGCCCCGTCTTGGCGCTCGACTTCCAGTGGATGTGGCGACGATCGTCGCCGGGCACGTACTCGCGCAGGGCGTGGAACGACAGGTCTGAATCTGTCAGGTCGCGCGATGCCTCGCCCTCGAGGTCGCGCACGAATCCGGCGCTCAGCGGCGGCAGAGTGGCCGTGGTGGGGTGCACGACGACCTTGGCGGTACCCGGCAGGGCAACCGAGCGCCGGTAGAGGCCAAACGGATCTCGGCGCACGACCGATATGGGTCCGAGGGGAATCACTGTGCGACGTGGCGCTTCGACCGTGAGCATCGTCTCGTGGACCGCACCAACGTTCACGCGAGGAACGCGCTCGGTGACCGTGCGCGCACCCACGGGAATGTCCAGGTCGGTTGCCGAGGTGGCGCGTCGCGCGGGGCTGACGAGTCGCAGGCGCACCTGCGCAGCGCTGCCGGGCAGCACGCGATAGACCTCAGCGTCAAAGGCCACGGCCAGCAGAGTCCGTCTGCGCAGGACGGTGAGTCCGAGGAGCGACACCAGCGCGAGCGCAACACCGAGCATCACCACCTCGCGCCAGGCGAGGCTGATTCCGGCGAGCAGGCACGCCACAGTAACCGACCAGACAACCCAGCCGGTGACGGTAACCCACCTGAACGACATCAGAAAGCCTGCGCTCGCTTACGCCTGACGAACGGGGGTGTCGATGAGAATCTGACTCATCACGCTCGTGGCCGTGACGCCGTCGAACTCCGCCTCAGCGTCGAGCACGAGACGATGGGCAAAGACGGCATCGGCCAAATCCTTGACGTCGTCGGGCGTGACAAAGAGGCGACCGGCTGAGATGGCCGCGACCCGAGCCGCCCTTGTCAGCGCCAGGGCCCCGCGCACGCTCACGCCCAGGCGAACCTCGGGTGCCGACCGCGTGGCCTCGGTGAGGCGCGTGATGTAGTCGAGCACCTCGGGCGCAACGTGAATTCCCTCGGCGAGAACTGCCATCTTGGTGACCATGTCCGCCGTCACGATGGGTTCGACGTCGGCGACGGCACGCGCCGAACGCGAAGC
>CAIWRM010000065.1 GCA_903915075.1 uncultured Microbacteriaceae bacterium
CCGCGTGACGCGCGCGCTCAACACCATGCTGGGCCGTATCGACCGCGCCTTCGCCGATCGGGCGCGCACCATCGACCAGATGCGCCGTTTTGTTGGCGACGCCAGCCACGAGCTACGCACCCCGCTTGTGTCGGTGCGCGGATACGCCGAGCTCTACCGCATGGGGGCTCTGAAGAGTAAGAAGGATGTATCGCAGGCGATGGACCGCATCGAGCGCGAGGCCATCCGCATGGGAATTCTCGTCGATGACCTCCTGGCGTTGGCGCGACTCGACGAAGCACGTCCGCTCGAGCTTGCCGAGATGGATCTCGCCGCCCTCGCCGCCGACGCCGCGCTCGATGCCCGTGCCTTCGATCCGGAGCGCGTGGTCACCGTGCAGGCGATTGGCTCGGATGAACCGCCGACCGCGCTGGTGATTACCGCCGAAGAGAACAAGATTCGCCAATTGATTACCAACCTGATGGGCAATGCGCTGCGCTTCACCGCGCCGGGAAGTCCTCTGGAGATCGGCGTGGGCCGTGACGAATCGGGCAATGGCGTCATTGAGGTGATTGATCACGGCGACGGAATCCCGGCGCAGGTGCGCGAAAAAATCTTTGAGCGCTTTTGGCGTGCAGACTCGTCGCGAGCCCGTGAAACCGGAGGCTCAGGACTCGGGCTCGCGATTGTGGCGTCGATTGTTTCGGTACACGAGGGGTCGATAACCGTCGACGAGACGCCCGGCGGCGGCGCGACCTTCCGGGTCAGCCTGCCGGTGAACGGTCCCACGAACTCGCCCGAGGTTCTCGGGCCATAGCCCTGTTTTCCACACATCACCGGGTGGGACAGTTTCGCTGTCCCGTCACCTGTCACGATCACCCGTGAGAGGAGACGCACATGACAACGTTTCACATCGACAGCTCTGCGGTGAGCAGCACGGCAGCCACCGCCCGCGCTCAGATTGCACGCATTCAAACAGACATTGCGGCACTGCACACGAGCCTCACCGGGCTACAGGTTTCGTGGACGGGGCCCGCCGCTACCGCCTTTCAAGGAGTGGTGAGCCGCTGGCGCCAGACGCAAACTCGCCTCGAGGGCGACCTCACGGCCCTCAACGATGCACTGGCTCTCGCCGGCCGGCAATACGCCGAGATGGAGCTCGCCCACGTGCGCATGTTCCAATAGGTCGGGCTTCGGCGTCACAGCGTTTGCGGGCTCCGGTGAGCGCCAACGACGAAGGGCTCCCCGCTCGGGGAGCCCTTCGTGTGTGTTCAGACTTAGAAGTCCATTCCGGCACCGGGGTCGGGCATGTTGGAAGCAGCCTTCTCGGGCTTCTCGGCAACAACGGCCTCGGTGGTGAGGAACAGGCCGGCAATTGATGCAGCGTTCTGCAGAGCAGAGCGCGTTACCTTGGCCGGGTCGATGATGCCCTGGGCAACCAGGTCACCGTACTCGTCGGTGGCGGCGTTCAGGCCGTGACCGTCGGGCAGGCTACGCACCTTGTCTACCACCACGCCGGGCTCGAGACCCGCGTTGATGGCAATCTGACGCAACGGTGCCTCAATTGCAACGCGCACGATGTTGGCACCCGTAGCCTCGTCGCCCGTGAGCTTGAGCTTGGCAAACGCCTTGGCTCCCGCTTGGATGAGTGCCACGCCGCCGCCGGGGACAATGCCCTCTTCAACGGCTGCCTTGGCGTTGCGAATGGCGTCCTCGATGCGGTGCTTGCGCTCCTTGAGTTCCACCTCGGTTGCGGCACCGGCCTTGATGACTGCAACACCGCCGGCCAGCTTGGCCAGGCGCTCCTGCAGCTTCTCACGGTCGTAGTCGCTATCGGTGTTCTCGATCTCGGCGCGAATCTGCGAAACGCGACCAGCGATGCCCGCAGGGTCTCCGCCACCATCGATGATTGTGGTCTCGTCCTTGGTCACGACAATCTTGCGCGCGTGACCGAGCAGTTCAAGTCCGACGGTCTCGAGCTTGAGGCCCACCTCTTCGCTGATGACCTGTCCACCCGTGAGGATGGCGATGTCCTGAAGCATGGCCTTACGGCGGTCACCGAAACCGGGAGCCTTGACGGCAACCGACTTGAAAATGCCGCGGATCTTGTTGACGACGAGTGTGGCCAGGGCCTCTCCGTCGACATCTTCGGCAATGATGAGCAGTTGCTTGCCCGTCTGAATCACCTTGTCAACGATGGGAAGCAGGTCCTTGATGTTCGACACCTTGGAGTTCACGATCAGGATGTAGGGGTCTTCGAAGACCGCTTCCTGACGCTCGGGGTCGGTCATAAAGTAGGCCGACAGGAATCCCTTGTCGAAGCGCATACCCTCGGTGATCTCGAGCTCGGTGCCGAACGTGTTCGACTCCTCTACCGTGACGACGCCCTCTTTGCCCACCTTGTCGATGGCCTCAGCGATCAGGGCACCAATCTGGGGGTCGGCAGCCGAAATCGATGCCGTGGCAGCGATTTCTTCCTTCGTCTCGATCTCTTTTGCCGCAGCAACGAGTTCCTTGGTGACGGCCTCAACGGCCTTCTCGATGCCGCGCTTGAGCGTGATCGGGTCGGCGCCAGCGGCTACGTTACGCAACCCCTCGCGAACGAGTGCCTGAGCGAGCACCGTAGCCGTCGTGGTTCCGTCTCCGGCCACGTCGTCGGTCTTCTTGGCGACCTCCTTGACCAGCTCAGCGCCGATCTTCTCGAAGGGCTCGTCGAGCTCAATTTCTTTGGCGATGGACACGCCGTCGTTTGTGATGGTGGGGGCGCCCCACTTCTTCTCAAGAACAACGTTGCGACCGCGTGGGCCGAGCGTTACCTTGACGGCGTCAGCGAGGATGTTGAGTCCGCGCTCGAGGCCACGGCGGGCCTCTTCGTTAAACGCAATGATTTTTGCCATTGTCTGTCGTCCCTCCCGGACGTTGGGGTGAAGTAACTAATTAGCACTCAGTGGTGTCGAGTGCTAATCCAATATTGGCACTCTCGCACCGGGAGTGCAAACCGGCGACGCTCAGAGAAATCGGGTCGAAACTAGCCCGCGTCGCCAACAAAGGTCACGGAGCCCGACTCAACGGGAGGCATCTCAATCCAGGTGTTACCCGGTGCGATGCGAATGATCAGTCCGCGGTCATCAACAAACAGAATCGGAGCTTCGCGCGAGGCCTTGGACCACGTGGCGTGCACCGTCTTACCGCCGGATGACACCCACGCTTCTCCGCTGTCAACCATGATGGTGCGCGGAACGGGTGTGTACTGCCAATCAATCTGGACCATCATCACAATGACGTTGGTGGACTGAATCTGCGCCCCGGCGTCATCACGATCTGGAGCGCCCTCTTGGGAACGCAGGTAAACCTGGGTTGCCGGATCGTAGGTCCACGACGGATAACGTTCGTCGGAGAATGTCACGTTGATTGTTGACTGCGGAACACCCTCCCGGGCGGGCGTCGACGTGCTCACGCTGCTGGAGTAGGCGAACATCTGCTGCGGCGGGGCGAGGTCCAGGTGCTGAGCGATGATTTCATTTGCGGCGACCCCCACATTGTGCGGGGCAAATTTGTCATCGGTGCGGTAGATGGTCTCGTCGGTATCGGCTTGGCCGTCAATGGCGTTATAGACCACCGTGTCGCGCATCATCTCAACAAATCGGGACTGACCACCGGAGTAGGCCACGATGCCGCCGAACGGCGAAATGATGTCGGGGTCCATGGGCCGAATGGAGCGAACAGGTCCCACCTGATCGGGAACGCCCGAATCCCAGCAGGCCACGTAGCGAGTGAGCCCACCCTCAACCAATTGCTCAAAAACGATGTCCGTGCTGTTGAGTCCGTATTGC
>CAIWRM010000066.1 GCA_903915075.1 uncultured Microbacteriaceae bacterium
CGTGGCCTCGGTGAGGCGCGTGATGTAGTCGAGCACCTCGGGCGCAACGTGAATTCCCTCGGCGAGAACTGCCATCTTGGTGACCATGTCCGCCGTCACGATGGGTTCGACGTCGGCGACGGCACGCGCCGAACGCGAAGCCAGAATGTTAACGGTCGCCGCGTGGTCCGGGTACCCCAGGGATGTTTTCATGATGAAGCGGTCGAGCTGTGCTTCGGGAAGTCGATACGTGCCCGCCTGCTCGATCGGATTCTGCGTCGCGACGACCATGAACACCTCCCCCACCTCGTGCGTTACTCCGTCGACGGTGACCCGGCGCTCTTCCATGACCTCGAGCAGTGCCGACTGCGTCTTGGGGCTAGCCCGGTTGATCTCGTCGGCCAGCACGATGTTGGCGAAGATGGGGCCCTCGTGAAAGGTGAAGCTGCCCTTCTTCTGATCGAAGATGCTCACGCCCGTGATGTCACCGGGCAAGAGATCGGGAGTGAACTGAATCCGGGCGTGCGAACCCTTGACACTCTGGGCCATGGCGCGCGCCAGCGAGGTCTTGCCCGTGCCCGGATAGTCCTCAATCAAGAGATGACCCTGGCTGAACATCGCCACAAAAGCGAGACGGATGACGCGGGCCTTGCCGACGACAACCTGGTTGACGTTGTCAACGAGGCGATCAAAAACGCTCGCGAAACCCGCGGCCTGCTCTTCGGTGACGGGAGGAGGTGTGCTGTCATTCTTTGCCATGCTGCATATTCTCTTCTGCTGAGGGCGGTTATCCGCCGAAGGTGGGTACAGGAATCGTGGTCGAACCGCCGGAGGCGCCACAGACGCCCTCGGCCGTGCAACCGCGAATGGTGATGGTGAACGGATTGGCGAGGTCGCCGGTGGGGGCATCAAACGTGAACGAGCTGGCGGTGGCAACGTCGGCCACGAGGTCGAACCAGTCGGCGCCGATCTGAACTTGCCAGACCGCCACGAGCGCTGCCGCGCGATCGACCGTGGGAGACACCACGGTTATTCGTGTCGTGCTCGCGTCCAGTGCGGTAAGGGTTGCCTCGTCATAGGAGGCGGTACCCGGAACCGTCGTCACCGTGACACTCGTGACGTCGCCGGCGCATCCCCACGGGGTCACCGCATACACGGCGAACCAGTACGTGCCGTCGGCCAACGGCTCGGAATCGCTCCACGAGGTGGCCGTCGTCGACGCGGTGGCACCGGTAGCGGGATCCGCGGGACACGAGGCTGACACCTCACTCGAACTGCGCCACACGTAGTAGACGGGTGCGTCCGGTGCGCCGCGCCTGTCGGCTGCCGACCACGACAGGTTCATTCCCGACGCATCGGCGCTGAGCCCGCCGCCCCACACCGGCGGGCCGGCGGCCGTCACCGTGGCCGACGTCTGCCAGTTCCAATCGAGAGTGTCTGAATCGTTGACGGCAGCGACGCGCACCGAGTACGCCGAACCCGCTCGACCCCAGTAGGTGGGAATCGACGTGTCGCTCGCGGCCGCCCGCAGGTCGGCGATCAAGCCGCCGTCCTCGTAAATCTCAACGCGATAGCCACCCACCGCGCTCGCGCCCGCGGGCGCCGAAACGGCAGCCCACGACACGTCGATACCGCCGCCCGCCGGTCGGTCGCTCGTGTAATTTACCCTGGCGACGGTGACCTCGGCGGGTGCGGGTGGCGAGCGGTCCGCACCCAGCGGTTCGCTCCACGGACTCGGAGCCGACGCACCCACACCGTTAATCGCTACCACCTGGAAGCGATACTTGGCTCCCGTGGGCAGGCCGTCCAGGGTGCACACGGTTGCCGCGCAGGCGCGGGTGTAGCCGCCGTCACTGGTCACGACATACTCGGTTATCGGGGAATTGTTTCCCGCGGGAGCCGCCCAGCTCAGCGTCAGCTCGCCGTTCACAAAGCCCGCGGCGCGCACGGGCACCGTGGGCGAATCCGGAACATCCTGGATCGCGATCGTTACCACGCCCCACGCGTAGCGATCGGGATCGTTGGTGGCATCGGCCACTTCGTACTGCAGGGTGACGTCTGTCGCTCGGGCAGACTCGGCCACCACCACGTTGAGTCGGGACTTGTCCGGTGAGGGCAACACCGTGACGCCCTCGGGCAGATCGGCCGTATCCGTGCCGCGAACCGCGATGACCCGCAGTGGCGTGTTGGGGAACGGGTTGGTGGCCTGATCATTGGCGAGCACGTCCACTTCGACCGCCGAGCCGCGACGAACCGTGGCGGTGTCGGACTGCGGAACGGCGAGCGGTCGCGTCGACGGCACAATCGCGATGAGCACGGTGCCCGCCTTTCCCTCGCTCACCGCATCGGAGGGTGTTACCTCGAGGGCGAGAGTGGATCCCTTCACGGCCCCCGGCGCTGCCGTGATGGTGAGGTTTGTGCCCTCAATGCGTGTCGTGACGCCCTCGGTGGAGCCGCGCAGGCGGAACGTCAACTCGCCCACGTTCTTGGCATAGGGATAACGCGTGATCTTCACCAGGTCGATTTCTTTGGTCGAGTCCGGCTCAAGATCAATCTGGGTGTCCTGAAGCACGGGCGGTTGGTTGCCGCGCGGCGTCACCACGATGGGTAACACAATCACCGCGCGACGACCCTCGGGATCGTCGACACTCGAACCGTCGGTGACCTCGAACGAGAGAGACGCGGGGCCAAAATAGAGATCTTCGCTGGTGAACTCAACCGTTTGGTCATCTACCACCAGCTGGTCGCCGTTGGCGTGCGTGGCCCGAACCGTGTCGTTCGACGTGAGACGCACCTGCTTGCCGCCGGCCGCTGTGACGTAGTCGTTGATGTTGATGCGCACCGTTTTCTCGCTCGCGACCGTAATCGGGTCGACGCCCAGTTTCACTTGCGGCCGCGCATCGTCGGTGCCGGGGACCCAGACAAACGCGTACGACACGATGGAGGGGTCGTCGGGGTGGGTGACGCTAAAGGGAATCACCTGCGATTTCTGACCCACCGTGACACGAATCTTGTTGCCCGATTCGACCCGGGCATTCCCGGGATATCCGGCCACGATGCTCGGGGGGAGCGTGCGAACATCGCCATCCGCCCAGAAGGCGTTGGCGAACGGATCTACGACAACCTCGCTGCGCGTGAGAATCTCGGTGAGGGCCACCACGCTATCGCTCAGCACGGGAGCGTTGAAGGGCGCGTCCATCCGCACGTCGAGAGTGATGAAGCTCGAGGCCGTACCCGCCACATCGTTAGAAATTTCGTAGATCAGCCCATAGGTGCCCGGCTGATCGGGCACGGTGATGAAGACCTGGTTTGCCACGATTTCCGCCGTGATCCCCGGTGTGGTGGGCTCAACAGAGGTGATGGTGAGCGGACGACGTGCTGGGTCGCTGTCGTTGGCCAGCGGATCAACGACGATGGTGCGCCCCGGTCGCACCACCACGGCGTCGGGCGCCGCCGAGGGCGACGTTGACCCTGTGGCCACGGAGGCGATGCCCACGCGGATAACCCCGCTGGCTTCGGCTCCGAATCCGTCGAGGACGGAGTACAAAAACACGTCTGTTTCCGTTGCATACGGACCGGCCTCGTACTCTATCCAGTCGGCACCCACCGCGGTCACGGCACCCTTGGTGGGGTTCGAGGCCAGACCCGCCAGCTGAACGTTGTCGCCATCCGGGTCAGCTTTGGCCAGCGGCAGGGGTATGCGAACCGTCGTACCGGCCACCACCCGCGCGGTCACCGTGGGGGGCTGCGGAGCTCGATTGCTCGCCGCATCGCGCGGCCGGACCGTAATGGTAACGACGCCCGTGGCCCACGCTCCGTTGTCGGCAATAACGCGATACGCCGCCGAATAGGTTCCGGGCTGCTCCGGCGCGAGGTAGCGAAGTTGCTGTGACGTGGCAAACAAGAGTCCGGCACCGGCGGGAACCTGCTGGTCTAGCTGAGGGGCAAGTGTCAGCACTCCCCCCGACGGATGAACATCGTTGGCGAGCACGGGAATGTCCACCACATTGCCCGCACGAACCGTGGCGGCATCGGGCACGGCGATGGGCGGCAGCGCCAGGGTCGGTGCGGTGGCCTCAACGACGGCAACCTGGCCATCGGCGGAGGCGACACCGTTTGACACCCGGTAAGAGATCACGTGCACCCCGGTGAGAGGTCGCAACAGTGTGACGCGAATGAGGTGGTAGTCCACGACCTCGGCGCGCACATCCGCCGTGTTTCCTCCCGAGGTGAGTCCGGTGACCACCAGGACACCGCCGCCGGGATCAACGTCCGTCGCGGTGACGTCTACCGTTCTCGTCTGCTGCAGACCCACCACGACCTGATGCGGAGCGGTCAGCGGTACCGAGTTGGCGCTGGGGCGCTCAACAACATCGACCCGCACGAGACCCGAGCCGTTGCTGCGACCGTCGCTCACGGCGTACGTGACGTAGTAGGTGCCGAGACGAGAGGGCGTAATCGAAAACGTGAAGTCATCAAACTGCGGGACGATGTCGAGTCCCCGAACGCTCGGCACGCCCGTGAGGCTCACGGCACTCGCGCCACCGCGCACGCGATCTGCGGGAGACACCGTGAGCGCTTCGTTGGGATAAGCCAGCACGGCAAAAGCATCGGCGCGCAGACCGACCGCCGAACCCGGCTTAATCGCAACGGCCACCGCGCCGAAGCCGCTGGCCAGGCCGTCGGACACTTCGAGGTCGATGCGTGCCGAGGTGCTGGCCGCACCCGAGTCAATAAACGACAGCCTGCCGCCCGGGGTAAAGCTCACCACCCCGCCGGATGTCGTGCTTGCTTGCGCCAGATGGATCGGGTCTCCATCGGGGTCAATCCAGTCGCCGAGCACACTCAGAGTGGTCTGTCCGCCGGACGCCACTTCGGCCTCCGTTTCGCGCACCTGTTGCGGAGGAGAGTTTTCTTGCGCCCCGCGCACGGTGACCGAAACAACAGCACTCGCCGTGCCCCCGAGTCCGTCATCGATGGTGTAGCCAAACTCCACGACGCCCGTCGCGCCGGCGCTCAGTGCCAGGCGCACCGAGGTTCGGTCCGGCGCCACATCCACTGTGGCCTGTGCGCTCGATGGCGGCGTGACGGCGGTCACCACGAGCACGTCACCGTTGGGGTCAAAGTCGTTAAGCAGTACGGGCAAAAAAGTGACCCGGTCTGCCCGAGCGCCAAAAGCATCGTCTCGGGCAACCGGCGGTTGCGGCATCGGATCGAGGGTTTCGGTTCCCGTGTCATCGGACACCACGGTTTGTTCTGTGGTTTGTTCACTCAACAAATCGTCCCAGTTGTCGATGAGATAAACGCCGTCTTGGAGTGTCCACGACGCCCCCGTCGCAGTGTCGTTGAGCGCCAGCACACCGGCGCGCTCACGAATCTGAAGTTGCGCACCGGAGGTCATGCCGTCGGCGTCGATATTCGAGGCCACCATGCCCGGGCACTGAGAGAAGACCGTGCCCTGCGACCACGCAGCGAACAGGCAGCCGTCCTGCTCGCGCGGCGCGGCGGGTCGACCCAGCGCCTCCTGCTCAAGAATCGGGGTGACCCCTCCGCCGAGCGACACCCGCACCAAACCGTCGGCGAAGGCGAACGTCGCCTCGGTGGCGGTGCGCGACGGTTGAGCGAGCACCCCCTGCGTGGGAGTAATCGCGCTGTCGGCCAGATTCACCTCGCGCCCGGGAAGAAAGAGGTATCCCGCCGTGGGGTCGAGAACGGCCCACGCACTGCCCACCACCGTGACACCCACCTGCTCTGCAGAGAGGGGTCGGGAAAGCGACTGCGTCTGGGGCGGGGCGGCCTGTGACACGTCGACCGTGGTCACCGAGGAGTCTGCGACGCTCACCCCCACGAGCAGGCCCCCGGGTTCGACCGCAATGTGCGACTTTGGTCCCACCGAGAAGCGAGCCGGCGCGCGGGCATCAAACGAGTCGATCGACTTGAGGGGTACCACCCACACATCCCCTGTGTCCTCGGCGTGGGCGACCACAAAGTCGTTGGTGAGCGCGACATCGGTGGCGCCGGCCGGCAGAGCCACAGGGGTCATCAGCGTATTGGTGCGCTCGTCTACCGGTGTAATGGTGTGCTTGGCATCGTCCACCAGGAATGCCGCCGTGGGCGACTGAAGCACATCGATCAGGTCAGTCTGGGCTGCAACTATGCTGCCGAGTTCCTGGATGCGCGTGTTGGCCCGACCCAGAGCCTCCCGATCCGCACTGGTGACCCACACCGCGCCGTCGGTGGCGTTCACTCGAGCCGCGGTGAAACCGGAAGCCAGCACAATGCCGGCAATGAGAGCCACAACGGCCACGATCGCCACGATTACGGGGACAAGACCACGGACCCGCCTCACAGCCGGGCCGGCAACGCCACTCACGCTCGACCTCGCCGACGCCACGGTCGGCGCCGATCGGGAACAACGTCGGCGAGCTGTGTTTCACCCCCGGAGGGCGCAAGGGCATCGAGGTAAACGGGTACATCAATCTGTGTTTGCGCGATGCCCAGCTCCGCCTCCACCGCTTGCAGATCCCGCGCCAACGCCAACGCCGAGAGGGGTCGCGTGAGCGGATCGGGAGAGAGGCTGCGTGTGAGCAGTTGACGCAGTGAGTCGGGCACATCCACCCGGTCGATGTCTGCCGGCTTGCCCTTGAGAATACGCCCCGCAATGACACCGGGCGTGTTCTCGCGACCGGCACGCTCGAACGGGGTGCGCTGCGCGAGCAGTGAATAAAGGGTGGCCGCCAGAGAGAAGATATCGGTGGCAACGGTGCCCGTGGTGTCCTGCGAGATGATCTCCGGTGCCGACCACGGCACACTCAGGCCCTGCGCATCACCGCGGTCCGAGGCAGCCACCGTGGCGGCAATACCAAAGTCACTCAGAACCGTGTGCCCGTAGGTGGTGAAGAGAATGTTGGCCGGCTTGAGGTCCCGATGCAGCACGTTGGATCGGTGGGCGGTCTCGAGTGCCGACGCCATGCGCACTCCCGTGCGCAGCACCTCGGGCACCGAAATGCGCGTCGTGCGATACGTGTCGCCGTAGCCGGACGGACAGTACTCCATGACGAGGTAGAGCCGTCCGTCGGCGGCCACCCCCGCGTCGAAGACGGTGAGGATGGCGGGATGCGTGCTCACGTGGGCCATAAGACGAGACTCGGCCACGAACATTTGAGTTGCCCGTGGATTTACCGCATCCGAGAGGAGAACTTTGACAGCCACCTGACGGCGCGGCAGATCCTGCTCGTAGAGAAAGACGTCGGCAAAACCCCCCGAGCCGAGGGCTCGGACAAACGAAAACCCATTGAGAACCGGAGGCTCGGTGGGAATGCGCCGGGCCATGAGGCTATCCCGTCTGACCGGGCGGGGTTACGGCGAGCACATCGATCACAATCACGGTGATGTTGTCGCGCCCGCTGTTGCCGAGCGCGTTCTTGAGGAGCTCGTGAGCGGCCTCCTCGGCCGTGGCGGTCGAGACGAGAAAGTGCTCAATGCCAACGTCGGTGATCTCTTTGGTGAGCCCATCGGAACACAGCAGCACACGCGACGCCGGCACGAGCGGAAAGGTCGAAAACTCGGGGACCGGGGCTTCCATGAGCCCGACGGCGCGCGTGATCACATTGGCGTGCGGGTGAATATCCGCTTCGTCGCGCGTGATTGAACCGGCATCCACCAGCTGTTGCACCACGGAGTGGTCGCGTGTCAACTGCTCGAGAACGCCGTCGACGAGTCCGTAAACCCGAGAATCACCGATATTGAAAACGGACCACTGCAGGCCGCCTTTCGTGAGCACCAGCGCCGCACCGGTTACGGTTGTGCCGGCCGACCGCTGTGCGTCGCTCACCTGCGCGCCCAAGTCGGTCACGGCCCGCTCGAGCGCTGGCTGAACGTCGTCGATGTTCGCAAAACCGTCGCTCTGCAGTTCCGCCAGGCGCGAGACTACGGCGCCACTTGCGATATCGCCCGCCGAGTGTCCGCCCATGCCATCGGCCACCGCAAAAACGGGACACGCGGCCACAAAACTGTCTTCGTTGGCCGAGCGGTGCAGTCCTACGTCGGTGGCCACGGCCCACGAAATGGTGACGGTGGCACCGGTGACGGAATCGCGCACGGTGTGCCCCGTGGTGTTGACTCCGATAGCGGTCACGACTCGACACTCCCCTGCAGATAGGTTTCCCCGCTGCGCGGGCATCAGATGTGAGAGTGCGACCGAGCGGGGATAACCATGATTCTACCGCTGTGCCCAAATTCCACGGTTGCCTCGCCGGTCGTTGTGTAGGTCTCCCGCGGACCAAGACGACGCGGCGTCTGACCGGGCACGCGAACGCGTGTTCCATTGGCCGAGCCGAGGTCGGTAATGACCACGCCGACGCCCGTCTGTTCCAGCATCAGATGAGACGCCGACACTTCACGATCATCTCCGGGCCACGTCAGCAAGAGCACGCGTTCTCGGGGTCCGAGGGGTGTGCGTGGAGCACGTCCGAGCACAATCGGGCGATGCAGTGTGAACTCTTGGCCACCGGGTTCCCGCAATCGGGCGCAGGTCTCGGGGTCCGGAGCAGTCGAGATACGGGGAACGACGCGAACATCGGTGAGGTCATCCACCGGTTTACCGGCATTTACCGGTGCTCCCACCATGACGGTGGACTCTTCGATGATGACGGTGTCGTCACCAGCGGCTATCCGCGTCTGATCGTCGCGCAGGGTCGTGATGTCGCGCACGGTGTCGTCCGCAGAGCTCAGGCGGGTCGTTTCTGCGCTCAGTCGCGTCGCGTCATCCAGCCCGTCATCAAGGTCGTCATCTGCCCCGTTATCCGCCATGTGCATACTTTATGTCGTGCGATTGCCCGCATGTTTATTTGCTTGCCATCACGGGGCTTGGCAGAATCAAGGGGAAGCAAAAGGCCCCCGCCAACAACGCTGGCCACCGGAGAGATATGAGCCTCGAAACCCACCACAGCGTCGCCCTGGATCACGAGGGGCTGCTGTCTGGCGATTTCCGCCACGACAACGATGCCCTGCAGACCAAAGCGCGCGACCACCTGTGGATGCACTTTACCCGCCAGTCGAACATGCACGAGATGGGTGTGCCCATCATTGTTCGCGGCGAGGGCCACACGATCTACGACACTCAGGGGCGTTCCTACATTGATGGGCTCTCCGGGCTGTTCACCGTAAA
>CAIWRM010000067.1 GCA_903915075.1 uncultured Microbacteriaceae bacterium
GGCATCTCGTTCTCGGCCTTGAGGACGCCCACCTGCTGCGTGCACTTGAATCGTTCGGCGAGCAGGTGAATGAGCGCAGCGTCGATGTTGTCGATGCTCTGGCGCAGCGATGCCAATCGCGCCACGGCCTCGGCGCTCATGGTCTCCCCGGAATCTGCGGTCATGTTCCAAACTTTAGCGCAGGCACGCGAACACGGGGCCCCGGTTGACCGAGACCCCGCGTTCTTGGCTTTCGCGTTGTGGCTGGCGCCTAGTTGTCGTCGCGGCTATTTCCGCGACCCGAGTTAGACGAACCAGAGTTGACCTCGTCGTCGTCACTGTCTTCGTCGTCACGGCCGTCACGGCCGTCGGAGTCATCGGGGCTGTCGGAGTCATCACTGCTGTCGTCAGAATCCGAGTCGTCTAATCCGTCGTGATTACTGCCGTGGTCGTTGTCACTGTCGCAGTCTTCGGTTTCCGTGCTGTCCGACACGTCATCGGTCGATTCGTCTGCCTCGTCAATGTCGTCGTCATCAACGCACACGACCGGGTCAGTGATTGGCGTGGGTTCTGGAGAAGGTGTGGGATCGGGGATTGTCGAGGGGTCCGTGGGAAGACCGGTCGCCGGATCGATGGGCCAACCCGTCGCGGGGTCTATGACCCAGCCCGTGGTGGCGTCAATCAGTTGACCGGTGGTGGGATCCGTGACAGGAACGACAACGGATGCGGGTGCAACAAAACCGGCGCTCTGAGCCATCGCGAAACCCCCACCCACAAGGGCAAGGGGCACTGAGACAAGAAGGGCGGTCCGAAGGAGTGATTTATTCATAACCCCACGCTATGAAGCCGCGATGTCATTTTTAGCCGACGGTCGGTCGCCAATTGCCCACAAACGAGTAAAGGTTCGTCGAAGAAGAACGAGCGGGCAGGTTTATTGTTTGCGCCTAAACCTGAGCGGCGCGAGTGCGCGTGGGCACAACAAACTCATTGCCCGGCAAACTGTAGGCGTCATCGTCGACGCGTCCAGAGTCTTCGTCTTCGCCTTCGCCTTCGTCTTTCTCATCTTCGTTGTCGGAATTGCCCGAATCGGAGTCTTCGTCTGAGTTTTCATCGCGAGGACCTGAGCCCGACCCGCCCTCGGGCGAATCGTCGGAGCTGTCTTCGTCCGAGATCCCCCCATCCGAGCCGTCCTCGTCCAGGCCGTCGTCAAGAGAGCCCTCTTCGTTCACGCTCTCGTCGCTCGGGTCAAGACCATCGGGATCCTCGTCAGACGAGTTCCCCGAGTCGTTGCGGGAAAGAGCAGATGCACTCCAGGCCGATACCTGTAACTCACAGTGCGCCTTGAAGACGTCGGCGAGACCCGAGATGAGGGCGGGGTTTTCCATGAGACTGGCAATCTGCGCACTGATCGTGGGGTCAATCACGCCGGCCTCAACGGCATCGGCCAGTTGCCCCGTCAACTCTTGCGAGAGTTCCTGCGATACATCGTCAAGTCCAAGACTTCCCAGGGTGGCAGAGACCAACGCCTGCGCAATGGCGTCACTCGTCGCGGCGTTAGCGGGGTGCGCCACGAACGACACAGAAACACTCACGCCGAGTGCGATACCGATGGCGGCCAAGGTTTTGCGCATCATTTGCTTGCCACCGCCACGTCTTTTTCAGCCCGCTGGCGCCAGAGTTCGAGGGTGTTGGCAAGAATCGAGTCGCGAGCCTCATTGACCTCGGCCGACGAAACAATGTTCTTCTCGACCGCGGCCTGAATATCACCGGATGAAAGGATCACGGCCGCCAGAAGCACTCCGTCTGCAGTCACGTTGTCGGGCAACTGGTCGGTGAGGATATTGCCCGATTCAACGCCTGAGGGCAATGAGCACGCCGCGAGGGTTCCTGTGGCAATGGCAATCGCGCCAACGGCCACAAGAACCCCGGTCACAATCTTGCGCATCCTTACAGCGTAAGGGCATTACGCAACAGCGGTCTCTCGGCAACGTCAAAGATTTGACCAAGAATTTGTTTTGGGGCCCAGCCCGATTTTCGGGACCGATTCCGCGATGTAGATCACTTCGCCTAAATCAGGTCGTCTAAATTGGGTCGCCTAAACCAGCTCGTGACGCACCACAATGGCATCGCGGGCCGGGCCAACGCCGATCGCAGAGAAACGTGCACCACTCATCGCCTCAAGCGCGAGCACGTACTTCTGCGCGTTGGCGGGGAGGTCGTCGAACGAGCGCGCTCCCGTGATGTCTTCACTCCAGCCGGGGAAGTTTTCGTAAATCGGGGTGGCGTGATGAAAGTCGCTCTGGTTCACCGGAACCTCATCAACCCGTGTGCCGTCGACGTCGTAGGCCACACAGACGGGAATCTGATCGAGACCCGTCAGCACATCCAGTTTGGTCAGCACGAAGTCGGTCACGCCATTAATGCGCGTGGTATACCGCGCGATCGGGGCGTCGAACCATCCGCACCGACGAGGGCGTCCGGTGGTGGTACCAAACTCGAAACCCTTGGAGCGCAGGTACTCGCCCGAATCATCGAACAGCTCGGTGGGGAAAGGTCCCGAGCCAACGCGAGTCGTGTACGCCTTGACGACGGCAATCACGCGATCAACACGGGTGGGCCCGATTCCCGATCCGGTGAGCGCACCGCCGCTGGTGGCATTCGACGACGTGACAAAGGGGTACGTTCCGTGGTCCACGTCGAGCATGGTGGCCTGGCCGCCCTCAAAAAGCACCGTTTTGTTTGCATCGAGCGCGTTATTGAGCTCGAGCGAGGTGTCACACACCATGGGGCGCAAGCGCTCGGCATACGACATGAGCTCGGTGACCACCTCGTCGGCCGTGATGGCGCGACGGTTGTAAATCTTGACGAGAAGGTGATTCTTAACCTCAAGGGCGCTCTCCACCTTCTGGCGCAGGATTCCCTCGTCAAAGATGTCCTGCACGCGAATGCCCACGCGATTAATCTTGTCGGCGTAGGTGGGGCCGATGCCGCGACCGGTGGTGCCAATCTGGCGCTTACCCAAGAAGCGTTCGGTCACCTTATCGAGTGTGCGGTGGTAGCTCGTGATGAGGTGCGCGTTGGCGCTCACGCGAAGCCGGGAGACGTCGATGCCTCGAGACGCGAGAGCCGAAATTTCGCCAAAGAGCACCTCGAGATCAATGACCACGCCGTTCGAAATCACGGGCGTCACGCCGGGCGTGAGGATGCCCGAGGGCAGCAGGTGAAGGGCGTACTTCTCGTCGCCAATAACGACCGTGTGGCCGGCATTGTTACCGCCGTTGAACTTGACCACGTAGTCGATACGGCTGGCCAAGAGGTCGGTGGCCTTGCCCTTACCCTCGTCGCCCCACTGGGCACCCACGAGAACGATTGCTGGCATGACGATTCCCCTCGTCGATGTGTCGGCGAAGCGCAAGACGCAACCTGCCAGTACCTGATTCTATCTCGCTTCTCGCCGGTCGAGCTTGTCGAGGCCTGATTTCGACAAGCTCAATCGACGGCAGCGAGCTCAATCAACAAAGGCGTGCTGCAGTACCCACGAATGCATGGTGACGGCGGCAGCGGCCGACGCATTGATGGATCGCGTCGATCCAAACTGCGTGATCTCGATCACGTTGGTCGCCAGCGCAAGCGCTTCGGGCGACAAACCCGGACCCTCCTGGCCAAAAAGCATGAGGCATTTCTCGGGCCACACAAACGTTTCGATGGGCACACAGCCGGGAACATTGTCGATGGCCAGCACGGGAATGTTGTTCTCCGCTGCCCACACACCCAGGTCTGCCACGGTTTCGTGGTGCAGCACGTGTTGATATCGGTCCGTCACCATGGCGCCGCGTTTGTTCCAGCGCTTTCGCCCGACGATGTGCACGGTGGCCGCTCCGAAGGCATTCGCGCTGCGCACGATCGACCCGATGTTCATGTCGTGCTGCCAGTTCTCAATGGCCACGTGAAACCCGTGTCGACGCGCATCGAGATCGGCCACAATCGCGTCCATGCGCCAGTACCGATAGCGGTCAATGACGTTGCGGGTATCGCCGTCGCGCAGCAGTTCTGGATCAAACTCGGCACCCTCGGGCCACTCGCCCACCCACGGGCCAACGCCAGAAGTGCTGAGCTCGTGCGTCGGGGCAGGAATATGCTCGGGAGTATCCACCTTTGAAATCTAGACCGGTACGCCTCTTCGGAAGGAATCCTCCAGCATCGTGTCTCACGCCATCGTTATCAATCACCCCGGCGACTCGTCGGTTCTCAACTACCGCGAGGTGGCCGACCCCGTGGCCGCGCCCGGTGAAGTGTTGATTCGCACCACCGCAATCGGCATCAACTACATCGACGTTTACCACCGCGAGGGAAAGTACCCGGTTGACTACCCGTTCACGCCGGGCAAGGAAGCTGTGGGAATCATCGTGGCGCTCGGTGAGGGCGTCACGGGTCTTGCCGTGGGCGATCGGATTGCCACCACGGAGGCGGCCCGTGCCTATGCCGAGCTGGTCGTCGTTCCCGCTGAGGGCGCGCTTCCCGTTCCCGCCGAACTCTCGGACGACGTTGCCGTTGCCCTACCGCTTCAGGGCATGACCGCGCACTACCTCGTGAACTCCAGCTTCTCCCTCGAGGCCGGTCAGACCTGCATTGTGCACGCGGCCGCCGGTGGCGTGGGGCTGCTACTAACGCAGATGGCTAAAGCAAAGGGCGCGCGCGTCATCGCCACGGTGTCGACTCCCGAAAAGGAGATTCTGGCCCGCGAAGCCGGAGCCGATGTGGTGCTGGGATACGACGACTTTTCGGCACAGGCGCGAGAACTCACCGACGGCCTCGGCGTTCACGTGGTCTACGACGGCGTGGGCAAGACCACCTTTGATGCGTCTCTCGCCGCGCTTCGGGTTCGGGGTGTTCTGGTGTCGTTCGGCTCGGCATCCGGTGCCGTGGCGCCTCTTGACGTGTCACGCTTAGCCCAGGGAGGTTCGCTCACCGTGACGCGGCCCACACTCTGGAGCTTTCTGCAAACACCCGAAGAGCGGGCCTGGCGCTGGGGCGAGGTGAGCGCGGCCGCAGCAAGCGGAAAACTGCACGTGCGGGTGGGAGCCGTCTTCCCGCTCAGCGATACCGCTGGCGCCCACGATGCTCTCACCGGTCGTCACACCACCGGCAAGGTTGTGCTGATTCCCTAGCGCCGTGTCCCAACGGGCGGCGTCAATAGTGGGCTACGCGAGGCCGAGGTCGGCGAGGCCTAGTGCCGCAAAGTACGGATACCCCGCAGACTCGATGCGCTCCTTGGCACCCGTGTTGCGATCCACCACGACGGCAACCGCCGCCACCGTCGCGCCCGCACGCTCGAGTGCCTCAATGGCGGCCAATGGCGAACCGCCGGTCGTCGACGTGTCCTCGAGCACAATCACGCGCTTGCCCGAAAGCTCGGGCCCTTCGACCTGTTTGCCCCGACCGTGGTCCTTCGGCTGCTTGCGCACCACGAACGCGTCGTAGGCAAGACCGCGCGCAACTCCTTGGTGCATAACGGCCGCGGCAATCGGGTCGGCGCCCATGGTGAGACCGCCCACAGCGGCGATGTCGGGGATGCCCGCAATCAGATCCAGCATCACCTGACCGATGAGGGGCGCCACAACGTGATCAAGGCTCACGCGGCGAAGGTCAACGTAGTAGGTGGCCTTCTGGCCGCTCGTGAGCGTGAAGTCTCCGTGAAAAACGGCGTCACGTTTGATGTGTTCGATGAGCTCGGTGCGTGCGTCAGACATGAGCCCAGACTACCCGCGCCACGCACCGGTGGGCACTAGCGTTGAGGCATGCGCATCGCCACCTGGAACGTGAATTCGATTCGCGCCCGAGTGGACCGCGTGGTCGACTACCTGCACCGCGAGAACGTCGATGTGCTCTGTATGCAGGAGATCAAGTGTCGCGAAAATCAGTTTCCGCTGGAGGCGTTTGAGGCAGCCGGTTACGAGGTAGCACTGCACGGACTCAACCAGTGGAACGGCGTAGCCATCGCATCTCGGCTGCCCATTGAGGATGTGGCAATCGGCTTCGAGTCGATGCCCGGATTTGGCCCGCTCGACGATGCTGGTAAACCGCCTCTCGAGGCGCGGGCGATTGGTGCGACCATCGAGGGCCTGCGACTGTGGAGCCTCTACGTTCCCAATGGGCGCGAGCTCGACAATCCCCACTACCCCTACAAACTCGAGTGGTTGGGGGGCCTTGCGCGCGACATGACCTCATGGATGGCCGCTAACCCGGATGAGCCACTGGCCCTGCTGGGCGACTGGAACGTGGCGCCGTTTGACAGAGATGTGTGGGACATGGACCAGTTCGTGGGATCCACCCACGTCTCGCAACCCGAACGAGACGCGTTTTTTGCCTTTGAGTCGGTCGGGTTCACCGATGTGGTGCGCGAGCGAGTTCCCGAGGGCTACACCTACTGGGACTATAAGCAACTGCGGTTTCCCCGCAATGAGGGAATGCGCATCGACTTCATTCTCGCGAACTCGGCGTTTGCCAACCTCGTAGATTCGGCACACATCGCCCGCGACGAGCGCAAGGGCGACGGACCGAGCGATCACGTTCCTGTGGTTGTCGATTTGGACTATGGTGACGAAGAAGACGACCGTCCGATGATTTTTTAGGGAGAAGTCATGGCATCCACACCCGAACAAGTTACCCCCGCTGCGGCATCGACGGCCCCAGGTAAGAAGAGAGTTTCGCGCACCACAGACATTGTGCTGAGCATTGTTTTCTTGTGTGTTCAGATGGGATTCGTCTTCGTTCTCTATATCGTCCTGTACATCCTGTATGGCTTGACGGGAAGCTCGGGCACCTTTGCCTCTGATGCCGGCGAGATCATCGCGCAATTCGGGCCAGGCGTGATCTTTATCGCCAACGTCGTTGTCGGGCTGGTGTTGATGCTCACGAAGCGAACATCATGGATTGCAACCATGGTGGGTCTCATGGCGAGCGGGCTTGTGTTCTGGTTGGGCTTTGCCCTCAGCTACCTCTCTAACGATTAGGGTTCATTTGTGGCTGATCACATTTTCTGCCCGATAATTACTGAGGAGCTCGAATGACCAACACTCCTGCAACGCCCGATTCACCGGCGTCCGCTACTCCGAGCGCCTCAGCCCCCGCCGCGCCCGCGGCGCCCAAGAAGCGTGTGTCGCGCGGCACCGACATCGCCCTCACGATTGTCTTCTTGGTGCTTCAGGTTGCTCTGGTTTTCGCGCTCATCTTGCCGGCGCTCTTTCTTGTCATGGCTTCGTCGGGATGCTTCGAACCGTGCAACATTGACGTGGTTTCGGTCGGTTTCTATATCGCACTGCTCGGCCCCGGCGTAGTGTTTGTGGTCAACCTCATCCTGAGCCTTGTGTTCCTGGTGCAAAAGCGCACGGCGTGGTTGTTGTCTCTGCTGGGTGCCGTGGCCAGCTTGCTCGTCTTCCTGCTCGGCGTTGCCATCGTCTTCGTTCAGACCGGCTAGAACGTCACCTCAAGCAGCGGCTGTGCCGTCTGGCCTCGAACTAACGGCCGCGGAAGTTATCCATCGACGAGTAGACATGAAACACCTTGTCGGCAATCACGTCGAACGCGCGCTGAGGAAGCACGCCCTTGAGGAACTTCGACAGGTGCACGGTCCAGGGCAGCATCAACATGGGCTTGCCCGCACGCATGGCTTTCCAGACGCGCGACACCACGTACTCGGGTGTCATCAGCGGGGTCATCAGGGGGCCGCGAGCACCGTCAAACATGCCGGTCGAGATGTATGTCGGCGCTACCGTTGTGAGCTTCACGTTGCCGTAACCCTCGCGTGTGAGTTCGAGGCGAACCGAATCTCCCCAGCCGATCAGTGCCCACTTGCTGGCGGCATACACACTCATCTTCGGGTTCGAAATGAGACCGGCAGCCGACGCGATGTTCACAATCCGGCACTCACGACCCGAGCCCATCATGCCGGCTAAGAACTCGTGCGTGGTGACCATGGGTGCCACGGTGTTGACCATCATGATGGCCTCGGTGTGTGCCGCGTTATCGTGCTCCCAGAAGACGCCCCCGCGAACGATGCCCGCGTTGTTGATGAGCACGTCCACCCCGCCGTGTTTCCCGATGACGCGCGCGGCAGCCTTCTCGATGGCCTCGCGCTTTGCGAGGTCAACCACCATGCCGTCGACAACAACGCCGACGGTGGCGCTAGCCGCGATTTCACGCGCCGTTTGCTCGAGGGCTTTCTTGTTGACGTCCCAGAGCACAACAACGCTCGCGCCCTCGGCGACGGCACGCTCGGCGTAAAGCCTGCCCATTCCCATGGCGGCGCCGGTGATGAGGAATCTGCTGCGGGCGACCGCAAAAGTCATTGCGCTAGGTTACTTTTCGCACTGGCAGCGGTCTGCCTCGGCGACACCCTCGAGTGCTACTTCGATGTGCTCTCCGCAACCGTCCCAGGTGGGCTTGCCGCAGTTTTCACAGTCAATGCGCTTGCACATGTTGTGTTCCTTTCGTTGAGTTAGTGAGGAGCGAGCGCGGTGTGCGCCCGTTCACGTGAATCCATACCGGCGAGCCACGTAAGGCATCCACCGTCTAGGTTATGGGCATCCTTGCCGTTCTGGCGCAAGAGCTGTGTTGCCGTGTGACCACGCTGCCCCACCCGGCAGTGCACGATCACCTCGCCGCTCGGCACCTCGTCAAGGCGTGCGCGCAATTCGTCGAGCGGGATGTTAACGGAACCGGGAATAGCCTGCTCGGCGTTCTCTGATTCCGTGCGCACATCGATCACCGTTGCTCCTGCGGCAACCCGTGCCTCGAGCTCGTGCCACTGCACGCTGGGTGTGCGCTTGTGCCAGACGTTGTTGGCCACATAGCCAAGCAGGTTGACCGCATCCTTGGCCGAGCCAAACTGCGGGGCATAGGCCAACTCGATGTTCATCAGGTCATCGACCGTGAGGCCGGCATAGATCGCCGTTGCCAGCACGTCGATGCGTTTGTCAGCGCCGTCGGAACCCGTGGCCTGTGCGCCAAGAATCTTTCCGGTTTCGGGATGAAAAAGCACCTTGAGCGCGAGCATTTCAGATCCCGGATAGTAGCCGGCGTGCGAGCCGGGATGCGCGTGCGCCACAAGGTAGTCGATTCCCGCAGCACGTGCTCCTTTTTCGGACAGGCCGGTGATGGCCGCCACCATGCCGAACGCCCCGATGATTCCGGTGCCCTGGCTGTCACGTTCGGGGGTGTCCACACCGGCAATCACGTCGGCAACGGCACGACCGTGACGATTCGCCAGATTGGCCAACCAGATCATCTGATCGGCGCCCGTGAGCGCGCTGTGCTTCTGAGCTGCGTCACCCACCGCAAAGATGTGGGGGTCACTCGTGCGGTGTTGCGCGTCGACCCAGATTCCTCCCGCTGTGCCCATGCGCAGGCCCGACTGCGCGGCAAAGTCCGCGTCGGCCGTGACGCCAATAGCGGAGATGACGATGTCGGCGCTCAGGCGTTGACCGTCGTCGAGCACAACCTCTGTCGGGGTCACCTCGACGGCCGTGCGACCGAGGGCCAGCGTGATGCCGTTTTCCTCCATGGTTGCCTGGAGCGGTTCAATCATCTCGGGGTCGAACTGCGGAAGCAGTGTCTGTGCCTGTTGCACCAGTGTGACGCCGAGTCCGCGATGGCGAAGATTTTCGGCCACTTCAACACCGATAAACCCACCGCCGAGAATGACCGCGGTCTGCGCTCCGGTGCCACTCACCGCGTCCTTGATGCGCACAGCGTCGGGAACGTCGCGGAGCGAGAGGGCCCGCTCGCCACCGGGAATCGTGAGCTGGCGGGGGCTTGCGCCGGGCGAAAGAATGAGCGCGTCGTAGGTGTCGGTGAATTCCTTGCCCGTCAGAACATCAATTCCCACTACCGTCTTGTTCGCGGGATCAATCTGCACGATTCGCGAGTTCACGCGAACATCGAGACGAAACCGGCGCCAGAGCGAATCAGGCGTTTGCAGAAGCAGGCTTTCTTCACGCGCGATAACGTCGCCGATGAAATACGGGAGACCACAGTTGGCGAACGAGACGTGCGGACCTTGTTCGTACACCGTAATCTCGGCGTGCTCATCGAGACGGCGCAAACGCGTCGCTGCCGACATTCCGCCGGCCACGCCGCCAATGATGATGGTCTTCACAGGCTCAACTTTCTTTGGATGAGGGGATGGTTCGGGAGGGCGGCCTAGGCCATGGACATGAAGGCCTTTTCGAGAGCCACGCGGTTGACGTCACCCTCGGGGCCGGATCCACAGTGCGTCATGCCCGTGGCAATGATGCTGAAACCGGCGCGGTCAAGGGCCGTGCTTGCGGCCGCCAGCTGCGTGAGGATTTCGGTGCAGTCGCGGCCTTCGTCGATCATGCGAACGAGGCCACCAATCTGACCCTGAACGCGCACCAAGCGGTTGCGGGCTTTTTTGAGTTCTTCTGCGGGGAGTTTCATGTTTCGCCTTCCATCGGTATAGAGTTACTATACCCTAGGGGGTATCGAAAGGAAACCATTTACTCATGAAGCGCATCATCACCGCACTCGCCATCACGGCAACCCTGGCCGCCAGCGGCCTCGCCCTCAGCGCCTGCGCACCAAGCGCAAGCAACCCGCCCATGGCCGCCGTTGACTTCACCGCAGACACAATCGTGATCGACGTACGCACCCCGGAAGAGTTCGACAGCGGACACCTCGCCGGCGCCCTGAACATCAACTGGGAGAGCGCCGAGTTCATGCAGGCCATTGACGCGCTCGACAAGTCGGCAAACTACGTCCTCTACTGCCGCTCAGGCAACCGGGCAGGGCAGGCACTCGACATGATGACGAGCATGGGTTTCACGAACGTGCAGAACATCGGCAGTGTCGATGAAGCCGCGGCAACGACCGGCCTCGCCGTCGTCACCGACTAGGGGTGCCCGCAACCGCCATGGACTCTCAGGCGTGGGATGACCGCTACCGCTCCACCGATTCGGTGTGGTCGCCCACGCCAAATGAGTTCGTTAAGGAGTACCTCGTCTCCCTGTCTCCCGGTCGAATGGTCGATGTGGCTGGCGGGGAGGGGCGGCACGCCCTCTGGTTTGCGCAGCGCGGGTGGGAGGCAGAGAATCTCGATTTCTCGCCCGTTGCCGTCTCCAAATCGCGGCAGCGGGCGTCCGATCTCTCGTTGGGCGACCGATTCCTTGGACACGTCGCCGATGCAAATTCGAGTCAGGACTTCTATCTGGCTCCCGCGGATCTCGTTGTCATTGCCTACCTTCAGATACCTGCCTCCGAACTTGCCAGAGCCATATCAAACGCAGCGCGGCAGCTCGTGGCCGGCGGCATACTCTTCGGGGTTTGGCATGCGCGCGAAAATCTCGTTGATGGCGTGGGCGGACCCCAAGATCCGGCTCTTCTCCCCACCCAAGAGGAACTCGCCTCTGCGTTCTCCGATTCCAATCTGGTCGTGTCCCATGCCGGACTTCGTCGACGAGCAGTTCAGGTTGGTGGGGAAACTCGAGAGGCCGTTGACGTCGTCGTGATGGCGCGAGCTCCCGAAATGGTGGCCTGCGGGTAACCGAAACGGACTAGTCCTCGAGAAGCTCTGCTGTGAGCACGTCGTCGTCTCCGCCAAGCCGGGGCGCCGGCCCCTGTGACGTTACGGTCAGGCTGTCATCAGCCAGGTCGACTGTGACGAGGTCGCCGTCGCGAACCGTGCCGGCGAGAAGCGCCGTGGCGAGTTTGTCGTCGATCTCGTGCTGCATAAGTCGGCGCAAGGGTCGGGCGCCATAAATCGGGTCGTAGCCACGTTCGGCCAGCCACGTGCGGGCGGAGGGCGTAACGGCCAACTCGAGTCGGCGATCCGAGAGGCGGGTCTGGAGGCGGTCGATGTACAGCTCGACGATCGAGCCCAAATCTTCCTGGCCAAGAGCCTGAAACACCACGATGTCGTCGAGTCGGTTGACGAACTCGGGCTTGAACGCCTGACGCACGAGATCTTGCACGGCCTGTTCTTTGTCGTCGTCCGAGAGTTCGGGGTCAACAAGGTACTGACTGCCAAGGTTCGACGTGAGGATCATGATGACGTTGCGGAAATCGACCGTGCGCCCTTGGCCGTCGGTGAGCCGGCCATCGTCGAGTACCTGAAGCAGAAGATCGAAGACCTCGGGATGAGCCTTCTCCACCTCGTCGAACAACACGACCGAATAGGGTCGCCGACGAACGGCCTCGGTGAGTTGCCCGCCCTGCTCGTAGCCCACGTAGCCGGGAGGCGCACCCACGAGTCGGGACACAGCAAACTTCTCGCCGTATTCGCTCATGTCGATGCGAATCATGGCCTTCTCGTCGTCGAAGAGCACCTCGGCGAGCGCCTTGGCCAGCTCGGTCTTGCCCACACCCGTAGGCCCGAGGAACAGGAATGAACCCGTGGGGCGATCGGGGTCGCTGATGCCGGCGCGGGAGCGGCGAACTGACTCGGCTACCGCTCGAACGGCCTTTTTCTGACCAATAAGGCGCTTGCCGATTTCCGCCTCGAGGTTGAGAAGTTTCTCAGTCTCCCCCTGCGTCAGACGGTCGACGGGGATGCCCGTCCACGCGGCGATGACGGCGGCAATCTCGGCGGCCGTTACCTGGTCGCTCACCATCAGAGGGGTGTTCGACTCGGCCTTCTCTGCGGCTGCGACCTCGCTTTCGAGCTGAGGGATTTCGCCGTACAAGAGTCGTGACGCGGCCTCGAGATTACCCTCGCGCTGAGCCCGGTCAGCCTGAATTCGCGCCGCATCCAACCGGCCCTTGAGGTCGCCGACGCGGTTGAGCGCCGCGCGCTCCTGCTGCCAGCGCTCGTCGAGCTCCGCGAGTTTGGTCTCGCGTTCGGCGAGGTCCTCGCGCAGTTTGACCAGTCGCTGCTTGGATGCGTCATCCTTCTCTTTTTTGAGCGCCAGTTCTTCGAGCTTGAGACGATCGACTCCGCGGCGCAGTTCGTCAATCTCAACGGGAGCGGAGTCAATTTCCATGCGCAGCCTGCTGGCGGCCTCATCAATGAGGTCGATGGCTTTATCGGGCAGCTGACGTGACGTGATGTAGCGGTTGCTGAGCGAGGCGGCTGCCACCAGTGCGTTATCGGCAATCGCCACCTTGTGGTGTGCCTCGTAGCGTTCCTTGAGCCCGCGCAGAATCGCAATGGTGTCTTCGACGGTGGGTTCACCTACAAAGACCTGCTGGAAGCGGCGTTCCAGGGCGCCATCCTTCTCAATGAATTGGCGGTACTCGTCGAGCGTGGTGGCGCCGATGAGCCGCAGTTCTCCGCGGGCGAGCATGGGCTTGAGCATGTTTGCTGCGGCCACCGAACCTTCACCTCCGCCGGCTCCCATGAGCGTGTGCAGTTCGTCGATGAACGTGATGATCTGCCCATCGGACGCGTCGATCTCGGCGAGCACGGCCTTGAGCCGTTCCTCAAACTCGCCGCGAAACTTGGCCCCGGCAATAAGGGCGCCAATGTCGAGTGAAACGAGTTGCTTGTCCTTGAGGCTCTCGGCCACATCGCCGGCCACGATGCGTTGGGCCAGCCCCTCCACCACGGCGGTCTTCCCCACCCCGGGCTCGCCAATCAGCACGGGGTTGTTCTTGGTGCGTCGCGTGAGCACCTGGCTGACGCGTCGAATCTCGGCGTCCCGGCCAATTACGGGGTCGAGTTTGCCGTTCTTGGCGCGTTCGGTGAGGTTGATGCCGAACTGCTCGAGCGCGCTCTGCGAGTCTTCTTGCTGCGGGTTCATTTCTGTTCTCCCGATTCGATGCGGCGGAGCGGATTCCAGCGAACCACCTCGGTAGCACGGCGAACCCGCTGGCCGTTGCGCAGTGTCTGAACTTCGCCCGCAGATCCGGCGGCAAAGACGCGACGGCCGGGCTGTGCGAGTAGTGCGTCGGCCAGGGCGGTCTCAAGCTGACGCACCCGTGCCCGCAGGGTGACGACACTGTTTTCGAGTTCGAGAACGCGCCTGATTCCCTCCAGGCTCACGCCCTCAGCGCCGAGCCGAGCAACCTCGCGCAGCTGAACGACGTCCCGCATGGAATAGCGGCGCGACTGTCCCGCGGTGCGCTTGGGTTGCACAATACCGAGGCGGTCATATTGGCGCAGCGTTTGGGGGTGCATGGCAGCGAGTTCAGCGGCCATCGAAATGGTAAAAATCGGCTGGTCTTCGTCCACGTCTGCCCCCTATCGTCGCCCGCGTTGCAGAATCTCGGCCCGCGGATCGTCCTTCGGCGCCTTGGCCGCAAACTCCTGGAGAGCTTTTGTTGCTTCCGCATCAAGGTGCGAGGGTACGGCCACCATGACCTCGGCAAGCAAGTCGCCGTGGCCCTTGGCTGTCTTCACCCCACGACCCTTAACGCGAAGGATTCGGCCGCTGGGCGTGCCGGGGGCAACCTTCAGCCTGACTGTGTCTCCCTCGACCGTGGGGACCTCAATCGTGGCTCCCAGGACCGCCTCGGTGAACGTCACGGGTACAACGAGTCGAACGTTGAGGCCGTCGCGCTCGAACACGGGATGCTTGCCCACTGTCACGGTGAGCACGACATCTCCCGGCTCACCGCCGTCAGGGCTGGCGTGGCCCTTGCCGCGAATGCGAATCTTCTGGCCGTCGGCAACTCCCGCTGGAATCTTGACCTTGACGCTGTTACCCGAGGGTAGTTGCAGGGTCATGGTGTCGCCGTGCAGGGCCTCAAAGAAGTCCACCACAACGGTGGAGACAACATCTTGACCCTTGCTCGGGCCGCCCCAGCCGCGAAATCCACCCGACGAACGGCCAAAGTTTCCGTTGCCGAACATGCCGCCGAGAATGTCTTCGAAGCCCGCCCCCCGCGGGAATCCTCCTCCCCCACCGTAGGGACCACCCCGGAAGGCGTCGTCGAAGCCGCCGCCCGGGCCGCCGGCCGTGAAGCGCGCGCCGGATCCCATGGCGCGGATCTGGTCGTACTCTGCGCGCTGCGCGGGGTCCGACAGAACCGAGTGGGCTTCGGTAATCTCTTTGAACGTGGCCTCCGCCTTGGCATCTCCCGGGTTGCTATCGGGGTGATACTTACGGGCGAGCTTGCGATAAACCTTTTTCAGTTCATCGGGCGAGACGTCTTTTGAGACGCCGAGAACCTTATAGAAATCCTTGTCGAGCCAATCTTGACTAGCCATCAGCGCCTCCTTTCGTTGTGTGAAGTTGATTCTCGTTGATTGAGCTTGTGTCTCGTTGATTGAGCTTGTCGAAATCACGGGTCTCGATACGGGCTGCGCCCTACTCGACCGGCGACTATTCGGGGGTTGCGACAATAACTTTGGCGGGTCGTACCTGGGTAGAACCTAAGCGATACCCGGGCTCAACCACATCGAGCACCGTGGGCGTTGAAACATCCGGTGAGGGTTGCTGCAACAGTGCTTCGTGCTCGTTGGGGTCAAACGCATCACCCACCGCACCATAGGTAACCAGGCCCAGGCGCTCGGTGGCCGCTCGCAGTTTGGTGGCAATGAGCGTGATGGGGGCGCCATCAACCAGGTCGCCGTGCTTGTCGGCGCGCTCAATGTCATCGAGAACCGGCAGAAGCGATCGAATGACGTCGCCCACTACGCGCTCGCGCTCAATGTCGCGGTTCGCTTCGGTGCGCTTGCGGTAGTTGGCGTACTCAGCCGTGACGCGCTGCAGGTCTTCGAGTCGCTCGGACGCAAGCTCGTCGGCGGCCTTGTCGAGGAACTCCACGTCAACGTCGGTCAACGACGTTTCGACGTCGGCGTCTTCGTAGCCACCCTCGGGGAGCTCGGAGGAGCCTTCCGGCTCCTCCAGAACGTCCTCGGCTCGCAGCTCGTCGGTCTCTTTGGGCTCGTCGCCCGCAGGATCCTTGGCCATGATTACTTGTCAGCCTTCTCGCTCGACTCGTCGTCTTCGACAACTTCGGCGTCAACCACGTCTTCGTCAGTCGTGGCCTCGGCGGAAGCTTGGGTCTCTGCCTGCGCGGATGCGTAGATGGCTTCGCCCAGCTTGCCCTGGCTCTCGGCGAGTTTCTCCACCGCAGACTTCACGGCGGAGTCGTCGTCACCGGCGAGCGCGGTCTTGACCGCGTCGACATCGGCCTGAACCGTTGTCTTCACGTCGTCGGCCAGCTTCTCGTCGTTCTCCTTGATCAGCTTCTCGACGGAGTACACCATCTGCTCGGCGTTGTTGCGCGTCTCAGCGGTCTCGCGACGCGCCTTGTCTTCGGCCGCGTGTTCCTCGGCTTCGCGCACCATGCGCTCGATGTCATCCTTTGCCAGCGACGATCCGCCGGTGATGGTCATCGACTGCTCTTTGCCGGTGCCCTTGTCTTTGGCAGACACGTGCACGATGCCGTTAGCGTCGATGTCGAACGTGACCTCAATCTGAGGCATGCCGCGGGGGGCGGGGGCGATTCCGGTGAGCTCGAAGTTTCCGAGCGACTTGTTGTCGCGCGTGAACTCGCGCTCACCCTGAAAGACCTGAATCGACACGGCGGGCTGGTTGTCGTCCGCTGTGGTGAAGGTCTCGGACCGCTTGGTGGGAATGGCCGTGTTGCGCTCGATGAGTTTGGTCATGATGCCACCCTTGGTCTCGATTCCGAGGCTCAGCGGGGTCACGTCAATCAGCAGCACGTCCTTGCGCTCACCGCGCAGCACGCCGGCCTGAAGGGCAGCGCCCACGGCAACAACCTCGTCGGGGTTCACGCCCTTGTTGGGCTCCTTGCCACCCGTGAGGCTCTTGACGAGCTCCACCACGGCAGGCATACGGGTTGAACCACCCACGAGCACGACGTGGTCCACGTCGGCCACCTTGACGCCGGCTTCGCGGATAACATCCTCGAAGGGCTTCTTGGTGCGGTCAACGAGATCCTGCGTCATCGACTCGAACTGGGCTCGCGTGAGCGTTTCGTCGAGGTTGGCGGGGCCATTCTCGGTGAGGGACAGGTACGGCAGCTGGATGTTCGTCGTCGTTGAGGACGACAGTTCCTTCTTGGCCTGCTCCGCGGCTTCCTTGAGTCGCTGCAGAGCAATCTTGTCGGTGCTTACATCGACACCCGAGGTCTCTTTGAACTTCTTGATCAGGTGCTCAACAACGCGCTGATCCCAGTCGTCACCGCCGAGGCGGTTGTCACCCGAGGTGGAGCGCACCTGGATGGTGGAGAACTCGTCGTCCTTACCCACTTCGAGCAGCGACACGTCGAACGTTCCGCCACCGAGGTCGAAGACCAGAATGAGCTCGTCTTCCTTGCCCTTGTCGAGGCCGTAGGCCAGGGCGGCCGCGGTGGGCTCGTTGATGATGCGCAGTACGTTGAGGCCCGCGATCTCACCAGCCTCCTTGGTGGCCTGACGCTCGGCGTCGTTGAAGTATGCGGGAACCGTGATGACCGCATCGGTCACGGTGTCTCCGAGGTACTGCTCGGCGTCGCGCTTGAGCTTGCCGAGGATACGTGCCGAGATCTCCTGCGGCGTGTACTTCTTCTCGTCAATCTGATCGGTGTGAGTGGTACCCATGTGGCGCTTGACCGAAGCCAGCGTGCGGTCGACGTTGGTCACAGCCTGGCGCTTGGCCGGCTCTCCCACGAGAACTTCGCCGTCTTTGGTGAACGCGACCACCGAGGGGGTGGTGCGGAATCCTTCGGCGTTGGCGATGACGGTGGGTTCTCCACCCTCAAGCACCGCAACAACCGAGTTGGTGGTTCCGAGGTCAATACCTACTGCTCGTGACATGTGTTATCTCCTTCGTTTTCCTTGACGCCGGGGTGCCGGGCCAAGAGACTGTGTGGCTATTGTGAAATCGTTTTCAAGACTTGAGTCTCGATGTGTCAAGTTTGCCATTCCCGGCGATCGATGTCAAGTCAAACTTGAGTCAATGTGACTCAAGTTCTCCCTCGGCTTGGGAGTCCGTGCCGGAGAGAATTTTTGGTGAACTCACGCTCGGTCTGCGTTTTCGCCCTATCCCGCAGGTCGGTTGCCCGGTAGCGTTGCTTTCATGTCGAGCACAGTTGCCCCCACACATAAGCGCGGTCAGGTTTTTTCATGGGCCCTCTGGGACTGGGGCACGTCGGCCTTCAGCGTTCTCATCACGACGTTTGTCTTTGCCCGCTACATCATCTCTGATGCCTTCATCGACCCGAAGGTTCTCGACGCCTACACAGCATCCGGCGAGACAGGTGCCGCCAAAGTTGCCTACGACGCAGCCGTGAATGGGCTTGCCAATGGGCTCTCCGCGTCTGTCTGGATTGGCGGAATCATCATCATCTTCGTTGCCCCCATCTTGGGGCAACGCGCTGACGCCATGGGGCGTCGTCGAATGTGGCTCGGCATCAATACCGGTGTAGTGATTCTCGCCACCTTCGGCATGTTCTTTATCGAACCCTCACAGGCGTTCTGGATTTACGGAATTGTGCTCTACGCCACCGCGAACATCTTCTACGAGTTTGCCAACGTGAACTACAACGCCATGCTTCTGCAGGTCTCCACCCCCAAAAACGTCGGAAGCGTCAGTGGGTTCGGCTGGGGCATGGGCTATATCGGCGGCATTGTCGTGCTCGTGATCTCACTGGTCGGCTTTGCCCTGGGCGATAACCACTGGTTCGGGATTCCCAATGACGAGGCCCTCAATATCCGCGTCATATTCGTGATTGCCGCGGTGTGGTCGCTCATCTTCTCAATCCCGGTTTTGACGGCGGTTCCCGAAGTCTCGGCTCTTCCCGGTGCGCAGCGCCTGAGCGTGGCCGGTTCCTACAAGAAGCTTGTGCGCGATATTCGGGCCCTGTTCCGGAATGACCGCCAGACCTTTTACTTCTTGCTGGCGAGCGCCATTTATCGCGACGGACTCGTTGCCGTGTTTAGCCTGGGCGCGATTCTGGCAGGCACCGTCTTTGGGTTCGGCTTCGAGGAAATCTTGTTCTTCGGCATCGCGGCAAACCTCGTTGGCGGCATCGGCGTGTTCCTCGGGGGCGTCATCGACAACCGCGTGGGGCCCAAACCCGTGATCATCGGTTCTCTCATCGGCCTGATTGTCGCCGGGCTCTTCGTCTTCATCTTCAACTCGGGCGGACCAATAGTTTTCTGGATCGGCGGACTTGTCTTGAGTCTGTTTGTGGGCCCCACGCAGTCAGCGAGTCGTTCGCTCCTCGCTCGGGTATCGAACAACCGCAATGAGGGCGAGCTGTTCGGTCTTTACGCCACTACCGGTCGGCTTGTCGTGTGGCTCTCCCCGCTTCTCTTCTGGATCCTCACCACCACGCTGGGGGCTCAGTATTGGGGAATCCTGGCGATTGTTTTCGTGCTCCTGGTTGGGCTGGTCATCATGATTCCCATCAAGCCGAGGTTCACCACGGACGCCGAGCGAGCCGCCCAGAAGTAGCTCCCCCGGTGGTGGGGGCCGCTAGGCTCCGGTGCCCGTCCAATGCAGGATGAGTAGCATCGTGACCCCGAAGCCCACCGCATAGTTGATCCACAGGAAAGCCCGCCAGCCGCGGTGAGCACGCTCGCACTCGGCGTCCGGCAGCGACCGAAATGGCCACACCATAATTAGGTAGGGAATTGCCAGAACAGGGGCATAAAACGTTGGCCACGCACCCGTGCCCGTGACGGCCGCGAACGCCAGAGCGACTCCGGCCAGAAGGTATGCAATGAGTGCAAAGCGGGCCGTGAATCGCGCGCCCATGACGGTGGCCACTGAGGCCAGCCCGCCCTCGCGATCGGCCTGAATGTCTTGAATCGCTCCGAACGCGTGTGACGCCACACCCCACAAGAAATAGGCCGCCAGAATCAGCCACAGCGCCGGCGTGAACACGGCGCCCGCGAGAACGAGTCCATAAATCGCCGGGCTGACAAAGTGTGTACTCGACGTGACCGAGTCGAGGAACGGGACTTCTTTGAAGCGCAGGCCCCTCAGTGAGTAAGCGACCAAGGCGAACATGCTGACAGCCAGCACCAGCCAGGAGAGCGGACTACCCACGATGACAAGGAAGACGAGGAAGGGGAGGTTCGTGGCGAGTGCCACCCACAGCGTGAGTCGGTGCAGGCGTCGATCTAAGACCGCACCCTCAAGGCCACCCTTGCGCGGATTACGCATGTCGGACTCGTAGTCAAAGACATCGTTGATGCCGTACATAGCCACGTTGTAAGGAATAAGAAAGAAGAGCGTGCCGATGATGAAGGTGAGGTCTACACGGTGCGTTGTCATGAGGTAGCCCGCGGCAAACGGGAACGCCGTATTCACCCACGAGAGCGGGCGCGATGACATCACTAGGGCGCGGAACGTACCGCCCCGCCGGGAGGTTGCCATTACCGCTGAGCCCTCGCGGGAAGCAGCATCCAGAGTGCCGGAAGCGCAAAAACCGCGGCAACGGTATAGGCGAAGTCCTCGAGGGGAGCCACGCCCACCAAGACGCCTGAGATTTTGGCTTCGTCATAGCCCACGATGCCCAGACCCACAATGACGTTGTCGAAGATTGCGGTGAGCACCACAAGCACCGCCAAGGTGAGAAAGAGTGCGGCCAAGCGACGGCGGGGGCGTGGCGTTGTCGTTACCTCCCCCGAAGCAATGCGACGGCGAGCGCGTCGCCCGTGAACGGCCATGGCAACAGCCCAGAAAACAAACACCGCAGCAAGAAAAACCACGTTGAGCCACAAATACGTCACGGGTGGTCCCTCCGCATCAGAATCTTCGTTATCCCTGCGAACACATTCATTGTGAGGTAGCACAGCAGCGTCAGGAACGCGATCTCTTCAATGGGCAGTTCGGGTGCGACAACAATGCCCGTGACCAGCGACGACGGGCCGCGAAAGAATATCCCCAGACCTATTCCCGCGAGGTCCCAGAGCAGAAAGAACAGCACCCCCGCCGGCAGTACGATTGCGGCGCGTCGTGCATCAGCCCAAAAGAACAGCGTGAAACGGCGGTCAAGAACCACCATCCCTATCAGGGAAAAAAGGAGCGCCGCGAGGTAGATCCAGGTCATGCTCAGGCCGTTCGGTCCACAGTGGGAAAGAGTGGTTCGGGCAGCGGTTCCGTCGACCCGTCTCCGCGTAGACGTTTGATCAGAATTTCACTACTGATGAGGCACATGGGTAGGCCGATGCCGGGGATAGACGAACCCCCCGAATAGTAGAGCCCACGCACCTTTTTGCTCTTGTTTCCCGCGCGGAAGAAGGCGCTCTGCTTCAAAATGTGGCTGGGTCCGAGTGCTGTGCCGTGCCAGGTGTTGAGGTCGCCCGCGAAGTCGGCCGGGCCTATGGTGCGACGCACCACAATGCGCTCGGCCAAACCGGGAACCTTCGCCCACCGAGCTATTTGCGCAATCGCCGCGTCCGCGGCGGCCTCCACCTGAGGGCTACCCTTTCCCGACATTCCGCCCTTGCCAATGCTCGGGTCGGCCGGTACGGGGATGAGGACGAAAAGATTGGTGTCAGAACCGGGGGCCACGAAGGGGTCGGTCGTATTTGGCCGGCACACATAAATGGATGCGGGATCCGGAATCGACCTCGGTTCGTTGAAGATGCGCCCGAAGTTGTCGTTCCAGTCGCTCGTGAAGAAAAGGTTGTGGTGGTCGAGCTGTGGCATGCGCCCGCTCACGCCCAGGTAGACCAGCACAGCACTGGGCCCTGCCACTCGCGTATCCCACCACTTCTGTGAGTACGTCTGCTGCGCCGGGGGAAGCAGTTCGGTCTCCGAGTGATGCAGGTCGGCCGAAGAGACCACCACATCGGCGGACAGTGTCTTCGGCTTGCCACCACGGGCGCCCTGATAGGTAACACCCGTCACGCGCGCACCAGCTCCCGGCCGGTCGGTCTCGATTGCCGTCACCGTGGCGTTACGAATGATGGTCACACCCGCGGCCTCGGCCACCTTCTCAATCGCGGTAATGACCTTGTGGAAGCCACCCACGGGATACAGCACGCCGTCTTCGAGGTCGAGGTAACTCATGAGGTGGTACATGCTCGGCGTGATGTATGGGCTCGAGCCCAGAAAGACAGCGGGATAGCCAAGAACCTGCTGCAGGGTCGGTGATTTCACGTAACGGGCAGCGTAGTCGGCCAGGCTCACACGGAGCAGACTCAGCAGCTTTGGCAGACGCTTGAGAACGTCACCGCGCAGGAGCGGGCCAAACTTCGCAAAACTCGTATAGAGAAAGCGTCGTTTGGCCATCTCGTAGGTGTCTTTGGCAGAATCCAGATAATCGCTCATCTTCTGACGTGAACCGGGTTCGCGCTGCTCAAAGAGGTCGAGATTTGCCTCGCGGGAATCGCGAATGTCGAGCGGCGGGGTTCCCGAACGCACGTCCTCCTCAAAAAACACGCGGTACCCGGGATCGAGCCGGATCAACTGGTACTGCTCCTCGGCACTCGTGCCCATCAAGCGAAAGAAGTGGTCGAACACTTCCGGCATGAGGTACCACGACGGGCCCGTGTCGAACCGGAATCCGTCCATGTCGAACGAGCCGGCGCGACCTCCGACCGAAGAGTTCTTTTCGAGCAACGTGACGTCGTATCCATCGCGGGCGAGCAGGGCGGCCGACGAGAGCCCCGCGATTCCGCCTCCAATAACTATGGCGCGTGTCATGTGACCTTTCCCATCAGGGCTTGAACCAGGAGGCGAGACTTCACCGAATTAGGAACACTGATTCGAGTGGTTCGAAGCACCGCCGCCGGTGTTTTCTCAATGCGTCTATTCAATTCGGCGAAGAGGCTCTGTGCCAGTGCCACCGCTCGGCGGCTCGATTTTGGCAGGTCGGGCACGATTGCGCCCGACAGCGCCAGGTCGGCATCAATGTCAGCCACGAGTTCTGTCTTTGCCGCATCCGTGAGGTTCACAATATCGACACCGGGAAAGTAGGCGCGACCGAGGCCGTCGGCATCGGCCGACAAGTCGCGCAGGAAGTTAACCTTTTGGAAGGCGGCACCCAAAGCCCGGGCACCAGCGACGAAGCGCTTCTCCTGAGCGGCGGTAACCCTGTGACCCACCAAAAACGCTTTGAGGCACATGAGCCCCACCACTTCGGCCGAACCGTAGACGTACTCATCGAAAGAGGCCTTGGTGTGCTTCTTCTTGACAACATCTGCGCGCATGGACGCAAAGAAGGGGCGGGTAAGGTCGGTGCCGATTCCGGTTTTGCGCGCCGTGAGGGCAAACGAGTGGATGATCAGGTTCGCCGAGTAGCCGCTGGCCATCGCGCGATCAGTCTCGGCTTCAAACTCGTCGAGGCGGCGACGCACTTCGGCGGGGGCGAGTCCCGCACCCTGTGCCACGCCGTCCACAATCTCATCGGCCACGCGCACAAGGCCGTAGATGTTTTCTACCTCCCCGCGAACACCCGGTCCGAGGAGTCGCGTGGCCATGCTGAACGAGGTCGAGTAACGGCGAATCACCATGACGGAAGTTTCGTGTGCAACCTCGTCGTACAGAGCGGTCGCTAGGCTAGTACTCACAGTCTGAGACTACCGAGAAAACCCTGAGGAGCGTGGCGGGCGTGACCGAGTTCGTGGTGCTCGTTTCGGAAGACGGTCAACCCATTGGCTCTGCCGACAAGGCCACCGTTCACACCACCGATACGGCTCTTCACCTCGCCTTCTCGTGCCATGTGTTTAACGAGGCCGGGGAAGTTCTGGTCACCCGAAGGGCTTTGGCCAAAAAGACCTGGCCCGGCGTGTGGACCAACTCATTTTGCGGGCACCCTGCTCCCGGCGAGGCGCCCGAGGATGCCCTGCACCGCCGCGCGACCCAGGAGCTTGGTTTTGCGGTTACCGACGTGAAATTGGCGCTTCCCGACTTCCGCTATCGAGCCGTTGACGCTTCTGGCGTCGTGGAATATGAGATCTGTCCTGTTTTCGTGGCCCGCGCCACCGACGAACCCAGGCCTGAGCCCGACGAGGTCTGTGAGTTCGCGTGGGTACACCCCCGCGCCCTACTGGCGGCCGTTGAAGCAACTCCCTGGGCATTTAGCCCCTGGATTAACCTGCAGTTGCCGGCGTTGCGCGACGCGGGTTTTCTGCCCGGCGCTGCCAGCTGAAGCCCGAGCCTGTCCGGCGTAGCCGACTCTGAATACGCAGCCCGCTAGGCGACCAGCGTAAACGCCTCTTTGGTCCGGCCCCGGTCCAGCTTTGCTCCCTCGACATCGAGGTCGGGTAGTAAGCGGTCGAGCCAGCGTGGCAGCCACCAGGCGGCGCGTCCCAAGAGCCGCAGGGCCGCAGGGACCAGAAGCAGGCGCACCAGGAACGCATCGACCAGAACCCCAAAGGCAAGGCCGAAGCCCATAGGGCGGATCATCGACGACTCGGCGAAGGCAAAGCTGCCAAAGACCGCAATCATGATGATCGCCGCGGCAATCACGACGGCTCGACCGGCCCGCACGCCCTGTGTGATGGCGGCACGCGGACTCTGGCCGTGAACATACGCCTCGCGTATTCCGGTGGCGATGAAGAGCTGGTAGTCCATAGCCAAGCCAAAAAGCACACCGATCAGAATGGTCGGAAGGAAGTTCATGATGGGTCCCGGATCGTGCACGCCAAACACCGTGCCAAACCAGCCCCACTGGTATACCGCCGTCACCGCTCCGAGCGTCGCAAAGACTGAAATCAAGAAGCCGAGGCTAGCCACAATCGGAACCGCGATCGAGCGGAACACCAGAATCATGAGCAAGATACTGAGACCCAAAATTGTGGCGAGGTAGAGGGGCAGGGCACTCGCCAGCTTCTGCGAGATATCAATGTTCACGGCAGCCATGCCGGTTACACCGAGAACGCCACGTGTGTCTTCAGCGATGGTGTCGGCCTGGGCGCGCAGGTCCGTGACCACGGTTTCGGTGGACTGGGCTGCGGGTCCCTCTGTCGGAACGACGGAGAAAGCCAGCGTTTTACCGTCGGGCGAAGGTTGCCCCGTCACAACGGCCTCCACGTTGTCCACGCCCATCAGAGTGGTCGCCACGCTCGCCTGAGTCTTCAAGAGGTCGTCGCCGGAGAGGGAACGGTCGAACGAGACGGCGGCAGTAATCTGGCCGTTCTGACCAGCGCCAAAGCCCTCGCTGGTCAACTGGAAAGCCTGATACTGCGTTGACTCCACGGGCTCACTCGAGCCATCTGCCAGCCCGAGGCGCATCGATCCAAACGGAATCGCCGCCACAAGGAGCACGCCAATCGTGAGAACCAGGGCAACGATGGGTCGCTTTGCCGCCCAGACCTCGCGCTTTGCCCGCGCAACAGCCCGCGGCTTCTCAACAGGAGTCTCGCCAGCAATCAGCTGGTCGCGCACGCGGCGCTCCTTGCGAGAGAGCACCCGCAGTCCCGCAAGCTGCATGATGGCGGGCGTAAAGGTGAGGCCGGCCAGCACGGCCACCGCGATCGCGGCCGCGGCCACGGGTCCCATGAGGCCGAGGAAACCGATGCCGGTGAGGTTGAGCGCGAGCAACGCAATCATGACGGTGAGGCCTGCGAACAGCACGGCGCTTCCCGAGGTTCCGTTGGCGAGCGCAATAGAGGCGCGAACCCCCATTCCGGTCTTGAGCTGCCTCCGGTGCCGGTTGAGGATGAACAGGGAGTAGTCGATGCCTACCGCGAGTCCCAGCATCACGGCGAGGGTTGGCGTGGTCGAGTTCATGTCGATGAAGGCTGATACTGCGAATGCACCGAGAGCACTCACGCCCACGCCCAGCAGAGCGGTCAGAACGGGGAGCCCCGCGGCAACGAATGTGCCCAGCATGACGAACAAAACGATTCCGGCAATGACGAGTCCGACAATCTCACCCGGGCCCACAATTGAGCCCAGTGAGGTGGCAAGGTCCTTGGAGAAGTCGACCGTGACCCCGGGGAGCGACAAGGCGGAGAGAGAGGCAATGACCGCTTCCTTGGTTTCGGGAGTCACCTCCGACATGGGCGTGGAGAAGTAAACGGCTCCCAGGGCGGTCTGCTGATCGACGGAAACAGCGCGGTAGTTTGTGGCGGCCGACAGCAGCGCTTCACCCCAGGCCAAGCGCTCGGTCTGAGCGGGAAGCTCGGCGCGCGATTGTGCGAGCGTTGCCGCCGCAGCGGTGAGTTGCGTCTGTTGCTCGGCCAGCGTGGAGCGGCTCTGGTTGAGGGTGCTCTGAGACTCCGCCAACGCCTGAAGCGAGGCATCAACCTGCGCGAGACCCCCCATTACCTGCTGTAGTTGCGCGCTCAAGGCGTCAATCTGGGCCTGCGGTGCTCCGGCCCCGATAGCTCCCGCTAAGGCGCTCTGCAGGGCGGTTTTGTTGGCCATGAGCTCAGCGTGAGAAGCAGTGGCCTGAGCGGACCCCGCCGATACCTGATTCTGGCCACTGGCCAGCGCGGCCTCGGCGGTAGCAATCTGTGCCCAGCCGGAATCAATCTCGGCCTGTGCGGCGGCGAGCTGAGCGGGTGCGGCATCTAGCTGGGCGCGTGACGACGTGAGTTGAGCAACCTTGGCATCTTTCATTGCCTGGCTCTCAAAGGGGTTGAGCACGCCGTCTACCCCGACGACCTCGGTCGTTTGGGCGAGCGCCTTGTCAATGGCCGCAATTTCGGCGTCCGTAAAGGCCGCCCCGTCGGTCTTGTGGAAGACCATCTGCGCACTCCCTCGAGATGCCGAGGGAAAAGACTTCTCGAGCTGATCAATCACCGCCTGTGCCGGCGTGCCATCGAGTGTCATTGAACTCGAGAGCTTGCCGCCGAGCCCGAACGCGCCGGCCACGGCGGCAATCAAGACGAGCGACCACACGATGATGACGAGCCAGGCGCGTCGCGCGGAAAACGTGCCAATGCGAGAAAGTAACGAAGCCATGGTGCTTCTCCAAGGGAGAGGGGGCGGCGGTTTCAGAAGAGAAAACGTTCGGAAATGAGATATCCGACACTTGTAGGTTAAGGGACAGATGTCGGTTAACCAACCTGTGTAGACTTTTCACACTGGATTGTCAGGAAGGCCCGACGTGGATCCCCGAATTGCGCGAACCCGCGCCAGCATGCAGACGGCCCTGCTCGAACTGTGCCGCGAGCAGGAGTACGCCGACCTCTCGGTATCGGACATCGCGGAGGCCTCGGGCATTAACCGGAGCACTTTTTACCAGCACTACGCCGACAAAGAGGCCCTTCTTGCGGATGCCTTGGATGGCTTTGTCGAGAGCGCCGCCGCCCAGCTTGAAGCCGAAAAGCTCAACGCCCCCGACGCGGACCCGCGCGCCATGATTCAGAAGTTTCTGGAACACGTGCGGGAGAATGCCGCCCTGTACCGCACGGTTTTGGGCCCCACGGGGTCGCCCGTCATCGTGGCTAACCTGCGCGAGCGCGTGATTGCCCTCGCTCTCAGCGGACTCTCCCAGGCTCCCCGGCGTGCCGACTCTCCCCCGCTCAACATCGTGGCGGCGGGCATAGCAGGGTCTTTCATTAGCGTGGTGCGCGAATGGCTCAGCATGAAACCGCTGCCCTCGGCAGACCGGGTAACGGAATGGGCCTGGCTCACGCTCACCGGAGCGGTCGCCCGCCCGGAGACGGCACCCGTCGACTGACTCAGGCGGGCCTCAACCGCCACCGCTCGCGCAAAACAACAGCTAGCTGCCCGGTGCGCCCGCGTCTGTGACGCTCACGTCGGTGCGGTGAAAGTTGAGGAACGAACGTGACGCGGTGGGCCCACGTTGTCCGTGATAGCGCGACTTGTTCTCTGCCGAGCCGTATGGCTTCTCGGCGGGTGACGACAGCTGGAAGAAGCACAGCTGGCCGATCTTCATGCCCGGCCACAGCTTCACCGGCAGTGTGGCCATGTTCGAGAGCTCCAGGGTGACGTGTCCTGAGAACCCCGGATCGATGAAGCCTGCCGTGGAGTGGGTCAAAAGGCCGAGCCGACCGAGTGAGCTCTTCCCCTCAAGGCGGGCGGCGATGTCGTCGGCGAGAGTTACTTGCTCGTAGGTGGCGCCCAGCACGAACTCGCCGGGGTGCAAAATGAACGGCTCGTCGGGAACCACTTCAATCAGTCGCGTGAGGTCCGGTTGGTCTTCCGCCGGATCGATAACCGGGTACTTGTGGTTGTCAAAGAGTCGAAAATAGCGGTCAATGCGCACGTCTACGCTCGACGGTTGAATCATGCTGGGGTCGTAGGGGTCGAGAGCAATGCGTCCACCGTCAATAGCGGCGCGGATATCGCGGTCTGAAAGAAGCACCCCCTCATTCTAAAGTAGGACCATGCCCCACCCGCCCAAACAAGTTCAACAGTTGGCAGACCTCGGCTTCTCGCCCCTCGGGGCCGGACCCATTGACGACTCTCGCCCCATCGTTGCCGGCGGAAAAGTGGAGGCTTTTGGCGACATTGTCGCCCTGGCATCACCTCGGTTTGTGGTCGAGGTGGGCTCCTGGGAGGGGCGCTCAGCAGTTCTGTGGGGCAACGCGCTCGCCCAGACGGCCGGTGACTGGGCGCTCGCTTGCATCGACACGTGGCTGGGGTCGGTTGAGCATCGCCAGATCAAGACGGGCGAGTGGGGTATCGAACGGCTTTACCTCGAAGATCACTGTCCATCCATTTTCCGCACGTTCGCCAGCAACATTCGTCGGGCGGGAATGGCCGATAACGTCATTCCCCTGCCCATTGATAGCCCCCAAGGCCTCGAGATTCTCGCTGTGTCGAATATTTATGCTGACCTCATTTACGTCGACGCCGCACACGATTACGCCGCCGCCCGAGCAGACATCGCCGTGTCGCTGATGCTGCGCGACGAGACGAACGCGAACGCGCTCGTGCTCTGCGACGACTTCCATCCCGCCTGGCCTGGAGTCCAACAGGCCGTGCGCGAGTGTGCGGCCGCGTCGTTCGCGCGCTTGGTGATCCGTGACGGACAGGCTGCCCTTCTCTCGAAGCGCGCCGACGCCATCGCCGATGCCCTCGTCGCGCGCGGCTGGACGGAAGAGAAGGTCTTCTCTGCAGGAAAGCCGTCGGGCGGCTCTGGGGCGGAACGGGAAGTCATCCAGCGGTTGACAGCCGACCTCCGCGTTGAACAACATCGAGCACATGCGGTTCGCGTTGAACGAGATCGAGCAAATGCGGCTCTCGTTGAACTGGACGCTCTACGTTCCACCTTTTCTTGGCGCATCACCGCGCCCCTGCGAGCAATCCGCGGCGCCCTGCGGCGCCGCTAATTGCGAAGGCTCCCTCGAGTGCCCCGAAGGCTTCTTGGGTGACGGGCTAGGCTAAAGCCATGTCCGCTGAGGATTCCCATATTCAGCCACTTCGTGGCTTGGGATTTGCTCCCCTGGGCCCCGGGCCCATAGATGACGCGCGGTCGCATGTCTCGGGAGGGCCCGCCGAAGCCATCGGAGACATCTGTGCCGTTTCTCTACCATCGTTAGTTGTCGAAGTGGGATCGTGGCAGGGGAGATCTGCCATCCTATGGGGGGGCGAATTGGCCGCGCGCAACACATCGTGGTCACTCGTTTGCATCGACTCATGGCTCGGCTCAGACCGCATTCGCCGGCTCACCGGCGGCGAATGGGGCATGGAGAATCTCCACCTGGTCGACGGCTACCCAACGCTCTATGCGACTTTTGCCACCAACATGCGTCGCGCCAACATGGAACACAATGTGATTCCCGTGCCCCTCGACAGTGCCCAAGGACTCGCGCTACTGCAGTCGTGCGGGGTAGCCGCCGACGTGATTTACATAGATGCGGCCCATGACTTTGCCAGCGTTCGAACTGATATCGAGCTGGCCCTTGCTCTCAGGAACCCTGGGAATTCTGCCGCTCTCATTGTGTGCGATGACTTCGGTCCGAACTATCCCGGGGTGGTCCGGGCCGTTCTCGAACAGGCTGGCCGCGCCCGGCTGCGCGTATTGCTCAGAGACCAGCAGGCCGCCCTTGTGCCCCGTGAGGCCGACGTTGTCATCACCGAACTCATCAACCGGGGGTGGGTTGAGCAGGCAACACGGCGAAGGAAATTTGGCTTCAGTCGGCGGCCCTGAGTCTCTCCCGGTTCGACTCACCATTGAGCCGAGTCTTAAGGGGAGTTTTGTGGAAGTTAAGCGAGGGCTCCCATGAACCGCTCGACATCCGGATCCACGCGCACATCTGAGGGCTTGAGCGGCCGCGTGAGGTAGAGGCCCTCGAGGGTGGTGAGGCGGCTGAGGGCCACGTACGTCTGTCCCGCGGCAAACGCACCGGATGCGAGGTCAATGACGGCGGCATCGTAGGTCTGCCCCTGAGACTTGTGAATCGTGATGGCCCAGGCCAGCCGCAACGGTACCTGCGTGAATTCGGCCACCACCTCGCGAGTGAGCTCCTTGGTTTCGGCCCGGTAGCTGTAGCGAAAGCGTTCCCACGTCGACGGCAGGACCTCGTGCACGCTGCCATCAACCTCCACGCTCACGTTGGCGCCAATCTTGCTCACGCGGCCGATAGTGCCGTTGACCCAACGACCGTCGGGGTCGTTGCGCAGAAACATCACTTGGGCGCCGGGCTTGAGCTGCAGCTCTTCGTCGGCGGGAAACCAGCCGGGCGGGAACTCGCCGTTGACGTCAGCCACGGCGGATTTGGGTTTACCCGGCAGCTCGGCCAGGTGACGGGCGTTGATGGTGGTGACCCGGTCATTTCGTGTGGCGAGTGTGATGATGCCGTCGGGTGCCTCCCGCGCACCCACCTCGTTGAGCCGATTGGCCATGTCTTCGGTGACCGCGTTGCGGCGCACTCCCTCGAGCAGTCGCTTGAAGTCGTTGTCGTGCTGGCGATGGATCTCTGCGAGCTCAACAGTCGTGACCCCCGCTTCGCGCCACACCCGGGCATCAAAGAACCACATCGATGCGTAGTTGTCGGCAAAGTACTCGCGCTCGATGCCCTTGGCTTCGACGGGGGGCAACTGGTACGGATCCCCAAACATGACCACTTGGACTCCGCCGAAGGGGGTGTGTCGCTTGTGGCGCACTTCGCGCAGCGTGCGGTCGATGCCATCGAGCACATCGGCGTTCACCATGGACACCTCGTCGATGACGAGGAGTTCGATGGCCGAGAGAATTTTGCGTTTGTGGGGATTGTGCGTCAGGTCTTGGTTGCCGATGAGGCCAATCGGCAGGTTGAACAGAGCATGAATCGTCTGACCCTCGACGTTGAGCGCAGCCACGCCGGTGGGGGCACAAATGGCGATCTGCTTTGTGGTGTGCGTGGCAATGTGATTGAGCAGCGTTGACTTGCCAGTTCCCGCGCGACCCGTAATGAAGAGATTCTCGTTGGTGTCTTCAACGAGCGTGAAAATGCGCTGTTGTTCTGCACTCAAGGTGGGAGTTGTCACACGTGTCCTCATCGGGTTGTTCAGAATCGTGCAAGTTTAGCCCGGGGCGCGCAAGGCGTGCGCCCAACACTGAACTGCCTAGGATGAATTGTGCTCTCTCGGATGAAGTTTGTGGTGCTGGTGGCCGTGATTTCGGTTGCCGCTGCCGTAGTGGGCGTGGTGAGCGTCATGCTGGTCAACCGAAGCGTCTACTCGCCCGAGGGTGTTGTGCGCAGTTACTTCGCTGCGCTTGAGGTCGGTGACGCCTCCTCCGCGAGAGCCCTCCCCGGCGTTCTTTCGCCAGGCGTTGACCGCGATCAGCTGGTCCTGCTTCAGGCGGCGGCATACACACCGCCATCGCAGGTCACTGTATCGGCAGCTCGTGTTAAGGGCGGCGAGGCCAGCGTTGAGGCGTCGTTCGTGGTGGGCGGGGCAAAAGAACGCGTCACCTTCACGCTAGTTGCCGATCCGCCGCTGTGGGGAATCTTCGAGCAGTGGCGCTTTGCCACACCGCCGCTCGGCCAACTGCAGGTAACTGTGGCACACGACACCGGCTTTCAGGTGGGTGAGATCGGCGAGGTTGACATCCGCAGCTATCCGGGCGGGACCGCGGAGGCCTTCTCTGCGTCGGCAACTTTTCCGGTATTCGTCGGCGCCGAATACGAGGTGTATCGCGACTCCGCGCTGCTTACGGCGGCACCTCGCAAGGTGAGCGTCACCGACTTCGGCGTGTGGGAAGTTGCCCTCGAGGTGGCGGTCACACCTCGGTTCGTGGCAGAGGTCCAAGAAGAAATCGATGAGGCTCTTTCCACATGCGTGGCACAAACCGTGCTGATGCCCACGGGGTGTCCCTTTGGATACGCCACCGAAAATCGCTGGGTGGGAGACGCGTCATGGTCGATTGTCACCACGCCACGCGTCACTATTGAGCCGGGCGAAGACTCGTGGCTGGCAACGGGAGAGGGCGTCGCTCGTCTTTCAGGAACGGTTCAGTCCCTGTTCGACGGAAGCACTTCGCCCGTTGAGGTGGATCTCGAGTTCGGCTTGGCCGTACCCCTTCGGGTTACGGGTCCCGCGACGTTCGCTTTTTAGCGCTGTGCCGCCCGGCGGCTGTCTTGCTCAGAGAGGCCGCCGAGCATCTCGTTGTAGGACTTCAGGTCGGCGTCATTGTCCCGCTCCGCCTGTCGGTCGAGGCGCTTGGCGATGCGGCCCTCGTCACGACTCCACTGCATCGACAAAACGATAGCGATAATCAGGTTCGGTATCTCACCCACGCTCCAGGCAATGGCCCCTCCAGCCTGTTGATCAACGAGGGGCGCAGAGCCCCAGGTTCGGCCCATGGCGCCAAACCAATCGGCCAGCAGGAGGCCTTGGCCCGACATGATGGAGAGGCCGAAAAACGCGTGCACGGTCATCGCGGCAAAAAGTTGAACCAATCGAAGCGGGTAGCTGAGGCGACTCGGGCCCGGATCGATGCCGATCAGCGACTGAACGAAAAGATAGCCCGCCAGAAGAAAGTGAACCACCATCCACTCGTGACCAATGTGGTCGGTGATGGCCCAACGGAAAATGGGCGTGTAGTAAAAAATCCAGAGCGATCCGACAAAGTTGATTGTGGCGAAAATCGGATGTGAAATCACACGTCCGTAGCGCGAGTGCACGGCCAGCAGAATCCATTCGCGCGACCCTCGGCTGCCGTCGCCGCGCTTGTGAATAGCTCGCATGGCGAGCGTGACCGGGGCTCCTGCCACCAGCAAAATAGGCACCATCATGCCCAGCGCCATGTGAGCGGCCATGTGAGCGGTGAAGAGGTAGTGGCCATAGACCTTGACGCCACCGTTGGTGATGTAGAACAGCAGAAGAAGTCCCAGGGTCCACAGCACCGCACGGTGCCAGGGCCAGGCATCGCCGCGACGGCGCAGACGTGCCACGCCGGCAATGTAAAAGACGATTCCGAACGCGCAGACGAGAAGCCACAGCGGATCGATGCTCCACTCCGTGAAGTACCGCTCAAACGTGAGCGGTGGTGGCAATGGCTCACCGGTGAGAATTTGCGCCGGAGTGAGGCCTCCCACCAGGCGGTGCGGAACAGGAGGCGCGGTGCGGGAGAGGGCCTGAGCCAGACCCATTGCCGCGCCCAGAATGGCGAGTTCGACAATGACCAGCCACGTGAACGCCCCGCGCGCCTGACGCGAAACGCGCTCGAGTGCCCTCTGGCGCTGCCAGAATCCCAAAATGCCGAGGGTGATGAGAGCGAACGTCTTGGCGAGCACGAGTGTGCCGTACGGGGTGGCAAGGTTCTCGAAAGACCCTAACCGCAGCCAGGCACTGATCAGCCCCGTGGCTCCAACGACGATAAAGGCCACCAGGGCGAGGGTGGAGTAGCGCTTGGCGAACTGCGCGAATTCGGCCGGCGCGCAGAGTGAGCGCACGAACACCAGCGCCACAAGGCCGCCCACCCAAATCGAGATGAAGACAAGGTGGAGGCCAAGGCTGCTGACCGCCGTTCCGTGATCCGTCGATCCCGCCGCGTGGCCTTGGAGCGCCAGTGGCACGAGGGCCGACAGTGAGAGAAGGCCAACAAAGAAGATCGCCGTCTGATGAGTGACCCCCAGCAGCAACACCGTCGCCGTTGCCGAAATCAAGATCACCGCGAGCCATGCCTGGCCAATCCCGATTGTCGTCACGAAAAAGGCAAGGCCCTCGCCGAAGGCCGCACTCGCCGAGAGAGGGAGTTGGCTCACTTTCACGAACGTGAAGAGGAGCGTGAGGATGGAGAACACGGTGGCGACGAAACTGGCGCCCGCCGCGAGCAACAGAGCTCGCCGATACGCTGCTGTCTTCGCCGTGAGAACCCACAGCGCCAACACCACTGAGCCGATCGTGGTGGCAATGGCCAGGTCCACAATCATGCGGGCAATCGGTAACCCCCACGTCACCGCAAAGCTCGCGGACGAACCCGCCGCCGTGGGCGCAAAGCCCACGATGAGGAACACGAGGGCGGCGGCGAGCACTACCCCGGCGGGTAGGGCGCGTCGAACGATTGGGGTCACACCGTTAAGCGTATGCACAAAGAAGCGGGGCGAACACCGTCGTGGTGTTCGCCCCGCTCGAGCTTCGTAGGAAACCTACTTGGCAGCAGCCTTGAGCTTGCTTCCGGCCGACACCTTGACCGCGTTGCTGGCAGCGATCTGGATGGTGGCGCCGGTCTGGGGGTTGCGACCCGCGCGAGCGGCACGACGAGTGCGCTCGAACGAAACGAAACCGGGGATGGTCACCTTGCCACCATCGCGACCAACCTCAGCGGCGACGACCTCATAAAGAGCGTCGATTGCGGCGCTAACCGCGGTCTGCGACTGGCCGGTCTTAGCGGCTACAGCGGCGACGACCTCAGACTTGTTGAGAGCCATAATGTGTCCTCCTGGACTTATTACTTGGGAACGAGCGCCTCATTCGGCC
>CAIWRM010000068.1 GCA_903915075.1 uncultured Microbacteriaceae bacterium
CGCGAGCATGGCATGCGAGCCAACGAGGGGGGCTAGTCGCCCGGCCACCTCGCTCATGGGCGCCAACAGGGGAAGTGTGCCGTTGGCGGCCTGCACGGTTTCGTAGGCGAGTGCCGTTGTTCCCGCCGCACACAGCGCTCGCGTGAGTTCAGCTTCGGCCGCCAAATGAAGGTAGGTAAACAGCACGAGGTCATCGCGCAGGTAGGAGAATTCCGACGGCTGAGGCTCTTTGACCTTGAGGACCAGCTCGGCGGAGTGCCACACGGCAGCAACGTCGTCGGTGATTCGACCACCGGCTTCCACGAAGTCTGCGTCGGTAAAGCCCGAGCCGATGCCCGCACCGGCCTGAACCGTGACCTCGTGGCCGTGCAACGCAAGGTCGTGCACACCGCTCGGCGTCAGCGCAACACGAAACTCGTTGTTCTTTACTTCAGTGGGAACACCGATGCGCACGAGAATCGCATCACTTCGTGTAGCTGGCGAGGGCGTCGTCGAGAACGCTGAGGGCGTCCGCAATGAGTTCGTCCGTCATGCGAACGTTCGGCAGGAACCGGAGCACGTTGTAGTTTGTTCCGGCGTTGAGCAGAAGCAGTCCGTTCTGGAAACCCACGTCGACGAGGTGCTTGACCGCAGCGGCATCCGGCTTCTTTGTTCCGGGAACCACGAGCTCAATCGCAATCATGGCACCACGTCCGCGGATGTCTCCGATCAGCGGGTACTTCTTTTGCAGGGCTGCCAGTCCGGCGGTCAGTGTCTTCTCAACGCGCCGTGCCTCGCCGAGGAGGTCGAGTCGCTCAATCTGATCGAAAACCGCGACGGCTGCCGCACACGAAACGGGGTTTCCGCCAAAGGTGCCGCCGAGCCCGCCGGGGTGAGCGGCATCCATGATGTCGGCCCGGCCGACAACACCGGCAAGGGGCATTCCGCCGGCGATGCCCTTGGCCACCGTGATCAGATCGGGAACGAGGTTGAAGCCCTCCGAGGCGAAGTAGGTACCCGAGCGGGCCATGCCGCTCTGCACCTCGTCGGCAACGAAGACGACGTTGTTCTTGTGGCACCACTCCTGGAGCAGATTGAGGTAACCGTCGGCAGGAACCATAAACCCGCCCTCGCCCTGAATCGGCTCGGCAAAGATGGCGGCCAGATCTGCGGCACCGACCTGCTTCTCGAAGTACCAAATGGTGCGCTCGGCTGCTTCTTCGCCCGAGAGTCCGTCTTGGTAGGGGTACGAGTTGGGGGCGCGGAACACCGCGGTGCCCAGCGAGCCAAAGCCCGTGGCGTAGGGGCTGTTCTTAAAGTTCATCGCCATGGTCATGTTGGTGCGACCGTGGTAGGCGTGGTCCAAGACGCCGATGGCGTTCTTACCGGTGAACTTGCGGGCAATCTTGACGGCGTTCTCAACAGCTTCGGCGCCCGAGTTACACAGCATCGTGCGCTTGGCATGGTTACCGGGTGTGTGCTGGGCCAGCAGCTCGGCAACGCGCACGTAACCCTCGTACGGGGTGACGGTGAAGCACGTGTGGGTGAACAGGGCGGCCTGCTCGGCAACCGCGGTAACCACGGCGTCATCGGTGTGGCCGATCGTGGTGACACCAATGCCCGAGGCGAAGTCAATGAACTGGTTGCCGTCGACGTCGACCACGATGGACTCGTGAGCCTCGGCAATGTAGACCGGCAGGGCGGCTCCCACGCCGGTGGATACAACCTCAGCACGGCGCGCGTGCATGGCCTGCGACTTGGGGCCCGGAATGGCCGTGCGAATCAGCCGTTCTTGAGCAATGCCCGCCGAGATCTCAACAGTTGTCGTCATAGGTCAATTCTAAGAGCGAAACAACCCTCGCGGTGGTGCAAAGATGAGTAACGTGCGCCGCGTCATCATTTTGGGTTCCACCGGTTCCATTGGCACGCAAGCCCTCGAGGTGATCGCCGCCAATCCGGACCGTTTCCAGGTGGTGGGTCTGTCGGCCGGATCGCAGGCCGACATGGTGGCCGATCAGGCCCGGGCGTTCGGTGTGACACACACGGCGCTGGGCGCTGACGCGTCGGAGGAACTCGTGCGCACGGTCGATGCCGATGTCGTCCTTAACGGCATGACGGGAGCCGTGGGCCTCGGACCCACGCTCGCCACGTTGGAACGGGGGATGACCCTGGCGCTGGCCAACAAAGAGAGCTTGATCATCGGCGGAAAACTGGTGATGGGCGCGGCATCGCCCGGGCAGATTGTGCCCGTCGACAGCGAGCATTCGGCCATCGCACAGTGCCTCGTCTCGGGCACACACGCCGAGGTTCGTCGACTCATCCTGACGGCCTCCGGCGGACCCTTCCGCGGGCGCTCCCGCGACCAGCTGGGCGGCGTGACTCCTCAGCAGGCACTGGCGCACCCCACGTGGGACATGGGCCTCATGGTCACCACCAACTCGGCCACCCTCATGAACAAGGGTCTCGAGGTGATCGAAGCGAGCCTGCTCTTTGACATCGACTACGCCGACATTTCGGTGACCGTGCATCCGCAGTCTGTCATCCACTCCATGGTGGAGTTTGTCGACGGGTCCACGATGGCGCAGGCCTCGCCACCCGACATGAAGCTTCCCATCGCGCTGGGTCTCGACTGGCCGCATCGCGTGGCGCACGTGGCCGAGGCGGTGGACTGGAGCGCCGCGCACACCTGGACGTTTGAACCTCTGGATGAGGTCGCTTTCCCCGCCGTGGCGCTCGCTAAGTCGGTGGGTTCGGCTGGTCTCACGTTCCCGGCGGTGATGAATGCGGCTAACGAAGAGGCCGTGCTGGCTTTCCACGCCGGTCGGCTCGGCTTCACCGACATCGTCGACACTGTTTCTCGCGTTGTCGACGCGCACTCGGCTCCTGAAGGCGACATGTCGCGGGAGGTCCTGTTCGATGCGGATGCGTGGGCCCGAGCACACGCACGCGAGGCCATTGCCAGAAACTAAGGCTCGGCGGTATCCTGCCTCCCATGAGCGAGATGGGCGACGAGGCGCCAACCGGAAGCAGCCAGCCGGCTCCCGAGCGGGCGAGGTCGCGTCGGGGTCTGATCATTGGGTTATTGGTCGGCGCGCTTGTGGTGCTGATTGTCATTGCCGGACTGCTGTTCTGGCGACCGTGGATTCTCACTCAAGCTCCCACAGCGGAGCCCAGCCCCAGCATCTCGCCGTCGGCCTCATCGACCCCTACCCCCACTCCCGTCCCAGCGTCACTCGAGGTCTCAGTGACAAATCTTGTTCTCAAAAACAGCGCGGGCGAGGTGATGTGGGCGCACTTACTGACCGACGACCCTGCACTCGTCGTTGCCGATCTCGAAACTGCATTTGAATCCGCTCCGGTTGTCACGGATCAGAGTTCTCTTGAGCAGAGCACGTATTTGGCTGAGTATCGCTGGGAGAATTTTGTGCTCATTTCGGAGCGACCGGGTTGGGATGCCCCCGATTCCCTGTTGCGCGCCTTCAACGTTTGGGCCCGCGGTCCCGCACAGGGGCCGATCGCGCTATTGACTCCCGAAGGAATAGCGGTGGGGCAACCGGCCTCAGTCCTGGTTGACTATGCCGACGACTCATCGATAATCACCGACACCACAAGCTGTTATGTGATTGAGCGGGATGCGTCCTCCGGATTTGATGATCCGGAACAGGGGGGCCTCTTTACGGGACGTGTCCTTGAAGCCTGCTCTGATTCGGCGACCGGTCTGGTGTCCGTGTTCCACGCTCCCGGGTTCCTGCTCTTCGACTTCTAGTCGTTGCCGGGGCACGCTGACACCGGATCGAAAACGTCGGATGCTGTGCGGGAAACTGTCAGACATTCCGCGTAGTCTCGGCGGGTGGATATCTTTCCCTTCCTCCTCGGTGTGCTCATCTTCTTGATCGGGCTCTCGCTGTCTATTGGCCTGCACGAGCTGGGCCACCTCATTCCGGCCAAGATTTTCAAAGTTCGCGTGGCGCAATACATGATCGGTTTTGGCCCCACACTGATCCGTAAGAAGTGGGGCGAGACCGAGTACGGCATCAAGGCGCTGCCGCTCGGCGGCTACATCTCGATGGCGGGAATGTTCCCTCCGGGTAAGTCGCGGGCAAAGTCGGGTTCCCGCAGCTTCTTTGGCAAACTCGTCCAGGATGCGCGCGACGCCAGTGCCGAGAGCGCCGAGAACGTGGCGCCCGACCGGCTGTTCTACCGCCTCCCCGTGTGGAAGCGCATCATCATCATGTTCGGCGGTCCGTTCATGAACCTCGTGCTGGCGTTTGTTCTGTTCGCCATCATCGTCGTGGGCTTCGGCATGCCTCAGGCCACGAATACCCTGAGCTCCGTATCGACGTGTATTGAGGCATCCGAGACGTGTTCAGCGACTGCCCCCGATGCGCCCGGCGCGCTCGCCGGCCTCAAGCCGGGCGACACCATTGTGGCCATCAACGGCGCCCCCGTGAGCGCGTGGGACCAAGTGTCGACGGCCATCGTGCCGGCTGCGGGCAACACGCTCGGGTTCACTGTGGAGCGTTCCGGCGAAACGCTCACGATTCCGGTGACTCCCGTGGAGGTGTCGCGTCCGGTTTACGGTGACGACGGCGCCGTGGTTACCGACCCAGACGGTGACGCGGTCACTCAGCGGGTAGGTTTCGTGGGCATCTCGCCGGTCACCGAGATGGTGGCCCAACCGGTCACGGCCGCCTTCCCACTGGTGGGGCAAACAGTGACCGGAACCGCGAACATGATTCTAAACCTGCCGCAACGGCTGGTTGAGGTGGGCGAGGCAGCTTTTGGCCCCGAAGAGCGCCAGCTCGACGGCCCCATTTCAGTCGTGGGTGTCGGCCGGGTCGCGGGCGACATCGCCGGATCAGATCGAGTGACGACCGACGGCAAGGTCGTGTCGCTGCTGGGTATTTTGGCCTCGCTCAACGTGGCCCTCTTCGTCTTCAACCTCATACCCCTGTTGCCACTCGACGGCGGTCATATTGCCGGGGCTCTCTGGGAGCTCATCCGTCGAGGCTGGGCGCGCCTGCGTAAACGACCAGATCCCGGACCGGTAGACATTGCGCGCTTCATGCCCATCACGCTCGTGGTCGTGGTCGTCATGATTGCCATGAGCGCCCTGCTGATTTACGCCGACATCGTCAAGCCGGTCATCATTTTCTAGCCGGATAGGTCTTAGGCTGGGCACGTGCCAGCTGTGAATCTCGGAATGCCCGCAAAGCCTGAAGTTCTTGCCCCCCGACGCGTGACGCGCCAAATCAAGGTGGGCAAGGTGCTCGTTGGCGGTGACGCCCGTGTCTCGGTGCAGTCGATGACCACCACGCCCACCACTGACATCAATGCGACTCTTCAGCAGATTGCCGAACTCACGGCATCCGGCTGTGACATTGTGCGGGTGGCGGTGCCAACGCGCGAAGATGCCGAGGTGTTGCACATCATCGCCAAGAAGAGCCAGATCCCGGTTATTGCCGACATTCACTTTCAGCCCAACTACGTGTACACAGCCATCGACGCTGGGTGTGGCGCAGTTCGGGTGAACCCGGGCAACATTCGAAAGTTCGATGACCAGGTGGGTGAGATTGCCAAGCGCGCGAAAGCGGCCGGAGTGAGCCTGCGCATCGGGGTGAACGCGGGGTCGCTCGATCCGCGCCTGCTCGAGAAGTACGGCAAGGCCACTCCCGAAGCGCTCGTGGAGAGCGCGGTCTGGGAGGCCAGCCTCTTCGAGGAACACGATTTCCACGACTTCAAGATCTCGGTCAAGCACAACGACCCCGTGATCATGGTGAAGGCTTACCGCATGCTCGCCGAGCGCGGCGATTGGCCCCTCCACCTCGGGGTTACCGAGGCCGGGCCGGCCTTTCAGGGCACCATCAAGTCGGCAACGGCCTTTGGCATTTTGCTCGGTGAGGGAATCGGCGACACCATCCGTGTCTCGCTTTCGGCTCCGCCGGCCGAAGAAATCAAGGTGGGACTTCAGATTCTCCAGTCGCTCAACCTGCGCGAGCGCAAACTCGAAATCGTGTCGTGTCCCAGCTGCGGTCGGGCCCAGGTCGACGTGTACACACTGGCTGAGCAGGTCACCGAAGGACTGCAGGGCATGAGCGTTCCCCTGCGCGTGGCCGTGATGGGCTGCGTCGTGAACGGACCGGGCGAAGCCCGAGAGGCCGACCTGGGTGTGGCCTCCGGCAACGGCAAGGGTCAGATTTTTGTGAAGGGCGAGGTCATCAAGACCGTTCCCGAATCAGAAATTGTGGCCACGCTGATCGAAGAGGCCAACCGTCTCGCGGCCGAGATGCCGGCGTCAGAAACCGGATCGGTTCAGGTCATCACGTCCTAACGACGTGACTTCTATGAGTTCGTCACTCGCGACCCGTCGAGGGTTGCAGCGCAAAATTCTCACCGTGCTCGCCATCGGGCAGGTTTTGGGCGCCCTCGGCACGGGAGCATCGTTCTCCATCGGGTCGCTTATGGCCGTCCAGATCACCGGCTCCCCGGCGCTGGGTGGGCTGTCGGCCACGTTTGCCACGCTCGGAACCGCGATTCTCGCCTTTCCCCTCGCGCGCTACGCCAACCGGTGGGGTCGACGAAGGGCGTTGTCCCTGGGGCTCTTCATTGCGGCCGCCGGGTCGACCATTGTGGTCGTGGCCGATCTCGCTCAATCTTTTCCACTCTTCATCGTGGGCATCGCTCTCGTGGGTGCCGGCAATGCGGTCAATCTTCAGACGCGCTTTGCGGCCACTGACCTCGCGCAACCGTCAACTCGCGCCCGCGACCTCTCGCTCGTCGTGTGGGCCACCACCGTGGGTGTGGTGATTGGCCCTAACCTGGTCGGCCCCGGAGACGCTCTGGGGATTGTGTTCGGACTTCCCTCGCTGGCCGGGGCCTTTGTCATTGCAGCGTTTTTCTATGTGGTCGGTGTTGTCTACTTCGCAATCGGCCTCCGTCCCGACCCTCTGCTCGAGGCGCGCGCTCAGCGCGTTCGCGATGGGGTGGAGGTTCCTTCGACCAAGCGCAGCATCGGGGCCACCTTCGGCATTCTGAGGGCAACTCCCATGGCCGCCGCCGCGGTGGTTGCCTTGGCCCTCAGCCACGGAGTAATGGTGGGCATCATGTCGATGACGCCGGTTCACCTGTCCATGATGAACGTCATCCTCCCGCTCATCGGGCTTACCGTGAGCCTGCACACCGCCGGTATGTATGCTTTCTCGCCACTGTTCGGTTGGTTAGCGGACCGCTGGGGTCGCATTACCGTCATCGTGGCCGGGCAGGTAATTCTGCTGGTCGCCTTGATCCTGAACGCCGTGGCGCCGCACGACATGACCGCCATCGTTATTTCCATGATTCTGCTCGGTTTGGGTTGGTCGGCCGCTACCGTTGCCGCGTCAGCCCTGCTGACCGAAAGTGTCACTCCCGAAGATCGCCCGAGCGTGCAGGGGCTTTCCGACACGCTCATGAGCCTCACGGCTGCCGCAGCGGGCGCCGCAGCTGGGCTCACCCTGTCCGCGATTGGCTACGGTGCACTCAGCGCCGTCACCATTGCGCTCACGGTGGGAGTAACGTGCACGGTGCTCATCGTGCGTGCGCGCACTCGGGGTGCGCCCACCGCCTAACATTGAGGCGTGCCTACCCTTCTGTCTCACCTCTTCCTCCGTACGCTTCGTGAAGACCCGGCCGACGCCGAGGTGACGAGTCACCGGCTGTTGCTGCGCGCCGGATACATTCGCCGCCAGGCCCCGGGCATCTTTGCGTGGCTTCCGCTCGGGCTTCGCGTGAAGGCAAAGGTTGAGCGCATCATCCGCGAGGAAATGGCGGCCGCCGGTGCCCAGGAAGTGCACTTTCCTGCACTCCTTCCGAAGGAGCCCTACGAGGCCACCGGCCGGTGGGATGAATACGGTGACGGCATTTTTCGCCTCAAGGACCGTAAGGATGCCGACTACCTACTCGCACCCACCCACGAAGAGGCGTTCACGCTTCTCGTCAAGGACCTCTACACGTCGTACAAAGACCTGCCCGTCTGCCTCTACCAGATTCAAGACAAGTACCGCGACGAGGCACGACCCCGTGCCGGACTGCTCCGCGGGCGCGAGTTCACCATGAAAGATGCCTACTCATTCGACGTGACCGACGAAGGCCTCGCCGTGAGCTATCAGGCCCAGCGTGATGCCTACGAGCGTATTTTTGCCCGGCTCGGTCTCGATTACGTGATCGTCCAGGCCGACGCCGGCGCCATGGGCGGTTCCCGGTCGGAGGAGTTCCTGCACCCCACCGAGGTGGGCGAAGACTCCTTCGTGAGCACCGCGGCCGGTTATGCCGCCAACGTGGAGGCCTTCCGCACTGTCGTTCCGCCGGCGGAGTCGATTACCGACAAGCCTGCCGCCGCTGTGGTCAGCACTCCGGGAGCCGGCACCATCGAGCAGCTCGTCCTGCTGATGACCGCGTCATATCCGCGCGAAGGCTCTTCGTGGCACGCCACTGACACGCTCAAGAACGTTGTCCTCGCTCTCACCCATCTCGACGGCACGCGCGAGCTCGTGGTGGTGGGACTTCCCGGCGATCGCGAGGTTGATCTCGGTCGCGTGGAGGTGTTCTTCTCGCCCGCTGCCGTTGAACCGGCCACCGACGCTGACTTTGCCAAGAACAAGAACCTGGTCCGCGGATTCATTGGCCCGTGGTCAGAAGCCGGCCAGTTCTTGGGCGAGCGTGGCTCGAGCAGGATCCGCTACTTCGTCGATCCGCGCGTGGTTGAGGGTTCCGCCTGGCTGACCGGCGCCAACGTGGTCGATGCCCACGTGACGAACGTTGTGATCGGCCGTGACGTCTTTCCCGACGGCAATATTGAGTGCTCCGACGTGCGCGACGGCGACCCCGCCCCCGATGGCTCCGGTCCCGTATCGATCACACGCGGCATGGAGATTGGGCACGTCTTTCAGCTCGGTCGTAAGTACGCCGAGGCACTGGGTCTCAAGGTCCAGGACGAAGACGGAAAACTCGCCACCGTCACCATGGGCTCATACGGAATTGGTGTGACCCGAATCCTTGCGGTGGTTGCCGAGACCAACAATGACGACAAGGGACTGATCTGGCCGCCGCAGGTTTCACCGTTTGACATCCATGTGATTGCCACCGGTAAAGAGGACGAGGTCTTTGCCATGGCCAGCCAGCTGTCGGCCGAACTCGAAGCGACGGGGCTCGACGTGCTGCTCGATGACCGCCCCAAGGTGTCTCCGGGAGTTAAGTTTGGCGACGCCGAACTCGTGGGCATCCCCACCATCCTCATCGTCGGCAAGGGGCTCGCCGAGGGTCTCGTCGAGGTGTGGGACCGGCGATCCGACAAGCGCACCCAGGTGCCGGTGGCCGAAGCGGTGACATACCTCACCGCCAGCTAGGCGCAATTTTGTGTTTTTCTCGACCGACCTTCGTCGGTTACGCTTGACACTCCACCCCATCGGTGGTGCACGTCACGAGCGCAGGTATGAATAGAGGAGTCCGTCATGGATATCGATTTGAGAGTTCTCAAGCTCATGGAATCCGAAAAGGGCATCCCGTTCGACGAGCTGGTGATCATTATTGAGCAGGCCATTCTCACGGCCTACCAGAAGCACGTCACCCAGATTCCCGGTGCCGACCCCGATGAGGTGCCCGAGGCGCGCGTGGAACTCGATCGTAAGACGGGCATCGTCACCATCTTTGCCATCGAGCGCGATGACGAGGGAAACCTCACGGGCGAGAGCGTGGCGACTCCCGATGACTTTGGGCGCATCGCTGCACACGCGGCTAAACAGGTCATCAACCAACGCATGCGCGATATCGCCGATGAGGCCGTGTTAGGTGAGTTCAAGGGCAAAGAGGGCGACATCGTCGCCGGCGTGATTCAGCAGGGCTCCAATCCGCATATGATTCACGTCGATCTGGGAACGGTCGAGGCCATCATGGTTCCCGAGGAGCAGGTCTCCACCGAGGACTACTCCCACGGAAAGCGCATGCGCTTTTATGTCACGTCCGTCTCCAAGGGAAACAAAGGCCCCCAGGTTTCGGTGTCACGCACGCACCCCCAGCTGATTCGCAAGCTGTTTGCGCTGGAGGTTCCTGAGATTGCCAACGGGCTTGTGGAGATTGTGTCGCTCGCGCGCGAGTCGGGACACCGCACCAAGATTGCGGTCAAGGCAAACGACCCCGCCATCAACGCCAAGGGCGCCTGCATCGGCGAGCTCGGCCGTCGCGTGCGCGCCGTGACCGAAGAGCTGAACGACGAAAAAATCGACATCGTCGACTACTCGCCCGACCTCGCCACTTTTGTGGGCAATGCGCTGTCCCCAGCAAAGGTCAGCAGTTCGTTTGTGATTGACGCCAACCTCAAGGCCGTTCGTGCTCTCGTCCCCGATTTTCAGCTCTCCCTGGCCATTGGTAAAGACGGTCAGAATGCGCGCCTTGCGGCCAAACTCACGGGCGCCAAGATCGACATTCAGCCCGACTCGGTTATGGAGTCGTAAGGCTCGAGCGTCCAAGCCGACCGGGCTCGACCGCCGAGACTGTTGCGAGGGGGTAGAATGAAACCTGTAAGAACGTGCATCGGATGCCGTTCGACGGCTGACAGGTCATCACTCGTGAGACTTGTTGTTGTCGAGGGCAGGGTTGTTGTGGATACGTCCTCAGCTGCTCACGGGCGCGGCGCATGGTTGCATGCCGACAGACAGTGTCTGGAGCAGGCAATCGCGCGGCGAGCATTCTCCCGAGCATTTCGACACAACGCGCCAGACACGGCGCACCTCAACCAGCATTGGCAATCTCTCACCGACACCCGTGGGTGAGAATTCCACTAACGACAAGGCTGAATGGCAATGGACAACTAATGAGCGGCTCGAAATGAGAACCGTCCGCTAAGAATGGTCCAACCCTGTCTTATGGGTCTGGATCATAAGACAGGAGAATTGTGGCTGGAAAACCACGCGTACATGAGGTTGCTGCCGAGTACGGCATCGACTCAAAGACCGCCCTCGCCAAGCTCAAGGAGATTGGCGAATTCGTCAAGACCTCGGCGTCGACAATCGAACCGCCGGTGGCGCGCAAGCTCCGCGCTGCGCTCGAGGCGGAAGGGCTCAAGCCCGTACCCGCAGAGGCTGCGCCCGCAGCGAAGGCAACGAAGACCGCTGCGCCCGCAGCTCCGGCCGAGGCCGTAGCTGAGCCTCCGGCAGTCGGCCCCGAATCAACTGCGCCCGCAGCTCCCACTGCGCCCGTGGCAGACGCTCCGGGTGATTCACCGGGTGACTCTCCAGCTGCCACCGAGGCCTCCAAGCCCGGTGGCGCACGTCCCGGCAACAACCCCTACGCGTCGACTCAGGGCATGGGTACGCGCCCCGCGGGACCCCGCCCGGGCAACAACCCCTTCGCGTCGACTCAGGGCATGGGCACACACCCCAGCCCCTCGAGCATTCCCCGCCCCATGGCCCCACGTCCCGGCAGCGCGGGTGCTCCGGGAGAGCGCGGCACCTTTGGTCGCCCGGCACGTCCGGGTGGCGCCGGCGGACCGGGTCGTTCCGGCGGACCCGGCGGGTCACGTCCCGGTTTCGGTGGCGGCCCCGGTGCTGGCACCGGAGGACCCGGCGGAGCTCCCGGTCGTCCCGGTTTTGCCGGTCGTCCCGGTGGTGGTGGCGGCCGTGGCCGTGGCCCCGGCGGCGGAACAGCCGGAGCCTTTGGTAAGGGCGGCGGAAAGAGTAAGTCGCGCAAATCGAAGGCCACGAAGAGGGCCGAATACGAACTTCGCGAGGCGCCGTCGCTCGGCGGCGTGAAGGTTCCCCGCGGTGACGGCACGACAGCCATCCGCATGCGCCGCGGTGCGTCGCTGGCCGACTTCGCTGAGAAGATTAATGCCAGTGCCGGAGACCTCGTTACCGTGCTGTTTCACCTCGGTGAAAGTGCCACGGCAACCGAGTCGATCGACCAGGGTACATTCGAAATTCTCGGCGCCGAACTGGGCTTCAAAATCCAGGTCGTGAGCCCCGAAGACGAAGACAAAGAACTCCTCGAAGACTTCGACATCGATCTCGAAGCCGAACTCGATGACGAAGACGAATCGACGCTGGAGATTCGGCCCCCCGTCGTCACCGTCATGGGTCACG
>CAIWRM010000069.1 GCA_903915075.1 uncultured Microbacteriaceae bacterium
AAGCACCGTAAGTTGCTTCGTAAGACTCGCCACCAGCGTCGCAACAAGAAGTAGCAACTTCTCATGTCCGTCTCAGTGACTCTCATCGGTCGCGACGGATGTCACCTGTGTGACGATGCCCGTGCCATCGTTCTCGACGTTGTATCGAGACACGATGGCATTGCATTTTGCGAGGTGTCGATTGATGATGACGAAGCCCTCGCGAATCGCTATCGTGAAGAAATCCCTGTGGTCCTGATCGACAACGAGGTTCACAACTTTTGGCGCATCGACGCGGATCGCCTGGATCGCGCACTTACCGAAAGGATTCGACCATGAGCATTAGTCACGTCGTGATGTGGCACCTCAAGGGCGAGACGCCTGCTGAGAAGGCCGTGAGTGCCGAGACAGTGAGAAGCGTTCTCCTCCCGCTCGTCGAGCGCATCCCCCAGATCATCTCGATGACACTGCACGACAGCGTGGTGCACGAAGCGAGAAATGCCGACCTCATTTTGTTGAGCGAGTTTGCCTCGGTCGACGATCTTCTGGCCTACCAGGTTCATCCTGACCACGAAGCTGCCGCGGCCGTAATCCGCTCGGTGACCACCGATCGCGTCGTGGGCGATTGGGTAACCGGCCACTAGCCAACAAAAATTCGGCCCGAACCCCGCAAGGGAGCCCGGACCGAATCTTGCGGAATAACTAGCCCGCGAGGATCTTCTTCTTCAGGGCCGTGAATTCGGCGTCGGTAATAGCACCCGACTTCTTGAGCTTCTCGGCCTTGGCGATTTCGTCGGCATGTGAGGACCCGGCGACCTCGCGAATGTAGTCATCTTGTTCCTTCTTGAACTCTGCCACGGCGGCTGCCTGGCGCTTGGCCATACCGTTTCCGCGAGCAATGACGTAGATCAGAACGCCGAGCCACCACGTGGCAATGAGCAGAACGACCCATCCGGCCTTGGCCCAACCGTTGAGTTTGTGGTCGTTGAAGAGGTCACTGATGATCGAGAAGAGGAGCATGAAGTAAGCCACGAACACAAAGGCGAGAAGTACCCACCAGATGAGATCCAGGAACATTGCCATGGGAAGAACCTTTCTAAAGGGACGGCGCCGTGCGCAGACGACACGACATGCGCAACTATAGCGACTTAGAATGAGCACCATGACGTATCACGAGCCAGACCGCATCACCATGTTCGGAGCCGAATGGTGCGGCGACTGCCGCCGGAGCAAGAAACTTCTCGACACACTTGGCGTGGACTATGACTACATCGACCTCGAGGCCGTCGAAGACGCCGCGTCAGAGGCCGAGGCCATTGCCGGCCGCAAGAACATCCCCGTGATTGCGTTCCCCGACGGCACCCACCAGGTGGAGCCCTCGGACCCCGATCTGCACGCCAAGCTCACGGCCCTCGGCGCCCTGTAGCTACGCGCGGGTTGAGTAGCGCCGTGAGGCGCGTATCGCTCGTCGTCGGTTGAGTAGCGCCGACAGGCGCGTATCGAAACCTACGGCGTAAGGCGGTTGGGCCCACGGAAGAGGAACGACACTTCGCGCAGGTTCGGCTGGTGCAGCAACAGCATCAGCATGCGGGAGAGTCCCATGCCGAATCCTCCGTGCGGGGGAACGCCGTAGCGGAAGAAGTCGAGGTAGAACCCGAGGCCCTCGGGGTCGAGCCCCTTTTCGCGCGCCTGCGCTTCGAGCACCTCGATACGGTGCTCGCGCTGCGCACCCGTGGTGATCTCGGTGCCATTCCAAATGAGGTCGTAGCTCTTGGTGAGCGCCGGGTTGTCGTCGTGACGCATGTGATAAAACGGACGGATGTTGGCGGCGTAATCGGTGAGAAACACGAACTCGTGGCCGAGCTCCTCGGCAGCGTAGGCGGCAATCTGACGCTCGCCCTCCGGGTCCATGTCTTCGTCGTCGCGGGGAACTTCGTAGCCGCGCTCGGCAACAATGCGCTTGGCTTCGGCGAGCGGGATGCGGGGGAACGGAATGGCCGGCACGGTAACGTCCACGTCGAAGAGTTCCTTGATGGCATCGCCGTGCTTTTCTTTCACGGCAGACAGGGCGGCGACTAGCAGTTCTTCCTGCATGGCCATCACGTCTTCGTGGCTGTCGATCCAGCTGAGTTCGGCATCAACGCTGATGAACTCCGTTGCGTGGCGTGAGGTGAACGAAGGGTCGGCCCGAAACACGGGACCAATCTCGAAGACCTTGCCGAAGCCGGCACTCTGCGCCATCTGCTTATAAAACTGGGGACTCTGTGCCAGGTAGGCGGTGGTCTCGAAGTACTCGAGCTGGAACAGTTCGGCGTGCGACTCGGATGCGCTAGCCATGAGCTTGGGGGTGTGAATCTCGATGTATCCGCGGTCAATCCAGTAGCAGCGCATGGCGTGCTCCATGGTGGTCTGGACGCGGAACATGAGGTTGTTGCGCGCGGTGCGCAGGTCGATGAAGCGCCAGTCGAGACGTTTGTCGATACTCGTGTCGTCCGCAATCGGTGTCTCGGCGATTGCCGCTCCGGCAACGACAATGTCGGCAACCTTGATTTCAAGCCCACCGAGCTTGACCCGCTCGTCGAGTTTGAGTTCTCCCGTGACCGTGAGGAAGGTTCCGGCGGCGAGACCGGAGATGGTCTCGGCAATGGGGTCGGTCTCTTCGCTACGGGGGTGAACCAGCTGGGCGGCCCCGGACTCATCGCGGAGCACGACGAACTGCACCTTCTTCTGGTCGCGCACCGTGTCGACCCAGCCGGAGACCGAGACGGGTCCTTCGGGGGTTGCGGGAAGGTCGGCAATGAGGATGCGATTCGTCACAGTCCCCAACTTTACCTTTATCCCCGGTTCACGGGCCGACACCGTCGGACGGCATCGCCGGTTGGGTAGCGCACGCGGTCGGATGGCATCGCTGGTTGAGTAGCGCACGCGGTCGGATGGCATCGCCGGTTGAGTAGCCGACGGCGGCGGCGTATCGCAGGTTGAGTAGCCGACGGCGTCGGCGTATCGAAACCGAGCGCCGTGCGGAAAATGCACAGGAACCCCCCGCCTAGACTTGAACCATGGTTGCTCGGCAGGTTCATCTCGTGCGGCACGGTGAGGTTTTCAACCCGGACCGCGTGCTCTACGGGCGCCTCCCAAACTTTGGATTGAGCGAGCGCGGTGCCCTGATGGCCGAAGCCGCCGCCGCCCATCTCGCGGCGCTCAACCGGCCCATCTCGACGCTGATGAGCTCGCCCCTGCAGCGGACGCAGGAGTCGGCCGCACCCGTGGCCAGGCTCCTTGGCCTCACGCCCATCATTGACGAGCGCATCATCGAGCCCACCAACGTCTTCGAAGGAAAGCGCATGCGCGGTCCGGACTCGGCGCTCAGGGACCCCGCGAACTGGAAGTTTCTGCGCAACCCGTGGCGACCCAGCTGGGGAGAGCCCTATCGCAGCATTGCCGCGCGCATGCTGGCGGCCATGACGGACGCGGTTAACTCAACCGAGTCCGGCGACATTGTTATGGTCAGCCACCAGTTGCCCATCATGACCGTGCATCGGGCGCTCGCCAACCAGTCATTCATGAATGACCCGAGACGGAGGCGCTGCGCACTCTCGAGCATCACCACGTGTGAGTGGCGCGACGAGTCGTTTGTCGAGCGGGGTTTTGTCGAGGTGGCGTACGCGGATCCGGCGGCACCGCTGTCTGACGGCGCAATTGACGTCGGTGCCGTGTGATTCGCCCAACATCCGCACCCCGCAGGCGCACGTCCGTCATGCGCACCCGCTTGAGGCGTGCCGTCGCAATGGTGACAATTGTGGTCGCCAGCGCATCACTCGCCGCCTGTTCGAGCAATCCTCTGGCCGATCAGTATCGCGCGGGAAGTGGCAAGAACTACATTGCGGGTGACGGCTCGGT
>CAIWRM010000070.1 GCA_903915075.1 uncultured Microbacteriaceae bacterium
AACGCCAACGCTCATGCCGGCGCGGGCCAGGTAGGGGGCGAGGATGGTGGCGTGGTGTCCGCCACCCACAATTACTGCATCAAAAGAGTCGCTCATGCCCGCAAGCCTAAGTAGCCCGCAGGTGCCGGTAAAGAACGGGTGTGGGCCATTCTCATTGGGTGGGAATTAGGTCTTTCGGCTCACGTGTCGGCTGGCTTGCCCGGGTCATAGGCTCATGCCCATGGAACCCATTCGCGTTGTGGCCGCTGTCATTGTGCGCGATGGCAAGGTTCTTGCGTGCCGGCGAGCGCCGCACAAGAGTTTGGCGGGCCTGTGGGAGTTCCCCGGGGGCAAGGTTGAGCCCGGCGAATCCGATGAGGTGGCGCTGGCTCGCGAGATTCGCGAAGAGTTGGGCGTCGACATAACTGTTGGCGAGTTCATAGGTGAATCCGCTGCGCCTGCTGGTGAAACCATGATTCTTCTAAATGCGTATTGGGCTCAGATGACGACGGGTGGCGAATTCTCGAGCACCGATCACGACGTGTTGGAGTGGCTGTCGCCTGCCAGTTTCTCCGAATACGAGTGGGCGCCTGCGGACGTCCCGTTCCTGGCACTCGTTGTTAACCTGCCTAACGAGTAACAGCGCTCGCGCTCTGATAGACGTCCACAGGCATGTCGCGATGGAGCTTCCAGGTGATCGACATCGGTTTGTTCGACTCATGCTTCACGTAGTCGACCTGCCCGAGGCATGTGTAAGTTCCGATGAAACCGTCCGAATCCTGACCAACATCGCGGGTGAACAGGACGATATGCGATGCGAACGATTCACGATCCAGGTACCTCTGGCCGGTTGGGCTATCCGACGACGTAGCGTTCTGGGATTGCCAATGAAAGAGACCCGGGCCAAGCGCGTAGTCGTGATACATCGTCGAGGGCGAAAAGGCCTGCTCCGACTTGTGAAGCGTCACTAGCAATGCATCGGTCTTGGACTCGGGGCACCACGCGACGCCCGATTGATGGCCAGCCACAGCAGACCCCCAATGAAGAGCCGCCAATATCTCTTCGCGCCGATAAGTGGCGTGGGTTTGCAGAACGCAGTTATCCAAGCCGGGCCCGAGCGCCTCGAAGGTCCGTCGAGCGGTATCGGCCGAAATCGAAACAATTTGACGAATCTCATCGGCAACGTCTTCGTGAATTCGCAACCGAATAAGACCCTCATCAAGCTTCTCAAAGGCCTCTTTTGGCCAGAGCAAAGCGAGGAACATTCTCGCAAAATCTTGCATTTCTGAATTCATCTGACTTTGGAGAGGGCCCCCTGAACTCGCCAGCAATCTGTACGCTTCAGCTCTTTTCTGGTCGTCGACAGATATGAACGATTTCATGCGTCCCAGAAGATGCTTTCGAACCTCTGCGTCACCCTTGGGTTCATAAACCTCGAGCGCTTGGCGAACTTCGGACCACGTCGTCTTTGAGTAGAGGTCACGAAGGCTGCGACTGCTTGCCAGCAAATAGCCCGCCAAATCGAGGCTGGGATTTTCGTTCAGATAACTGCGAACATCCGTGACGATGTCCCTCTGGCTCAGTCGGACCTGCGCGGCAACATTCGCCAGCACGCGCTCCTGCACGATTTCATCGAGGACTATTTGAGAGCCTGCGGGCAGAAAGGGGAACCCAGCTTTAAGGTCTGAGACGAGCCGCGCTCGGGTCAGACCGGTCATGGCCCGCAGAATTTCGTCGAACCTAAACTCCTTGCGGTGGAATCCGATGAAGTCAAGGACGGTCAAGACTGACTTGTTCGGAGCACGCCGAAGACCGCGTCCTAGCTGTTGCAAGAACACTGTGGCGCTTTGGGATGGTCGCAACAGAAGAACTGTGTCGATTTGCGGAATGTCTAAACCCTCGTTGAAGACGTCAACAGCAAATATGCAGTTAATCTCTCCACTCCGAAGGGCTGCAATTCGTTCACGTCTAACCTCGTTCGGCGTTGATCCGAGAACGGTGACGGAAGAGATTCCGGCTTGATTGAACTTCTCGGCCATGTATTCGGCATGGCTGACCGACGCGCAAAATCCCAGTGCTTTCATGCTGCTGGGGTCAAGTACTTTATCTATCACCGCAGAAAGAATGGCTCTCAATCGAGAATCGCCATCGGTTCCCGTATAGAGGGAAGCGAGGGCCTCAGTGTCGTAGCCCTTGCCTCCCAACCACTTCAGGTTTGTGAGATCAGTTTCGTCATCGATGCCGAAGTAGTGGAACGGCACCAGAAGGTCAGCCTCCAGCGCATTCCATAAACGCAATTCCGCCGCTGCTCGGCCTTCAAAAAACTCCTGGCGAACATCGACGCCGTCAGCGCGTTCCGGCGTTGCCGTTAACCCCAGAAGCTCTTTGGGACTTAGGTGTTCCATAATCCGCCGATAAGTAGGCGCCTCGGCGTGATGAAATTCATCGATGACAACGACATCGAAATCATCAGGTTTGATTTCTTCGAGGTTCGCTTTGTGAAGTGACTGAACGGATGCAAAGACATGTCGCCAAGCTGTCGGTTTCTTGCCGTCAACCAAGAGCTCTCCGAAGCTCTTGTCTTTGAGTACAGCGCGATACGTGCTGAGAGATTGAGAGAGAATCTCCTGTCGGTGGGCAATAAAGAGGAGTCGGGGATAATCACCCAAAGTCTTGAATAGTCGAACGTAGTCCAGAGCAGCAACTACCGTTTTGCCGGTTCCCGTTGCAGCAATCACGAGATTGCGATGCCGATTGTGCTCCGTCCGCTCAGATTCAAGTGCTTCCAGAATCTGGATCTGATGCGGATAGGGGCGAACATCGAACTGGGCCAGGTCAATGGATGGCTCTGACGCCTCGTACTTGCTTCCCTGCCTAAGGGCGCTGATAAGTCGATCGCCATCACGTTCAGGAACGTATTGCTCGAAAACTTCGTCGTTCCAATAGCTCTCAAAAGTGGCATCAAATTTTCGAAGAAGTTGAGGCGTTTCGGCCTCTGAGATTCGCACATTCCACTCAAGGCCCTCAACTAGCGCGGAATGCGACAAGTTGGAACTGCCGACATAGGCAGTGTGACTTCTGGAGGTACGGCGAAACATCCAGGCTTTTGCGTGAAGCCGTGTCGAATTGGTCTCGTAGTTGATCTTTACTTCGGCACCAAATCTGTTGACCAATTCGTCAACGGCGCGTTTCTCTGTCGCGCCCATGTAAGTGGTCGTCAACACACGTAGGCGAACACCCGCCGCTTTCATGGCAAGCAGAGGGCCCTCGATGACACGGAGACCGTGCCACCTAATGAAGGCGCTCAAAAGGTCGACCTCGGTCGCCGAAGCCATCTCGGCACGAATCTCTGCACCCAGGCTCGGCTCACCTCGAGCATTCGTCAGCAAACTCGCAGCACTGAGGCCTGCCGCTGGGCGAAGCGTCGTTTCTTCGGTCCCACGAGCCTTGATCTCGAGCAGTAACTCCGGAACAGTTCCCGGGAGCATGACACCCGATGTCCCGAGACCACCCAGAATCCGGTTTGCGAGGTCGAGCTGTTTCTCCGGGGACTGTCCGCTCAAACTCTGCTCAACGACACGTGCCACGTGGCGGGCCAAAATACTTGGGGAATCCACCTCGCCCACTCGGGAAGTGACAACTGCTTCTTCAGACAAGCGGGCCAACCCAGCCAGAAGATCGTCGGTCAAGATCGACTCATAGACCCCTGGTGGAATTGATCCGTCGTTCGCTCCACTGAGATTCCCCATGACACCAGGCTATTGGCCTACTACGACATCAGTTCGGTCGACTTGAGACAAGTTTTTCGATTGGCTCATCCGGCACCGCAATCCACCCCTCAACCCGAGCGCGCTCCAGCTGGTCGGCCTTCGGCTTAAGGTATTGCCCCAGCGCGGCAGCGCGGGAAGAGAAGGCCGCGATCACGGCATCGAAGGCGTCGCACGAGTCGATCATGAGTTGGCGGTGGGGGCTGGCCGAGAACCAAGGGGCCGCAGCCTCGAGGTCGGCCAGCAGGCGCTGCCGAATATCGGCCGACGCGCGGTAGCCCTGCGTGGCGAAGCCCCACTGGCGCAGCGACGCACCGGGGTAGACCTCCACCACGAGGCCCGCGCCCGAGCGGTCGATGGCGACGCCGGCAGCCTGCAGGCGCGAGAGCAGCCCGGCGCAGCGCATCGCGGTGAGCCCGAGGCGGTCGGTGGAGACACTCAGCGGCCAGCGGCCGGTGTGCTCGCGCACGCTGCGGTCGGTCTCGCGATACGCCAGCCGGCGACGCCACTCCATGCCGCCGTCAAACTCGGCAGGCTCCACGTGCATGCCCGCATTGGCCCGCACGAAGTCGACAAACTCCACCGGCCAGCCCAGCGCGCAATCGATGCCGAGCTTCTCAACCCGCGAGGCGGCATCCGTGATGTGTGCGTCGGTAACATCCACGGTCAACTCGAGCAGCGTGGCCTTTTCGCCCCACTCGATCATGGCGAGCGCCGTGCCCTTGGGCTCGGCCGCTAAGTCAACGCCTGCAGTGAGCACGGTGTCAATCT
>CAIWRM010000071.1 GCA_903915075.1 uncultured Microbacteriaceae bacterium
AATCAGGTAACTGTTGGCGTCGAATCGACGCGCAAACTTGTTGCCGTGAAAATCGAGGTAGCTGGCCACGGCGAATCGCCCGCCTTGACCGAGCGGGCTGATGTCACTCTGTGCTTGCCGATCGAAGCGTTCGTTGAGCTCGGCCGGGGTGCGGAAGTTTTGAAAACTGATGCGTCGAGCCAAAGCCAGGCCACCGTGCGGACCGTCGCCGTCAATGGCCTCGTAGTAGTGGCCGCCGCGCCAGAGCGGATCGAGCTGAATCGCCTCCATCTGAACGGTGTTGAGGGCGATCTCATCGGCGCTGGTCGCTGCCGGCGCGGCGAGAATTCCCAGCCGACGAGCCCGTTCGGGAAACATGATGCCCCACTCGAGCGCGTGCATGGCACCCATGGATCCACCAATGACGGCCGCCCACGCGTCGATGTTGAGGAAGTCGGTGAGCAGGGCCTGCACATTGACCTGGTCGCGAATAGTGGTGAAGGGAAAGCGCGACGCCCACTCATGGCCGTCGGGAGCGAGGGAGGCTGGGCCCGTGGTGCCCTGACACCCGCCGAGCACGTTGGGTGCCACAACGAACCAGCGATCAGTGTCGATGGCCTTTCCCGGCCCAATAACGTCTTCCCACCAGCCACTGGTTTTGTGACCGCGAGTGGCTTCGCCAACAACGTGGCTGTCCCCCGTGAGGGCGTGCAGAACGAGCACGGCGTTGTCACGCGCTTCGTTGAGGGTGCCCCACGTTTCGTAGGCCACGCGAACGTGCGGCAGCGACTGTCCCGATTCACAGTCAAAAGCACCGAGGTTCGCAAAGAGCCGGTCGCCGGGCGGATCGCCCTCACGCCACGCACCGGTAGCGGGCGGTTTTCCGGCTACCGAGCGAATCTGTTCGTCGGTGACAAAACTCGAGGGGAGTAAGTCACCGTTACTTTGCGAATCCATCCCTCTCATCCTGCCAGAACTAAAACTGCCTGCTCACGACCACGTCGCGAGCAGGCAGTTTTTTAGTTTGCGGTTACTTCGCTACCTTGGCGGCGGCCGCGAGAGCCGTCTCGAGGTCAGCAATCAGGTCATCCACGTTCTCGATGCCCACCGAGAGGCGCACCAGCCCGGGTGTAACACCCGCGGTGAGCTGCTGCTCGGGCGTGAGCTGTGAGTGAGTGGTGGATGCGGGGTGAATGACGAGCGAGCGCACGTCACCGATGTTGGCGAGGTGGCTGAACAGCGTGAGGCTCTCGACGAACACCTTGCCGGCCTCAACGCCGCCCTTGATCTCGAACGAGACGATGGCGCCGGCGCCCTTGGGGGCGTACTTCTTGGCGGCAGTGTGCCACGGGCTCGACTTGAGGCTCGCGTAGTTGACCGACACCACACCCTTGTGCTTCTCGAGCCATTCGGCGATCTTCGCGGCGTTTTCCACGTGACGCTCCATGCGAATGCTCAGTGTTTCAATACCCTGGATAATCTGCCAGGCGCTGGCCGGGGCAATCGAGGAACCGAGGTCGCGCAAGAGCTGAACGCGGGCCTTGATGATGTAGGCGATGGAGTCGCCCAAAACGCCCGTGTAGCTCGCACCGTGGTACGAGGGGTCGGGCTCGGTGAGGCCGGGGAACTTCTCCACGTTCTTTGACCACTCGAACTTGCCACCGTCGACGATGATTCCGCCGATCACGGTGCCGTGTCCGCCCAGGAACTTGGTGGCCGAGTGCAGCACGATGTCGGCGCCGTGCTCAAACGGACGAATCAGGTACGGCGTGGCGATCGTGTTGTCAGCGATCAGCGGCAGGCCGTTTTTGTGAGCCACGTCAGCAACGAGCTTGATGTCGAGCACGTTGATGCGGGGGTTACCGATGGTCTCGGCAAAGAACAGCTTTGTGTTGGGGCGAACTGCTGCCTGCCACTCGTCTTTATCGTCTTGGTTCTCGACGAAGGTCACCTCGATGCCCAGCTTGGCCAGCGTGTACTTGAACAGGTTGTAGGTTCCGCCGTAGATGGAGCTCGACGACACGATGTGGTCACCGGCACCGGCGATGTTGAGCACGGCAAAGGTCTCGGCGGCCTGACCGGAGGACACCATGAGGGCAGCTGTGCCGCCCTCGAGAGCGGCAACGCGCTGTTCCACGACTTCCTGGGTGGGGTTCATGATGCGCGTGTAAATGTTGCCGAACTCGGCCAGGGCGAACAGGTTCTTGGCGTGCTCCGTACTGTTGAACACGTACGACGTGGTCTGGTAGATCGGCACTGCACGAGCGTTGGTTGTGGGGTCGGGTGTTGCACCGGAGTGGACCTGCTTGGTCTCAAACTTCCAGTCGGCGGGGTTAGTGCTCATGGGGTGCTCCTTAGTCCGTGGGAAGGCTGTTTCGCGCGGGGCGCGGCGGCCAGATGGCCTCAGAGACAACCTAAGGAAGGTGCCGTGCGTGCGCAATGCCCGCGGTCACACACCGTAACAGTGCTTTCGGTAGCCTGATGTCGTGACATCAACGACGAAAGACAAGACGGTCGTGAACGGCGAGGGCGAGCGCGTCACCGATGCGCGAAGTCCACGGGAAACTGCCTACGAGCGCTGGACGACGCTTCCCATGATCTTCCTGTCGCTCATTTTCTTACTCGCTTATGCAGTGCTCGTTTTGGATGACCTGAGGTTCTCCAACGTGGCCACCATTGTCTTGGCCTACCTTCTGGTGGGCACCTGGGTGGCATTCATTGTGGACTATTTCGTGCGGTTGGGTCTGGCGAGCAATCGACGGCTGTTTGTGCGCAAGAACATCCTCGACATGACCTCGATGGTGATTCCCTTCATGCGCCCGTTTTTGCTTCTCGTCTACCTCGGGCGCCTGCGCTGGTTCCGCGGCCGCACCGGCTCCTCACTGCGCGCGCGGATACTTGCCTATGCCGGTTCGGCCGTGATCATGTTCATCTTCGTGATTTCGTTGGCCGTGTTCGCTGCGGAACGTCACGCCCCGGGCGCGAGCATCACCAGTTACGGCGACGCCGTGTGGTGGGCCATGGAGACCATCTCCACGGTGGGTTACGGCGACATGGTCCCGGTGACTGTGCCCGGACGCATTTACGCCGTAACTCTGATGCTGGGCGGAATGGTGATTGTGGGTGCCACCACCGCCACGGTCATTTCGTACCTCAACGAGAAGGTGCAGACAGCGCACAAGCGTTCTCAGGAAACGCGTGATCGTAACGAGTGATGACCTGCTGGCGCCGGTGCACGAGTCGTGGCACGCGTGTCTGGCGGATCAGCGGGATGTGCTTGTCGACGTTGCCGGATTTCTGAACTCACAGCGGGCTGCCGGCAGGGATTTTCTGCCGGCGACCGACCTCGTGATGCGCGCACTGTCGGTTCCGCTGCCCGAGGTGCGCGTTCTGATTCTGGGACAAGACCCCTACCCCACGCCGGGGCACGCTGTGGGGTTGGCCTTCTCTGTGGCCCCCGACGTCTCGCCCGTGCCGGCCAGCCTGCGAAACATTTTTACTGAATTGAGCGCTGATCTCGCGGTCCCGATTCCCGAGTCGGGAGACCTCACACCGTGGAGTCACCAGGGTGTGCTGCTGCTCAACCGGGTGCTGACCGTCGCCCCCGGTGAGCCCGGATCGCACCGTGGTCGTGGTTGGGAGAGCATCACCCTGGCCGTCGTGCGCGAACTCGTGCGAGTGTCACCGGGCTTTGTGGCCGTTCTGTGGGGCAAACCCGCTGCCCAGGTGTCGTTCGAGCTGGGGGCCGCGCCCGCGCTGCGCTCCCCACACCCGAGCCCGCTGTCGGCCTATCGGGGCTTTTTTGGCTCGCGACCGTTTAGTTGGGCTAACCGCGAACTCGCGCGACTGGGGCGAGAACCCGTCGACTGGTCGTTGCCGGCCGAGAGGTCAGTGAGCCGCTGAGGCGAGGGTCGAACGAAAGTAAGCAATCGTGGCGTCGAGGCCCTCATCGAGTTCGACCGTGGGTGTCCAATTCAATACGGCCTTGGCTTGGCTGATGTCGGGCTGGCGCTGCTGGGGGTCGTCCGAGGGCAGCGGCAGGTAGTGAATCTTCGACGACGATCCCGTCTTCGCCACGACGAGTTCGGCAAGTTGCGTGATCGTGAACTCGTTGGGGTTGCCGATGTTGAGGGGGCCGGTGACGTCGTGCGGGGTTTCCATCAGTGTCATGAATCCGCGAATCAGATCGTCCACGTAGCAGAAGCTGCGCGTTTGCGAGCCGTCACCGTAGATCGTGATGGGCTCACCCTTCAAGGCTTGAACAATGAAGTTGGAGACCACGCGGCCATCATCCGGGTCCATGCGCGGACCGTAGGTGTTGAAGATGCGAACGACCTTGATCGGCAGGTCGTGCTGACGCCGGTAGTCGAAGAACAGGGTTTCGGCCGCGCGCTTCCCCTCGTCGTAGCAGCTGCGAATTCCAATGGGGTTGACGTTGCCCCAGTACTCCTCGGGTTGCGGGTGAACTGTGGGGTCGCCGTAGACCTCAGAAGTTGAGGCTTGCATGATGGGCACTTTGAGGCGCTTTGCTAAGCCCAGCATGTTGATTGCGCCGAGAACGTTCGTCTTCGTGGTCTGCACGGGGTCGCGCTGATAGTGAATCGGGGAGGCGGGGCACGCCAGGTTGTAGATTGCGTCCACCTCGACATAGAGCGGGAAGCTCACGTCGTGTCGAAAGAGTTCAAAGCGGGGGTGTTGCATGAGGTGGGCGATGTTCTCGCGTCGCCCACTGTAGAAGTTGTCAACACAGAGCACCTCATGGCCGGCCTCAATGAGGCGGTCGCTCAGGTGCGAACCGAGAAATCCCGCTCCGCCGGTAATCAGAATGCGCTTAGCCAACAGTGGGCCGTCCAATCGAGTGGTAGGTCACGCCAGCGGTTGCCATGTCGTCGAGAGAAAAAATGTTGCGACCGTCGAAGATTGTCTTCTTCGAGAGCTTCTTGGCGAAGATGCTGATGTCGACAGCTGCAAACTCCGCCCACTCGGTGAGAATGAGCAGCACGTCCGCTCCCTCCAAGGCGGCCTCGGCGTTCTCTGAGTAAATCACCGAGGGCAGGTGGGTGTACTTCTGAAACGCTTCGATGGCCACGGGGTCGAAGGCTTGAATTCGAGCGGCCTGATTGACGAGACGAGACAACAGGGTGACACTCGTGGCGTCGCGAACATCATCCGTGTGGGGCTTGAAGGCCAGACCCCAGACGGCCACGGTCAGGCTTGAGACATCGGGAAACTCACGCTCGAGTTTGTCTAGCAGGAAGGTCTTCTGACTGGCATTGACCTCCTCGACGGCTTGCAGAATGCGTAGGCCTTCCATGCCGTTGGATTGAGCGGTGTGGATGAGCGCCTGAACGTCCTTGGGGAAACACGAACCCCCGTATCCGACACCGGCGTTAAGGAACTTGGGCCCAATCCGGGCGTCGCTCCCCATGCCGATTTTCACGTCGTCGATGTTGGCCCCGAGCAGCTCGGCTAGGCGTGCGAGCTCGTTCATGAAGCTGATCCGGGTGGCCAGCATGGCGTTGGCGGCGTACTTGATGAGTTCGGCGCTCCGCACATCAGTGACCAGCATGCGGTCGGGAGTCTCCAAAAGTCCCGCATAGAGGATGGCCATCTTTTCCGCACTCGTGTCGTCGCTCACCCCCACAACAATTCGGTCGGGATTCATCAAATCGTCAATTGCTGCGCCCTCTTTGAGGAACTCGGGATTGGAGACCACAGACACCGCGACGTCGACTCCGCGACGTTCGAGCTCAGCGGCGATGAGTTCACGCACTTGGTCGCCGGTACCCACCGGCACGGTGCTCTTGTCGATAACGACGACGGGGCGCCTCACGTGCGCTCCGATGTTTCGCGCGGCCGTGTACACGTAGGACACGTTGGCCGAGCCGTCTTCCGACTGAGGAGTGCCGACGGCAATCATCTGGTAGTCGCCGTGCTCGGTGGCCGCAGCGATGTCTGTGGTGAACTCGAGACGGCCCGCGGCGACGGCACGCATCACGATGTCGTCAAGTCCGGGTTCGTAAATCGGAATCTCACCGGCGGTGAGTCGCGCAACGCGTGAGGCGTCGACGTCGAGGCACACAACGTGGTGCCCCAGATCGGCCAGACACGCTCCGGTGACGAGGCCGACATATCCGGTTCCAATCACGGTAACCTTTTGGCTCACAGGGTCTCTCACTCTCTGGGACTCGCCTCAATGGCCTCTCTGGACTAGCGTATATGCGTGCTTGAGTCCGAGTATCAACCCCGTCGACGACTTCCTCGTCAACCCCTCCCGCCCACTGAGCCAGAGCGTGTCTTTGCCTTTGAGATTCGTCGCGCGGGGCCGGAGGACATTCCTGATATTCGCGAAATCTATAACCACTACGTGACCAACAGTGTGGTGACGTTCGACGAAAAGCCGATGACGATCCGGGCCTGGAAGACGAAGTTTGCGTTCTTAAAGAAGCTCGGGCACCCGGTGCTGGTGGCCGTGTCTCCGAGCGAACAGGTTTTGGGTTACGCGCTTGTTCAGCCGTGGCGTCCGCGTTCGGGTTATCGATTTACGGTCGAGAACGCCATCTACCTGCGTCCGGCGTCCACCGGAAAAGGGCTGGGTTCCGCTCTGCTCGAGGCGCTCATTTCGGCGAGTGAAGAGGCCGGACTGAAAACGATTATTGCCGTGATCTCGGACTCGGGAGCCGAAGCAAGCCTGTCGCTCCACGAGCGCGCAGGATTTGTTGAGGTGGGGCGTATGGGGGGCGTGGGTTACAAGTTCAATCGCAGCCTGGGAACCGTGACCCTGCAAAAAACGCTGAAGCCTAATCGCCCTCGAAAGTCGCCTGGGTCCGAGACAAAAAAGCGGCGAACCCTCTCTTGGCGTCGTTCGAACTCAGCAGGCGCATAAGTTCAGGCTGAAGTTTCTGGGCGGCCTCGGTCGCACCGGCGCTCTGCGCCAAGCGGGAGTTGGCCAGTGTGGCCTGCACCGCGAGGGGGGCAGCCAGGGCAATGCTCTGGGCAAGGGCGAGAGCCGCAGCGTCTACGGAGTCCGCGTCATGGACTGACTGAACGAGCCCGATGCGAAGTGCCTCGGCATCGTCAAACTTTTCCCCGGTCAGCATCCAACGCATGGCATTTCCCCAACCGCAGCGGGCAGCGAAACGCAGCGTAGCACCGCCGAAGGGCAGGATTGCCCGACTCACCTCGAGTTGCGCGAATGTGGTGCCCCGAGCCGCGACGGCGATATCGGCGGCCAGAATGAGCTCGATGCCCAGCGTGTAACACGTTCCCTTGGCAGCCACTACGACCGGTTTGCGAACCTGGTCGCTTTGCACGCCCCAGGGGTCGAGGCCGCCCTCGGGAA
>CAIWRM010000072.1 GCA_903915075.1 uncultured Microbacteriaceae bacterium
AAAACGACAGCGAACCCGAGGTACATGGCCGCAACAATCAAAAATCGCCATCTGTTGAATGGCCGCGAGAGGGTGACGAGCACCCACATTCCCGCCAGCGCAAGGAACATACTCACGGAGGTCTGAGTCTGCGCCTCAGTAAACGTCTGAAATGACTTTTGAACCACATCCAAAGTAACGACGAGTCCGCCGATCGTCACACCGGTCGGAATGCAAAAGGCAAGAGAGCGTTTCAAGAACCCGGGCTTGTATCTGCGTGCGTTCGGCAGGAGGGCCAAAGCGAACGCAGGAAGGCCAATCGTGAACAGGTCGTTGGCGGAAAGTTGACGCGGCAGGAACGGGAAGGCCCACAGCATGACGCCGAATACGATTGCCAGAACCATGGCCCACGCCGTTTTGGTCAAGAACAGACGTGACACGCGTTCCACGTTGGCGATGACGCGACGCCCCTCGGCCACCACGCCGGGCAGCGACGAAAACGCGCCATCGAGCAAGACCAGGCGGGAAACGGCCTTGGTCGCAGCCGACCCGCTTCCCATGGCAATGCCCAAGTCTGCACGCTTGAGGGCGAGTGCATCGTTGACACCATCACCGGTCATGGCCACGACATGGCCTCGGCTCTGTAGCGCGATGACCATGAGCTTCTTCTGCTCGGGTGTGACGCGCCCAAAAATATCGTGTTCTTGGAGCACGGACGCAAGCTCCTCCACATCTTCGGGTAGCTCTCGCGCGTCAAAACCGTGACCATCAAAAGTCAGGCCGGCCGTGCGCGCTACCGCGGCCACCGTGCGTGGATTGTCACCCGAGATGACCTTGAGTTTTAGCCCCTGAGACAAGAAGTACTCGATGGTTTCACGGGCATCGCCGCGCACTTTCTCACCAAAAGTGATGATCGCGACCGGGCGAATCTTCTTCGGCAGTTGCTCGTCTTGCACGGTTCCCGGTGAACTTGCCAGCACGAGTGTGCGAAGCCCCACTTCGGCGCGAGCACGGCAGAGGTCACGCACGTGGTCGGCACCTGATTCGAGCACCATTTCGGGTGCCCCCAAAATCCAGGTGGTCTGTGATTCGTCTCGCACTGCCGACCATTTGCGCGCCGACGAGAAAGGCGTGGATCCCACCGCGGTGACCGGGTCGTGGACCGAGAAGTGCTGCGCGAGCGCCAAAGCGGTGGCGTTCGCATTCTCATCGGCCCCAAACCACGCCAGTGCTCGAGACCACGCGTGAGTCTCCTTCTCGGGCACGAGCGAGTGCACGTCGTTGAACTCAATGCTGCCCTCGGTGAGCGTGCCCGTCTTGTCGAAGCAGACCACGTCCACTCGGGCAAGTCCTTCAACGGCAGGAAGTTCTTGAACGAGAACCTGTCGTCGCGCGAGCTTTACGGCAGCCACCGCAAACGCAATGCTCGTGATGAGCACGAGTCCCTGCGGGATCATGCTGATGATGCTGGCCACAGACCGAACCGTGGCCTCGAGCCACAGGCCCGACTCCCATGCGGCCTGCCACCCACCGACGTTCTGCATCTGACCGTTTGTGACGATGATCACGAGGGGAATCAGAGCCCACGAAATCCATTTGATCAATCGTGCGAGCGCATTTCTCAGTTCCGAGCTGACCAGTGAAAAGCGCTTGGCTTCGAGCGTGATTCTGCTGGCGTACGACTCCGGGCCAATCAGCGTAACGCGCGCGAGTCCGAAACCAGCCACGACACTGGATCCGCTCATGACCTCGTCGCCCACCTCTTTCAAAACCGGGTCAGATTCGCCCGTCAGCAGCGACTCATCAAGGTCGAGTCCGTCTGATGACACAACAGTGGCGTCGGCAGGCACCTGGTCACCCGTGCGCAGAACGAGCAACTCGTCAAGAACCACCTGGTCGGTCGCAACGTCTAAGGTTGTGCCGCCTCTTCGAACGCGTGCCAGCGGCGCACTAATCAGAGCTAGGCGATCGAGCGTGCGTTTACTGCGAAACTCTTGGACCACTCCAATACCAATATTCGCTATGACAATGACGCCGAAGATGGCGTCACGCCACTGCCCCAAGATCAGCAAGATGATGAAGCTTCCCCCAACGACGGCGTTAAACAGAGTGAAAAGATTGGCGCGCAAAATGCTGGCAATCGAACGGCTCGACGAGGAGGAGACGGCATTCGTCAAGCGCAGTTGCACGCGCAAGGCGACTTCGTCGTGGGTCAGCCCCTCAGTGGCATAAGACTCAAGATTTAGCGGTTGAAGCCCCAGACGGGCCTCCTGAAGTCGATCTGTCGCTAGCCGGGCACGACGTGCCGCTTTGTCTTCAGCGACAGGAGGAGAGGTCATGAGTCAACTTTACTCCCACCAGCCGCGGGCTCTCAGCGGGAGCCTTCAGGGGCCGCGACCTCCTCGATGGCCACGAGGTCGCACCGGGGGCACGTCCAAGAAAGTTACTTTCCGCCGCTAGCCGCCTTGCCGAACCCATCGGAAATGTGCGTGACGGCTTCAGCCAATTCACGCGTCACAGTCCACAGTTAGTTCGAGTCGAATTGGGCTTAGACTCACGTCATGAAAATCTTCTTAGGACTATCGGCCGCGACACTGACCATTCTTTTAGCTGGTTGTTCGCCTGCCCCATCGAGCGGGCCAGAGACTTGTCCGGCAGCACCCGTGACGGATGCGATGTCGCCTTCGCCAGACGACGTCGCAGAATCCAGCCTGAAGTTCGCCCAACAGTTGGTGGGCTTTAGTGAAAAGACCGCAGAGTCGTGCGTTACTGGCGCCGGCCTGGTGTGGCGGGTAGTGGGCAGAGACGGCGAGTCATTCGTGGTGACGCAAGACTACAACCCGCTGAGGGTCAACGTGGTGATCGAAATCTCTGAGGTGACAGAAGTGAGAATCGGCTAAGGAAGAGTTCTTCTTAGTGGGAGCCTCTAGCCCGCGTTCCGCCGGTAGTAGCGCGGGAGACCGCAGGTTGGTGTGGGTGCAGGCCTTCTCACGGCGGTCGCATTCACGCTCGTGCTGTTGCGCCGCCGGGAACTGACCGAGCGTGACGACTGGTGCACCCCCCGGGTGCACCTGGACGGGGCTGCGCGGCAGGGGTCTGTCACGTTCAAACCTGTTCAAACTGATCCCTTCCCCGTTTGTTATCGAGGCATTGAGCGCGATCCAATCGCCCGCTCGCTTCGGGGATTGATGGGTCATATGCTCCTTGATACGGTTTAAGGGTGAATAAAAGAATCAGGCTGGGGATTGTTGTTGCTGCGGTTGTCGGGCTGGTTCTGATCGGGGCCGGTTTTGCAGTGTTTGTGGCACCGCAGGGCATGGGCGCGGACGCTGCGGTCGTGAAGAGCGACCCGCAAAACAACGTGCCCGTATCGGTTACGTTGTCTGCCGACGGCCGCCGTCTAGCGCTGGAAATTGACTGGGACGACGAGTTACACCAGGCTCCAGGCACCGACCGTTTCACCGCACGAGTGATGGCGGGCACCCAAGAAATCGAGCA
>CAIWRM010000073.1 GCA_903915075.1 uncultured Microbacteriaceae bacterium
CATTAAAGCGGTACGCGAGCTGGGTTTAGAACGTCGTGAGACAGTTCGGTCCCTATCCTCTGCGCGCGCAGGAAAATTGAGAAGATCTGTCCTTAGTACGAGAGGACCGGGACGGACTAACCTCTGGTGTGTCAGTTGTTCCGCCAGGAGCACCGCTGATTAGCTACGTTGGGAACGGATAACCGCTGAAAGCATCTAAGCGGGAAGCCGACTTCGAGATGAGTTTTCCATCCCTTCGGGGGAGAGGCTCGCAGTAGACGACTGCGTTGATAGGCCGGATGTGGAAGCGGGGACTAAAGACCCGTGCAGCTGACCGGTACTCATAAGCCAATAATTTGAAATCACTACACACAATCCGTGGTAAGGCTGGGTTGTGTGGCCTGATGTTCGCGTCCACTGAGTGGTTCTCGATGTACGGTCGAGAACCTGCGCAATATAGCGCACGTTTCACTTTGATACATCAATAGTGTTTCGGCGGCCATAGCGAGAGGGAAACGCCCGGTCTCATTCCGAACCCGGAAGCTAAGACTCTCAGCGCCGATGGTACTGCAGGGGGGACCCTGTGGGAGAGTAGGACACCGCCGGACTTAATTTATAAAAGGGCCACCCGAGTAATCGGGTGGCCCTTTTGTTGTTAACGCTGAGATCTGTCGAGCACGTGGTCCCATGGCGTGTCAGCCGTGACATCAAGAGCCCCCATGTTCGCTATCTACACTCGCCCAGGAAGCCGAAGATACAAACCGCTGAGTGCGTCACAGCTGGACGAAAGTCGTTATTGGAAACTTGCCGGGTAGCTTGTTCAGGGACCTGCGACAGGTAGCCCCAACTCCCCAGTGAGGAGACGTAGGCATAGTAGGTATCTCTGGCTTGCATGTCTTGAATCATGGATAAATATCGAGCACAGTAGTCGTAACTAGCAGGAGTGAGAGGGACTCCGATGCACGCGTAGTTGTATTCGTCAATGTACGTGTTGGTGCAACTCGTCCAGTCTTCGCCAATCCAGCAAGGGTTTACTCCGGTGTCGAAAACGTCATAGTTGCCGGTCAGGTAGACCTCGGATCTAAACGTTTCAGCTTTGGCGGGTACATCCGTTTTCTCCCAGTGCCGCGCAGTTGCCGCACCTACGATCACCAAGCCGAGGACGACGGCAACCCCTGCCCCGATGAAATAGAGGAGTCTCTTCCTAGTTTGAAGTGAGGTCTCCGGGGGCTGATTCGCACTTGTTTCGGCAACGACGTCAGGTGTCTCAGCAACTGGAATCGTGATTTTGGGTTTCGGGACTTGTTCAACGGATTGCGCGCCACAATTGGTGCAAAATTTCTTTTCCCCGATATCGTTCCCACACTTGGAACAAAAAGCCATCTCTAATTCCTCCCCATGTGATTAACCCTAATTGCTTCTCATCGCTGAGCACCAGACCCGGGCGGATTCCACTTGTTTACTTCACAACGCCTAGGTAAATCCCGGGTTCAGCCGCTGCATCGAAGACGGGTTGTAGTGACTCGTGCAATTGGCGGATGACCGGCGTGCGGGCATCTGTGGGAGAGTAGAACGACAACGATACAACTTCGTTGACGAACGGATTTCAGCATGAGCAATCGCGAGCTGCGCGATGGGCCCCAGCAAGACGATGGGGAGCGACCAGGCAATAGCGACGATCGCAGACCTTCGTCGGATTCCCGGCGTTCATCTCGCCCGCGATCTGAGCCTCCGGAGCGCCCGCTTGGTGCTGCCCGTGGGGATCGTTCAACCGGCGGACCGCGGCGCGACGGCGATTCGCGTCCCACTCGCGATGGCGACCGACCGAATTCTGCACGTCCTCCGCGCGCAGGTGGTGACCGGCCTTACTCTCCCCGCCCTGCTCGTGATGGTGATGCGCGTCCACGCCGCGATGGCGATCGCCCATACTCTCCACGTCCCGCTCGCGACGGGGATGCGCGTCCACGTCGTGATGGTGACAGTGCTGGGCGTCCGCCCCGAACCGGCGGAGATCGACCCTATTCAGCTCGACCGTCACGCGACGGTGATTCTCGCCCACCACGAAGTAATGGCGACCGCCCTTACTCTGCACGTCCTGCGCGCGACGGGGATGCGCGTCCACGTCGCGATGGCGAACGACCCTACTCTCCACGCCCAGCCCGTGATGGCGACCGCCCGAACTCGGCCCGCCCGCGTCGCGATGGCGACAGTGCTGGTCGCCCGCCGCGCACAGGCGGTGACCGGCCCTATTCCGCTCGTCCGCCCAGAGATGGCGACCGACCCTATTCCGCGCGCCCACCGCGCGACGGCTCGCGCCCGGATCGCCCCTATGGCGATCGCCCGCGCACCGATCGACCGCGGGATGACCGGCCTCGCACAGACCGGCCGCGGAGCGATCGACCTTACGGCGACCGGCCTCGCACAGACCGGCCGCGGAGCGATCGCCCCTATGGCGACCGACCCCGCGGCGACTGGAAGCCCGAGGGCGGTGAACGACGTCCGTTCCGTGAGGAGATGACGCCCGACGAGTTGTTGCGCATGGAGCTTCGGCCGGTTCGCGAGCGCCACGATGATCCCGAGATTGATGCTGATCTGGACTGGAAAGAACTGCACCCGCACGCGCGCAACGAACTCAAGGCACTCACGCCTGAGAACGCAGAGTTTGTGGCTCTGCATTTGGCCATGGCCGCACGGCTCATTGAGGTCGAGCCTGAGCGCGCCCATCAGCACGCCATCTCGGCGTCGCGTCGCGGTGGCCGAATTCCTGCCGTGCGCGAAACCTTGGGCCTCACGGCTTACACAATCGGTGACTTTGCTCTGGCTTTGCGCGAGTTGCGCACCTTCCGGCGCATCTCTGGCTCCGTTGATCAGGTGGCTCTCGAGGTTGACTGTGAGCGCGGCCTCGAGCGGCCCGAGCGCGGGCTCGAATTGGCCCGAACCATCGATCGCTCCAAGATGTCGGACATCGCTGCGGTCAACTTGGCCATCGCCATGTCTGGTGCACGACTCGATCAAGGCAAGCCAATCCTGGCCCTTGCCGAACTCGAGATCCCGCATCTCAAGCCTGATACGGCCTTTCCGTATAGCCCCACACTCTTTTTGGCATATGCCGAGGTTCTCGACGAACTCGAGCGCACACGGGAAGCCAAGGAGTGGCGCGACCGCGCCGATGTTGCCCAGTTGGCGCTCGATGAGGCCTACGGCACACCCGAAGAAGCAGAGGAGTTCGAGGTTTACACCGAGTACGACGAACCCGAAGCCCCAGATTTCTCCTCCTTTGTTACGGCCGACGAACTACCCGACGAGCCGTCTGAGGCACTACCCGACGAGCCCACTGAGGAACCAACAGACGAGCCAGTTGGTGATGTTGACCCCCCGAAAGTGGCGGAATAGTGGCTATATTCTCAAAACAGAATGTTTCTGTGTCCACCCCGCTTGATGGCGTCGACGCGCTGTTCGCTGACCTCGACGGCGTTGTTTACACCGGCCCGAGTGCGATTCCGCACGCCGTCGAAAGCCTCAACGCGATCGCCAAAGAACGTCGTGTGGGCTACATCACCAACAACGCCTCGCGCACCGACGAGTCTGTTGCTGCCCACCTGCGAGATCTCGGTCTGTCCTGCACGGCAGAGGACATCGTCACCTCGCCACAGGCAGCTATGGAGTTACTGCGCGGCGTGGCCCCCTCAGGCAGCACGATTCTTGTCATTGGTGGAGACGGCTTGATCAGCGAGGTTGTCAAGGCGGGCTTCGTCGTCACTGAATCCGCGCTGGACAACCCGGCAGCCGTGATTCAGGGTTTCTCACCAGATCTCGGCTGGAAGCACCTTGCCGAAGCCTCGTTCGCTCTCAATGCGCGCAGTGAGACCAACCCCGATGGCATCCCGTGGATTGCCACGAACATGGACTGGACGATTCCGGTGGAACGTGGCACGGCACCCGGAAACGGCACACTCGTCTCCGCGGTGCACCTGGCGGCCGGTCGCATGCCCGTTGTTGCGGGCAAACCGGAAGTAGCGATTTTCGAGGAGGCTCGCAAGCGGTTCGACGTCAGCAATGCCCTGTACGTGGGCGACCGACTGGATACCGACATCTTGGGCGCGAACCGCGCGAAGATGCGTTCGGCTCTCGTACTCACCGGCATCGACGGCCCCAAGCAGGTGTTGGCCGCCCCCGAGGGGCAGCGCCCGGATCTGATCCTCGGCGATCTGCGCGACCTGCTCGAACCGTATCCCGAAACCCAAGTCACGAAGAAGGGCGCCGTCACCGTGGGCACGGCAACCGTTCACGTGGCCGCAAACGAAGTGGATATCGTGATTGACCAGGCCGGAACAGGGCTTGATCTTCTTCGTGCCACGTGCCAACTCATCTGGCGCAGCGGTCGCGCGATTTACGGCTTCACCGTGCCGCCCGAGGCCTACACTCGCTAAACACATAATTGGGGGAATGATATGAAGCGACTTCCTTGGTCGGCGCTCAAGAGTGCGATTTCAGCGCTCCCGGAAGACACCGCCGTGCAAGAACGCAAGGACTATTTGGTTTATGTCATCGAGGTCCTTGTTCGCGGCGTGCGTGTCCCCAAACTTGTGTACGTGGGATCGACGAGCAACCCGATTCAGGTTCGCCTCGAGCAACACGCCAGCGACACCTGGGCGAACATTTACGTCAGACCTGGTTGGCCATTCCGAGACAAGAACCTCGAGGCCAAGCCAGGAGTTTTGCTTCAAGAAATCACGGACAGGATTCCCGTCTCCCATAATCGACCTCGAGCTGAGTTGTTGGAGAGTGTTGTGTCTGAATTCTTAATCCAGAACGGCTTCTTCGTGGCAAGTGACAAGTCACCTCACACTCACGCAGACATCAAGCCTCTCCTATGGAAGTATCTGAAATAGTGGCCGTTGACGATAACCTTGAGACATGAGCAGCGACCAGACGACCGGCAATGAACCGGCCCTGATTTCGCAGCTTTCGGTGGTCGAGGGTGAGCCACTGGCCGACCGCGCCAATGGGTACAGCGCCATTTACGAAGATCTGCGTCAGCGGCTCGAGGGCGGCGACACATCGCGCGCGTGAGGCTTTCGTGACAGACGCCACCGCGCGACTCGATGTGGAGTGTGCCACACGCG
>CAIWRM010000074.1 GCA_903915075.1 uncultured Microbacteriaceae bacterium
CGCCGCCTCAGCGCGCTCCGCAGCCTCCTGCGCCTGCAGCTTCGCCTGACGAATCAGCGCAGCAATCACCTTTTGGCGGGTTTCTTCTTCGCGGCGCATTTCGGTGGCGATGGCCAGCTCGGCATCCAGATCAAACTCGAGTTCGGCCAGTTCACGCGTTACCTGGGCGACGCGAAGGTCGCGCTCCGTATCGGCGGCCCGGGCGCGAATGTTGCGCGAAGGAACGCTCGCACGCAGCGCGGCAAAGGTTCGGGCCACGTCGTGCACGCGCACCCCCCAGGCTCCGGCGTTCGCCGCCAACACACTCACGGCCACACTCGCGTTGTCACGATCGTCGAGAGTGGAGTCCTCGGTAAGAAGGGCAGTCAAGAAACGTTTGCGTGATGCCCCCACGAGAATGGGGTATCCCAGGGCCATCAGTTCTTCCATGCGGCCCAACATTTGCCAATTGTGTTCGGCGGTTTTGGCAAACCCCAGCCCGGGGTCGAGAACCAGTTTGTCGCGTTCAATGCCCGCCTCAAGCAGGGCGTTCGCCCGGTTCAGGAGCTCACGCCGAATGTCGGTGGGAGCGTCCTTATAGATTGCCTTGGTGTCCATGTCGCTGGAGTGTCCTCGCCAGTGGCTAGCGATATAGGTCACACCCGTCGATGCCGCCGTCCGCGGCATAAAGAAGTCGGCCAAGCCACCCGAGACATCGTTGATGAACTGGGCCCCACTTTCCACAGCCAGAATCGCGGTGGACGCGTTCATGGTGTCGATGCTCACGGCCACGCCCGCGGCGGTCAGCGCTGAGACAACGGGCATCACCCGAAACTGCTCTTCTTCGGGAGTCACGCGTTCGGCGCCGGGCCGCGTTGACTCTCCCCCAACATCGACGATGTCGGCGCCCTGCGCGGCGAGTTCCATGCCGCGATCAATGGCGTCCCGAGTATCTAGGTAATCGCCGCCATCGCTGAACGAATCGGGCGTGACGTTGAGGACGCCCATGATGAGCGTTCGCCGCTCAGTCATCACTGCCACCGTGCATGAGTCCCATTATTTCGGAACGGGCCGCCGGCTCGCTCAGTTCACCACGTGATGCCACGGTGATGGTGCGACTCGACATCTGCCCCACGCCGCGCGCGGACACGCACTGGTGAGCGCTGTCCAGCACCACGAGCACGCCGCGCGGGCTCAAACCCGCGTCGAGCGCCGACGCGATCTGTTCCCCCAGCCGCTCCTGAAACTGCGGGCGGGCGGCAAGAGACTCCACCACGCGCGAGATGCGACCGAGTCCGATGATGCTCGCGTCGGGAAGGTAGGCGACGTGCGCCTGACCCACGAACGGGAGGAGGTGATGCTCACACACCGACCGCACGGCAATGTTGGTCACAATCACCGCGTCACTCTGCGAGCCCCCAGGAGAGGAGTCAGCGGGCGCGGCGTCAACGGGCATTGTCTCTGCGAGGAACGTTTGAGGGTCAACGCCCACGCCCGCAAAGAGCTCTTCGTAGGCGTCTGCGACGCGCGAGGGGGTCTCGCTCAGGCCTGGGCGCGAGGGATCTTCGCCCACCGCGGCAAGAATCTCGACCACGGCACGGGCAATCCGTTCGCGGTCAACGGCCACGGGGGTGCTCCTAGTTTGCTGCGGCAGGACGGGCCGTGGGCCGGCGCGTGGCACGAGGCTTCGTGGGCTTCGTGGGCTTCTCCGCGGAGGATGCTGCCGCCTCGGCGACAACCTTCTTTACCGGGACCTTGACCGGAGGCTTGTTCGACGTGGGCCGCTTAGAACTCGACAACCACTGCGTGCGCTTAGCCAGCTTCTTGACGGGTGTGAAAATCTCGGCCAACTGCTCGTGATCGAGAGTTTCTTTGTCGAGAAGTTCCGAAGCAAGTTTGTCGAGAACGGCACGGTTACTGGAGAGAACCTTGTACGCCTCGTCGTGGGCCTGTTCGATGAGCGCGCGAACCTCGGCGTCGACCATCTGAGCCATCTGCTCCGAGTAGTCCCGCTGGTGGCCCATGTCGCGCCCGAGGAATACCTCGCCCGAGGCCTTGCCCAGCTTTACGGCCCCGACAGAGGCTGTCATGCCGAACTCGGTCACCATCCTGCGAGCAATGCCGGTGGCTTTTTCGATGTCATTCGACGCACCCGTGGTGGGATCGTGGAACACAATCTCTTCGGCTACACGACCACCCATGGCGTACGTGAGCTGATCGAGCAGTTCGTTGCGCGTAATCGAGTAACGGTCTTCGAGCGGAAGCACCATCGTGTAGCCGAGGGCGCGCCCACGCGGCAGAATCGTGACCTTCGTCACGGGATCTGAGTAGTTCATGGCCGCGGCTGCGAGAGCGTGACCGCCCTCGTGATAGGCAGTGATGAGCTTCTCTTTGTCGCGCATCACGCGACTACGGCGCTGCGGACCGGCAATAACGCGATCGATGGCCTCGTCAAGGGCACGGTTGTCGATGAGCTGAGCATCCGAACGTGCCGTGAGGAGTGCGGCCTCGTTCAGCACATTCGCCAGATCAGCACCGGTGAAACCGGGCGTCTTGCGCGCCACGACCTCGAGGTTGACGTTGGCCGACATGGGCTTGCCCTTGGAGTGCACCTCAAGAATCTTCTTGCGGCCCAGCAAATCCGGAGCGTCCACACCAATCTGACGATCGAAGCGACCGGGGCGCAACAGCGCCGGGTCGAGGATGTCGGGCCGGTTGGTGGCCGCGATGAGAATCACATTGGCCTTGGGGTCGAAGCCGTCCATCTCCACGAGCATCTGGTTGAGCGTCTGCTCACGCTCGTCATGACCGCCACCCATTCCGGCTCCGCGGTGACGACCCACGGCATCAATCTCGTCAATGAAGATAATGGCGGGCGCGGCCTGTTTGGCTTGCTCGAAGAGGTCGCGCACACGAGACGCACCCACACCCACGAACATCTCAACAAAGTCTGAGCCCGAAATGGCAAAGAACGGAACGCCCGCCTCGCCGGCCACGGCTCGCGCCAAGAGGGTCTTTCCGGTGCCGGGAGGGCCATAGAGCAGCACGCCCTTAGGGATGCGAGCGCCAACAGCCTGGAACTTGGCCGGCTCGGCCAAGAAGTCTTTGATCTCGCGCAGTTCTTCAACGGCCTCTTCGGCGCCAGCAACGTCGTCGAACGTCACGGTGGGCGTTTCCTTGGTGACCAGTTTGGCTTTCGACTTACCGAACTGCATGATTCGGTTTCCGCCACCGCTCATCGACGACATCAGGAACCAGAACAGGGCGCCAATCAGAATGATGGGAAGCAGGAATCCGAGTGTGGAGAGAAGCCAGTTCTCGCGCGGCACGTCGTCGTTGAAGCCATCGGCGAGTGACGCATCATTGACGGCCTTGACAATCTCGGCGCCGCGAGGAGTGACCCAATAGAACTGAACCTGCTCGCCGAACTCGGCATCGGGGGTGCGCAGCGTGAGGTCGACGCGCTGATCGGTATCGACAATGGTGGCCTTCGCCACCTTGCCACTCGAGAGCATGCTGAGGCCCACCTCGGTATCAACCTTTTGGTAGCCGTTCATGCCAATGAGGGCAGCACCAATCCACACGGCGGCAATCGCCAGGATGATGTAAAGGAAGGGTCCGCGAAACAACTTCTTGAAGTTCATGATGCCTCTCAGGCTATCGGACGCCGGACGGCTGTCTGCTGTATGTCCGCCGAAAGCGGACAGGCTTTCGCCGGTTGAGTAGCGCCTAAGGCGCGAGCTTTCGGCGGTTGAGTAGCGCCGAAGGCGCGTATCGAAACCGCGACAACGATGACGCGAGCGTCTCCCTTTCTAGGCGTGCGGGTCTTTGCCCTCGTAGATGTGTGGGGAGAGCACACCGAGACCGCGCACGTTGCGGTACTTTTCCGCATAGTCGAGGCCGTAGCCCACCACGAATGCCGGCGGGATATCAAAGCCCACGTACTTCACCGCAACGGGAATCTTTACGGCCTCGGGCTTACGGAACATCGCGCACACCTCAACGGATGCGGCGCCCCGAGCCAGCATGTTGTTCACCAGCCACGACAGCGTGAGACCGGAATCCATGATGTCTTCAATGAGGAGCACGTTCTTGCCCGCAACTTCGGCATCGAGGTCTTTGTTGATCTTGACCACACCGGATGACTGCGTGCTGGCGCCGTAAGAGCTGACCGCCATGAAATCGATGTGCGCGTGAAACTTGAGCTCGCGTGCCAAGTCGGCCATAAGGATGACGGCACCCTTGAGCACGCCCACGAGGAGGACATCGCCCTTGGGGTAGTCGCGCTCGATGTCGCGCGCCATCTCGGCAATGCGATCGGTGATCTGCTTCTCGGTAAACAGGACCTCGCTCAGGTCGCTCCGTACATCCTCGATATCCACCGTGGTGCCTCTCGTTATTTGTGGTTCGAAACTACACGGCAAAAGCCCCGCCGATGGTGAACATCGGCGGGGCTTTTTAGCGACTTTCTAGGACAGGCGACGTCGGAGGACGATAGCAGTCACGCCGACTGCCACCAGTGCAGCTGCGGCCAGTCCCCCGAAGAGAATCTGTGCCGAGTCTTCGGGGCCGGTGTCAGGAAGTGGAGCGGCCGGCGCAGGCGCGGCCGCGATCGTAAAGTCGCCTGGGACCGTCGCACCGCTACCCCACATGCCAATTCCGGTTTCGAAGCAAAAGAGCTTGAGGGAGTACGTGCCGACGGGCGCATCAGCCGGAATAGTTACCTCAACAGAAGTTGTTGCCCCGGCGGATCCGTCCCAGCTGAAGCTACCGAGAGCGCCCGCGGCGGTATCCTCCGGAATGAAAATTGGGGGCGCAGGGGGCGCCTCGAGCATGACATACATGGACAATCCCAGGCCGGGGGGAGCGTCGCCGGCGCACCAGTTGTCGGACGAAGGGCTGACGGGGGTTGCGTTCGTCACCGTTGCGGTGAACGTGCCGCCCGGAGCGACAGTCATGGAACTCGCCGTTCCCGTGGCGGGGACGGCGTGGGCTGGTGTTGCAACAATCAGGCTAGCTGCGGCAAGTGCCCCCGCTGCTAGGCCGTGGGCAAGAATCTTCTTCATTTTTCTCTTCTCTGAGTTGGGCCGATGTGGTGCCGCCGAAGGATGCCTCGACCCCACAATCGTATGCCCTAATCGTAATTAAGTTAAGGAAGAACGATCGTCATGTTTCTTCTGGGTAGGAGTGGGCAATCAGCTATCGGCGAAGGATGTGTCGTTGACTCGCGCCTCCACGCGAAGCGCTCCGCCGTCACGTGTGACCGTGCCGCGGGGCAGGTCAACTCCCTCTTGACCGTGCCAATCCGTGACCAGCTCATCCACCGCAGCGAGGTGCACCGCCGAAATGTGGGACAGGTGGAACTCAAGGGTTAGCCAGAGTCGCAGGCAACGAACACGGATGGCGGGGTGGAGCGAGGACAGCATTTCTGTGGAGAGCGTGCCCGCGCTTGTCAGGGCCGATCCCAGCACATCCGTCGCGAGTGCATCCAAGTAGTCGGCGTCGTCGGTGAGTTGGGTGGCCGTTCGGGCAAGCGCCTCTGCAACGCCCGGGCCAACTTCGGCCTCGAGCACGGGTAGCACGCGCGAGCGTACCCGAACGCGCCCAAAGGCCGGATCCGAATTGTGCGGGTCGTGCCACGCGGTCATTCCCTGATCGGTCACTGACTGGGCGACGAGTGTCCGGCGCAGACCCAAGAGTGGGCGAACAACTGTGACCCCGGCGAGAGCGCTCTGCTCCGATTCGTGCAGAGTGACAACGCGCATGCCGCCGAGGCTACGGGCGCCGGAACCACGAGCCAATCCGAGTAACACCGTCTCGGCCTGATCGTCGAGCGTGTGGCCCACCAACACCGCCACAGCTCCTGTTTCACCTGCAACCTCTGCGAACGCGGCGTACCGTGCCGTGCGGGCATCCGATTCGAGTCCGGCGCCCGTTGCGGCTACGACCACGCGCCGCACGACAACCGGATTCAGCCCGGCGGTCCGCGCCTGCTCGGCCGCCCGTTCGGCAATCTCGGCCGACCCCTCCTGCAGCCCGTGGTCCACAATCACCGCGCCCGCACGCACGCCGCACTTGCCCTGCTCAAAACCCAGCGCCACCGCGAGCGCGAGCGAATCGGGTCCGCCGCTCAGCGCCACGAGCACGAGCGGGGCATCATCCGAAATCACCCAGCCACCGGGCAAGCCACACGACGGATCACGGCGCGCAGATTGCTTGGCACCCGGCAGTGCTGCGGCCAGCGCATCGCGCACGGCCCGACGCACGTCGGCCATGGCAGGGGTGAGGCGCGGGCGAGTAGTCATCTTCCAGTAACCTTAATGCCGGCAGTGACCGTACCTATATAAGGAGCACCCGTGGGCGACTACGACGTCATCATTGAGATTCCGCGCGGAAGCCGGAACAAGTACGAAGTAGACCACGAGACGGGTCGCGTGTACCTCGACCGCGTGCTGTTCACGTCGTTTGCGTACCCCACTGACTACGGGTTCTTTGAGAACACCCTGGGCCTCGACGGAGACCCCGTGGATGCCCTCGTGCTTCTCGAGTACCCCGTCTTTCCGGGCGTCGGTGTGAAGGTGCGTCCCGTGGGCGTGCTCAACATGAGCGACGAGGCCGGCTCAGACGCCAAGGTGATCTGCGTGCCCTACAAGGACCCGCGCTGGACGCACATCCAAGACCTCGCGGATGTCCCCGAGCAGACTCGCAAAGAGATTGAGCACTTCTTCACGAGGTACAAGGACCTTGAGCCCGGCAAGTTCGTGAACATCGAAGGCTGGGGTAACGCGGCCGAGGCTGAAGCGATTGTGCAGGCCGGCTTTGAGAAGCTCAAGGCCGAAGGCCACTAGGCGCGGTTTCGATACGTCCTGCGGACTACTCAACCGGCGACGCGGCCTGCGGCCTACTCAACCAACGCCGGTTGAGCTTGTCGAAACCCGTTGGTTAGATACCAACGCCGCGGTCACGCAAGAAGGACAGGGGGTCGATTGACGAGCCCCATTCGCGAATCTCGAAGTGCAAGTGGCAACCGGTTGATTGTCCCGTACTGCCGATTTCGGCAATCACCTGACCGGGGGCGACGTACTGACCGTAGCCAACCAAAATTCCACCGCTCGCAATGTGGGCATACGAAGAAGTCATGCCACCACCGTGGTCAACCTTCACAAAGTTGCCGTAGCCGCCGTACCAGCCGGCATAGATAACCGTTCCGCCCGAGACAGCGTAAATGTTCCACCCGCAACCCGAACCAATGTCGATGCCGTGATGCCACGACGATGACCAGCCGCCTGGCGTCCACACGGGATTGCGCGGGCCGTAATAAGAGGTGAGCCGGCCCTCCGACGGAATGGTCCACCCGGAGTCACTCACCGCGATTCCACGCTGAGCGGCTTCCTCCTGGGCACGCCTGATTGCCTCGGCCACACCCTGCTGGTATCCCGCAACGGTTTTCACCGTCTCGTCTTCCAGGGCGGCCAGCTGAGCGCGCAGGGTATTGAGGTCGCTCTGGTTGGCCGCGAGCTTGTCGGCCACCACCTGCTGGGCGGCCACGGCCGCCTGCATGGCCGCATCTGCTTCTGCCTTGAGTTTTTCGCGCTCGACCTTGGCAACTTTGGCTTGATCGGCCAGCGACTGGGCTTCGTTTTGCGCGGCCTTCGCCGTGTCATAAACCTGGGCAGATCGCTCCACCATTTTGCTCATGTTGCCGAGCTTCGAAAGCAATTCGTCAGCGTTCGTACCACCGTCGAGAAGGAGGCCGATGCTCATATCGTTTCCGCCCGAGCGGTAGAGCTGGGCCGCGAGACGCCCCGCTTCCGTTGTGGCCTTATCCGCCTGTGTTTGCGCCTCGGTGGCGGCAGTCATGAGCTGGTTGTAGCGCACGTCCGCCTCATCGAACTTCGTCACAGCCGCGCTGTAAACCTCGCCGGCTGCCTGCGCCTTCTCCGTGGCGGCGTCGAGTTCCGCCTGAATCGTCGAGATGTATCCCTGCAACTCGGCCATCTGCGTCTTTTTGGCGGCCTCGTTGTTCTTGGCGTTTTGCACGTCGTCCCACGACGGGTACGCATTGGCGGCGCTCACGTTGATGCCGGCGGTCGCCACGCACGCTACCAGCACGACGGCAGCGGTAATGAGGCGCAGGGCAGAACGCATGCCGTCACGCTAACAGGCGCAGTTGGGAGAACGAGCAAAGGCTCCCGGACTGGCGGAAAACTCTCAGGTGAGAGTTGAGACTCTCCTAGCTGGTGAAGAGGGGCACCAGTGCGCCCGAGAACACCTGCCAGGCCAGAACACTCTTGGCAATCAGGCTCAGCGTGATGTACATGCGCTCACCGCGGAGGTAATCGCGCCATCCGCCGATCTGGCGGTACTGCAGCACCTGGTTGATCGCGAAGGTGTTGAAGAACACGAACAGCGAGATGATGATGCCAATCACGAAGCCGGGAACCTCGGCCGCGCTGGTCGAACCGGGCTGAAGCGTGTAGATGAGGATGATGATCCAGGGGACGATACCTGTCATCGAGCCAAAGATGAAGGGCAGGAACTTCTTGTTGCCCGGCTTCTCGTACTTCTCCTGCAGCGCACCGAAGAGAATCATGCTGGCGTTGACCGCGAAGATGGCGAAGAGCGCACCCACGTCGGTGGCGCCGGTCAGCTGAGCGATGAGCCAGATCATGACGGACGAGCTCAGTGCGTACTCGGTCCAGCGGAAGTAGTTGTGGTTCTGCTTCAGGCCATTGCTATAGCGCGTGAAGACGCCAGGTGACGAGATGAGGAAGTGGAAGAAGGCTGAGAGGAACAGGAAGCCCACGACACCCGCACCGAGGTTGATTTCAAACAGGGTCACACGCTCGGTGGGCAGGTCTACCCCGGGAGGGCCGGTCATGTAGTCAACCGTGACCGGGAACATCACCTGAGTGCTGATTTGCGTCAACACAAAAAGGAACGCGAGGCCCTGCAGAAGGTGGACAGCGCCCGCAACGATGTTGTACGTGCGTAAGCGCTTGATCTGCTCGTCAGCAGAACGTTTTTTGCGAGCCATGGTGGGACCTCCCCGATTGAGACGCGAGACCTTCAACGCCTCCCTAGAGTTTGGTGGGATTGACGCGTGCTGTCTAGTCCCCCCGCCGATTCGCGCCAATACGCGTGTCTCCCCTATGCTGAATACTCGGTAATCGTTAGAGACGAAACATCCGGCCCCATCGTTTAGCGGCCTAGGACACCGCCCTTTCACGGCGGCAGCACGGGTTCGAATCCC
>CAIWRM010000075.1 GCA_903915075.1 uncultured Microbacteriaceae bacterium
CTGTGCTTCGGTAGCAGCGTTGTAGGCCTTGCAGAAATCCATGATGTTCACGCCGTGCTGACCCAGTGCGGGACCAACGGGCGGAGCAGGATTAGCGCCACCGGCCTGGATCTGAAGCTTGATCAGACCCACTACCTTCTTTTTCGGTGCCATTTCTTATTCTTTCTTTAGGGGTTCGAACTGCCCGGGGTTCCGGGCCGCTCTCCCGCCAGTTGACCTGACGTCAACCGCGGTGATCTGTGACAAGGCTATCTACTGCTTTTCGACCTGTCCAAAGCTGAGCTCAACGGGCGTCTCACGCTCGAAGAGCGACACGAGCACAATGAGCTTGCCGCTCTCGGGCTTGATCTCGCTGATGGACCCGGGAAGGCCGGCGAACGAACCTTCCTTGATAATGATGGTCTCGCCCACCTCGAAGTCGATCTCGGCGATGGGCGTGCGTGCCACGGCGATGCCGCCCTTGGCGGAGACAGCCTTCTGCGTGGGCAGGTCTTTAACCTCAACCAGGCTCTTGAGCATGTTGAAGGCTTCCTGAAAACGCAGCGGTGTGGGGTTGTGGGCGTTGCCCACGAAGCCGGTGACACCGGGGGTGTGACGCACACACGACCAGCTGTCTTCGTTGAGATCCATGCGAACGAGAACGTATCCGGGGATGCGCACGCGCGTGACCATCTTGCGCTGGCCGTTCTTGATCTCGACCACGTCTTCCATGGGCACTTCAATCTGATGGATGAAGTCGGCCAGAGCCATCGACACCTTGCGGTTCTCAATGTTCTGCTTCACCTTGCGCTCAAAACCGGCGTAGGAGTGAATGACGTACCACTTGCCCGACAAAGTGCGCAGCTCGGCCTCAAAGGCGGCGTAGGGGTCGTCTTGCGCGTCAACGTGCTCGGTCTCGCCCGGGTGCTCGGTCTCGGCAACCTCTTGCTCGTCATCAATGGCTTCAACCATGGCGACGGCCTCTTCGACCGAGTCGATCTCGAGGGCGTCGTCGATCAGCGCGTCGGCATCGGTGTCGGAGATCTCGGCGACCTGCTCGGCGTCAACCGTGCCGGTGTCCACGGCCTCGGCGAGGGCGTCGAGGGCGGCTTCGAGCTGCTGCTCGTCTTCGCGGGCTGATTCAGTCACGTGTGTTGCTTCTTCCGATGTGGGGTGAAATGGTCAAAAAATGAGGGGCCTAGGCCACGGGACCGTTGCCAAAGACGTAGAGGACAACCCAACCGAACAACCAGTCGAGCACGCCAACAATGGCCATGACGATGATCACAAAGACGAGGACCACCACAATGAAGCTCCAGAGCTCCTTGCGGGTGGGCGTGACGACCTTCCTGAGCTCGGCCAGAACCTGGCGGATAAAAAGGGCAAGCCGGCTGAACGGGTTGCGGCGCGCGGCACTGTCTGCCTTTGCGCGCTCGACGACATCCTCACCGGGTTCGTCGGCGTAACTGCGTGCCATATCTCTTACCTTTCGATTTCAGCAGGGCGGACAGGACTCGAACCTGCAACCTGCGGTTTTGGAGACCGCTGCTCTACCAATTGAGCCACCGCCCTTGGTGTATTCCTCATGAATACGCGCTGGCGACATAATCCGAACATCGATTTCTAGCGACGTCCCGAGGGAGTAAACGCACAAACCAATTACTTGCGTTTTGGGCGCACGAAATCATGGCTTATGTCAACCACCATCCGCCAGTGTAGGCGACAAAGCACTCCGGTAGCAAAGCGTCCGGCTCGTCTAGGCTAGATGGATGACTAGCGCGCACCGCATCTCGCGACGAATCTCTGCCATTGCCGAATCGGCAACGCTCAAGGTGGATGCCAAAGCCAAGTCGTTGCAAGCTGCCGGCCGGCCGGTCATCAGTTACGCGGCGGGGGAACCCGACTTTCCCACCCCAGATCACATTGTGGAAGCGGCCCTTAACGCCGTGCGCGACCCCAAAAACCACCGCTATACGCCGGCCGCCGGTCTTCCCGAACTGCGCGAGGCGATTGCCGAGAAGACGAAGCGCGACAGTGGCCTCGAGGTCGCCGCGTCACAGGTGGTCGTGACCAACGGCGGCAAGCAAGCCGTCTACCAGGCATTTGCCACTCTGCTGGATCCGGGGGACGAGGTGCTCGTGCCTACGCCCTACTGGACCACCTACCCGGAAGCCATCGCGTTGGCCGGTGGCGTGCAGGTCGACGTGTTTGCCGGCGCGGAGCAAGAGTATTTGGTTACGGTCGAGCAGCTCGAGGCCGCCCGCACTCCCCGCTCGAAGGTCTTGCTCTTTGTTTCCCCCTCCAACCCCACGGGTGCCGTCTACTCGCCCGATCAGGTTCGCGCCATCGGCGAATGGGCCGACTCCCACGGCCTCTGGATTGTTGCGGATGAGATTTACCAGAACCTCACGTACGACGGCGTGCGCGCAGTGTCAATCGTGGAAGCTGTGCCCTCGCTCGCCGACCGCACGATTCTCGTCAATGGTGTTGCCAAGACCTACGCCATGACGGGCTGGCGCTTGGGCTGGATGGTCGGACCGGCCGACGCCATGAAAGCCGCGGCAAACCTGCAATCACACCTCACGAGCAACGTGTCGAACATTTCGCAGCGCGCCGCGCTGGCTGCACTTACCGGGCCTCAAGACTGCGTGGCGGAAATGCTGGCCGCGTTCGACCGTCGTCGTCGGGTGATGGTGAGCGAACTCAACAAGATTCCGGGAATCACCACTCCCACGCCTCAGGGCGCGTTTTACGTCTACCCCGACGTCACCGGGCTCCTGGGCAAGACGTGGGGTGGGGTCACCCCCTCGACCTCGCTCGAGCTGGCCGATCTGATCCTTGACCAGGCCGAGGTGGCCGCGGTACCCGGTGAAGCGTTTGGCCCCAGTGGCTACCTGCGCTTTAGTTATGCGCTGGGCGACGAGCCTCTCCTCGAGGGCGTGCAGCGCCTACAGAAGCTTTTCTCTTAAGGGCTGACTACAGGCTGAGTCCCACGAGAGTCGGCTCGGGGAGCAGCAGCACGCCAAACGTTGACTGCACCATTGACTGCACGTACTTGGCCAATTGCAAGACATCATCGGCCGAAGCGTTGCCACGATTCGTGATGGCGAGTGCGTGCTTGGTCGAAATGCCCGCACCGGAGCCGGGGAGAGAAAATCCCTTGCGCACGCCCGACTGTTCAATGAGCCAAGCCGCGCTCAGTTTTATGGCCCGCGACTGCGTTGACAGTGGAGGAACCTCCTCGCCCGGGGTGAGGTAGCGCGGCGGCTCTTCCTCTCCCACGGGATAGCGCGGGGCGTCTGCGGGCAGTGTGCGCGAAAACCGTTCGCTCACAATGGGGTTCACAAAGAACGAGCCCACGCTGAAGGTGTCGGCGTCGTTGGCATCGAGAACCATGCCCTTGCCGCGGCGCAGGGCAAGAACGCGGTCGCGCACGGCTCCCAGTGGCTGGCTGGAGCCCACGTCAACCTCCAAGGCAGAGGCAAGCTGCTCAAACACGATTGGCCGGCTCAGCGCTTCAGGCCCCGTGCCCACGCGGCTCAACGCGAACGTGATGTCGAGCACAATCCCCCGACGCGCGCCCTTGAGAATGGAATGGCGAAAAGAGAAATCCATGTCCGCGTTCGTGAGGGTCACCACGTCATCGCGCTGCTCATCCCAAAACGTGAGGCTGTGAACCACCTCGGCGAGCTCCTGACCGTAGGCCCCGATGTTCTGAACCGGGGCCGCGCCCACCGTGCCGGGGATTCCCGACATCGCTTCCACGCCGCCGAGTCCGTTGATCACGGCCCACGACACAAAGTCGTCCCACGAGTGTCCGGCCTGCACGTGCACGAGAGTGTGATCGGCCCCCTCGCTCTCAATCTGAATACCCTCGGAAAGAATGCGAATGACCGTGCCGTCAAACTCGGCATCGGCCACGAGCAGGTTTGATCCCCCGCCCAGAGCAATCCAGTCGTCACCGGACCGGCGCGCCGCGGACGCAGCCGCCACGATGTCATCGCTGTTGCGCGCATCGCACCACTGGCGCGCTCCCCCGCCCACCCGCAGGGTGGTGAGTTCGGCAAACGTTGTCACGGCGTCCCTCAGGCCGAAGTGGCGAAAGAGACGAGCACCTGCGCCTTGCCCAGAACCGTGTCGCCGTTGAACGTGACAGTGAGATCGATGCGAGCGGACTGCTCCTCGGCAGTGACCGCGCCTACCTTGGCGAGCACCACGATTTCGGCGCCGTCAACGGGGTCGACGAGGACCGGTCGCGTGAACTTCACCTGGTAGCCGAGCACGCGCCCCGGGTCGCCCAGCCATTCAACAACGGGTTGAACGGCAACGCCCATGGTGAGCATGCCGTGCGCCAAGACACCCGGTAATCCCACCGCCACGGCAACGTCATCGCGGTAGTGAATGTCGTTGAAGTCTCCGGAGGCACCGGCGTACCGCACGAGTGAATCGCGCGTGAAGCGGTACGTGGCCGTGGCAACCTCGTCGCCCACGGCTAACTGCTCGAGCGTGGGCATTAGTCGTCCGCCCTGACCACGAGTGTCGACGTGGCCGTAACCACGTGCGCGCCCGCTGCGTCGGTAATGCTCGACACCGCGGTGACCAAGCTGTTTCCGGCGAGCGACTTAACCGACTCGACGGTGAGCACAGCCGTGAGCTCATCTCCGGCCACGATGGGTCGGGTGAAGGTGAAGTCCTGGCTCCCGTGCACTACTCGAGAGAAATCGATGTTGGCGCCGGGCATGTCGAGCAACTGCGCCAGAGTTTTCTCCTGAACCACGACGGCAAAGGTGGGCGGCGCCACGATGTCTGAGTAACCTGCCGCGCGCGCGGCCTCAACATCTGAGTGAATGGCGTTCGTTGCCATAACAGCACGGGCAAACTCGCGAACCTTTTCGCGACCCACTAGGTAGGGCGCCGTTGGTTCGCACGAACGACCAACAATGTCGGGGTTTACTGCCACGGCATCATTCTACTGACGCCATCGGCACGAGCGGGGTGGTCGTCTGACGTGCTGAGGTGACGCCCGTGGGCAGGGTAATGGTGAGCGAAACTCCCGCGTCGACGGGGGCGTAAGACACCGCTGTGGCCAGGTTTTCGATGAGGATAGTTCCCAGGCCGGGCGTGACATCGGTGTCAATCGTTGATCCGTCATTGCTCAACGTGAGCTCGACCTCATGAGTGCTCGGCAGGGAAAGCGTCACGGTCATGGTGTGTGCCCGTCCGTGCTTGATGGAGTTTGTCGCAAACTCACTCGCGATGTCGCGAAGTGCCCGCATGACCACACGATCCTTTTCGATTACGGCACGTGTCGTTCCCGAGTAGGACGTTCGGATCTCGAGAACACCCGTCCATCGATCGACGAGTTCCGCAAAAACATGGTGCAAGGTCTCCGGACCACCGGTTGCTTGCAAGTTGTTGACGCTGTCTCCGAGGATGGTGCGAATCTCATCGATTGCCGCGCCGGTATCGCCACCGTTTTCAAGCACCTGCTTGAGCCGAAACGCCGAGGCCAGCAGCGTGCCCTGAATATCGCGGTGCAGCGCGGTGGAGAGTTCCTGCTGCTCCTGCCAGACAAGCGCGTTGGCCCGAGCCAGTTCCCAGCGCAATTGCTTGTTGACGCGCTCGGAATCTCGCAGGATCTGCTGACGCGCGGCATGGATTCCCGCGGGGAGCACCACCAGCCAACAGATCAC
>CAIWRM010000076.1 GCA_903915075.1 uncultured Microbacteriaceae bacterium
ACGACCGGACTGGCGCCCGCTCGGGTGGTGAAGGAGACCACCACATTTTCGGCATTTTGCTGGGCGCGCTCGGCCTGAAGAGCCGCCCGAAGAGAATCGCCGCTCGATTCGAAGCTCTCATAAAAGCTGCTCTGTTCTCCTAAAGAGAGAACATCTGCGTAGGCGGCCGCGACGCGATCCGGAGGCAAGAGCAACAGCTTGGAATCCGCCGGCACGGCGACAGTCCCCACGTTAGCCGCGGCCACCTCGGGAACAGTCTCATTCGCCTGCAGGTTGGTTTGATAAATCACCTTGTAGTTATCCCGCGGCGAGGTCTGTTGCAGGATGAGTGCGATTGTGGGCGTCTTGTCGTCTTCGCCGCCTTTCGCACTCGTGGCGGCCGGTTGGAACACCGCGAACAGGCTCCGGGGCCAGGTGTTTGACGACTCGGGCAAGAAGAGCGACGGCGCGGAGTCGGGGATAGCGGGTATGGCCGCCAAAGCGGGGTCACCCCTGCGAATCGAATAGTTTGCGCTGCGCGCGACAAGCGCGGCGCCGGCAAATCGAGAACTGGCCACATTGGCATCGAGGGTGGCGTCAGCGGTAGCCGCCACTTCCGAGAGCTTGCTCATGATGACACGCATCTGTGTCTCCGTCACAGACACCGGGGGCAGGTCGACACCGCCGGGATTTGCGCTCGTGGACGTGGGCGTGGGTGTCACCGGAACGACTGCGTTGGGGAACGGAGACGCACACGACGCCAGACCCAGGGCGAGGGCCGCGGTGAGCGGCACAGCAATCAGGGCTCGGCGGCGAGGCCCGGCCCGACGACCTCGGGTGCGTTCCGCACTGATGCCGCGATGCGGCGAGTGCGCGATTCTTTTCGGCCTCGGCGGTTTGGGAGTTTTTCGACGCGGTCCCTGCTTTGCGCGGTAGTGGGAGAGGGCCCACAGATAGAGGGCGATGCCTACCAGAGTGATGCCACCGCCGAGAAACAACAGTTGGTCGTCCTGCATCCACAGAAACGTGGGTGCGGCCAACGGCCAGACAAAAGACACGTTGGGTGAGACTGGCTCCACCCCGTCAGACGACAGGATGACCGACATCTCTGCGGGAAGGCTCATGGAGAGTGTGGCCGACCCTTCGCCGGAATTGTGTTCCAGCCACATGTCGGAGCCGGCCGGATTGACGATGGTGGGAGCTGCGGCTCCCTCGGTGACATCGGGCGTGATGAGCCGAGACGAGATCGTTCCCGTCGACCCGCGCGTGACGTTGAGGTAAGGCGACTCGCCGATCCAACTCAACACGTCGATGGTGCGACCGTAACCCACCACATTGGTCATTCCGCCCGAGAGAATCACGTTCTGAACGCCCGGTCGAACACTGAGAACCGACGAATCAACCACCGCGTACTGTGCCGTTCCGGCCAGCCTCACACTTTCTGTAATGCTCAGGGGGCCGGAAAACACCTTGAACGCGATTCCCGTTCCCAAAAACACGAGGGCGATCGCGAACACCACGATGGCGGCGATAAATCGACCCATATTGTTTCTCGTCACTTTCCACGAATGATGCTCGCGCACATCCGGATGTCATCTACGGTCTCAACCAAACAAGATTCCCTCAAAGATACCGGACTCGGCTGGGAGGAGGCTCCGCGCGTTCAGGTTGCGTCGATAAGATGACAGTCCGGCCTAGGGTGCCGCGAACAGTAAGGACAAACGTGCCGAACGATACCGAAGAGTTCCCCCGCTCCGTTCGTGGATACGACCGAGACACTGTTGACCGGGTTATTGCCAAGCTCCGTCGTGAACTCATGACGTCTAAGACTCTCTTCGACGAGCAGGCCGAGCGCATGCGCGATCTCGAAAACACGGTGGCCGAACTTCGACACGATGCCGAGCACAAATCGAAACCCACCTCTGCAACGCTCAACACCCGCCTCCACCGTCTCTTGCGGGAAGCCGAGAAAGAGGCTGCCGAGATTGTGGCCCGAGCCACCGCCGAGGCTGAGCGCATGCAACACGTTTCGGCGCGCGACCGCGAACGCGTTGAGGCCGACCTCAACGCCCGCGTTGCCAACGAGCGGTCGGTCGCGCTCTCCGAAGCCCATGTTCTCGTCTCGGGTGCCAAGAGCTCCGCCGAACGCATTGTTGACGACGCCCGCCGCCGGGCGCATCGCCTGGTCGAAGAGGCGGAACGGATCAGTGGCGAGGTGCGCGGCTCGGCCGCCACAGATGTCGCCCGGCTCAAGGCGACTGCGCGAAATGAATCCGAAGCCATGATTGCGGAGGCCGCGCGCGGCGTGACGGAGTTCAAGTTGCGATTCGCCACCGACATCGCTGAGGGCCGCGTGGCCAAACTGGGTGCTGAACTTGCCAGGCTCCTCAAGCTGGACGCAGAGATTTCGGTGCGCCGAGAGGAGGCCGAAAAGGCCTACACACTCAAGCACAACGAAGCTGTTCTGTTAACGCAAAAGTACCTGGATGAAGCTGAAGCTCAGCTAAAGACGCTTCGTGCCGACATTCGCGAAGCCGAACTCACGTCGCTGGCGATTATGGCGCGCGCGGAGCGCGAGGCGATTGACGTCGTTGCCGACGCGAGTGCGCAGGTTGAGTCGCTGGTCGCGAATGCGCGGGATGAGGCCGTGCGCCTCGTCGACAGCGCAGAAACTCGAGCCGCGAGTGTTCTGGCCGACGCCGAAGAGCGCGCGAGCCAGTTGATTGCCCAACGCGAGGCAATTAACAGCTTCGTGGTGACGATGAACGCTGAGGCAGAAAATATCGCCACGCGCGAGCAAAAGAAGGATGCAGCCAACACGCAGACTTAGGCTGAGCGCACCAGAGTAGCCCGGGAGGCCGCCATGCGCATTCAGAATTCTTTTCGTGTCGGTCTTGTCGGCACGCTCGGTGTGGGTCTGGGCCTCCTTCTCATCACGTCGATAACGTCGCTCGCGACAGTCTTGACCTACGTGGGAGCCGCGCTCTTTCTTTCCCTCGGTCTCGACCCTCTGGTGTCGTGGCTGGAAAAACGCAAACTTCCCCGGTGGGCGGCCATCCTTGTCGTCGTTGTGGTGGTGCTGGCCGCGGTGGCAACGCTCATTCTCACCATCATCCCCCTGATCTCGGAACAGGTGGGCTTGTTCGTCAAGACACTTCCCAACATCATCACGAACCTGTCCGACAAAGTCTGGATCGACGCTCTCAACGCGCAGTTGGGCGGATGGGTCGACGTGAACGCCCTCCTCACCGAGGCGGCAGCCTGGCTGAAAGATCCCGCCAACATCTCGGGCCTTGCCGGCGGCGCCTTGGCTGTGGGCGTGAGCCTGGTGAACGGCTTCTTTGGCGCAATCATCGTGATTATCCTCACGCTGTACTTCACGGCGGCTCTCAACTCCATCAAGTCGTTCACCTACAAGATGATTCCGGCCACGAAGCGTGACCGATTCATCCAACTCAGCGGGCAGATTACCGACGGCGTGGGCCGCTACGTGATCGGCCAGATCACTCTCGGCCTCGTCAACGGTGTGCTGACGTTCCTCTTGCTTACGATTATCGGCGGGCGGGCGCCGATTGTGTTCGCCTTTATCGCCTTCGTGTTTTCGCTCATTCCCCTCGTGGGCACCATCTCGGGTTCGGCTCTCATCGTGCTCTCGCAGTTTGTCCTCGCGGATGGCACGGTTGCCCTGATCGCGATCATCTACTACCTGATCTACATGCAGGTGGAGGCCTACGTGATCAGCCCGCGCATCATGAACAAGGCCGTGAGCGTACCCGGGTCAATCGTGGTGATTGCCGCCATTGCCGGTGGTTCGCTCCTCGGCATCTTGGGCGCACTGGTGGCCATTCCGGTGGCGGCATCCATCATCATCATTGTCAAGGAAGTCTTACTGCCCCGGCAGGAAAAGCTCTAACGACTGTTCGGGTTGCACGCGAGCACACGCGAGTGGTCTAGGCGCCGTCCCAGGTCTGGGGAAGAGGCAGCGACGACGGGTTGAGCCTTTCCACAATCTCCGTGAGCACACGGAACGTCTGATTTTCTCCCACCCACAGGTGCTTTCCCTGCTCCACCTCAACGAATTCGAGGGTGGGCACAGAAGCGAATCGCTCGCGCGCCTCGGCCGGGCGCAGAAAGTCGTCGAGC
>CAIWRM010000077.1 GCA_903915075.1 uncultured Microbacteriaceae bacterium
CCACCACCGACGGGTGCGTGCCTGTGTCGACGGCGTGCATTGCCTCGCCCAAGACCTTTGCGAGCAATCGATTCACAACAAAGCCGGTGGTGTCCGAGGTGATGACTGCCGTCTTTCGTAAACCGACCGCCACCTTCATGGCGGTCGCCAGCGTCTCATCCGTTGTGGTGCTGGCGCGAACAACTTCAACCAGAGGCATCACGGCTACGGGGTTGAAGAAATGAAAGCCCACGAGACGCCCCGGGTGCTTGAGCTTGGCGCCGATGTGTTCAACAGACAGTGACGAGGTGTTTGTGGCAAAAATAGCACTCGGGGAAATGATCTTCTCGAATGAGGCAAACACCTCTTGCTTGATGCTCAACTCCTCGAACACTGCCTCAATTACCCAGTCGGCGTCGGCAAAGGCACTCTTGTCGGTCGTTCCGGTTACCAACGCTTGGAGTCGTGACGCATCGTCACTCGAAAGTCGACCCTTAGCCTTGAGCCCAGAAATTTCGCGGTGAATGTACGCCACGGCATCATCGAGTCGCGCTTGATCGATGTCGGTCAACACGACGGGCACCTTCAGGCGCCGAACAAACAGCAGGGCAAACTGCCGGGCCATCAGTCCGGCCCCAATCACGCCGACCTTCGTGACAGGCTGTGCCAGTTTGGGATCGGGAGCGCCACTGGGCTTCTTGGCGTGCTTTTGAACCAGATTGAAGGCGTACATCGAGGCCTGAAACTGGTCTCCAGAAATCAGGTCAGAAAGGATTTCGTCTTCGCGGGCAAAACTCTCGCCACGCGATGCCGTGCGCGTGTACTCAAGCAGATCGAGGGCAGCGAAGGGCGACTTCGCCACGCGTCCGATCTTGCTCGCGACCGACTTTCGCGCGATTCGGATTGCCTGAGGCCACACGAAGGCGCGCTCGATGAATCCGGGCGCGGTCTTGCGCCGAACCCTGATTCGCCCGGTGAGCACTCCGTCTGCCCAGGCGATTGAGTCTTCGAGAAAGCGAATGGGAGAAAACATGACGTCTGCAACGCCGAGCCGGTGAGCCGTGGGGGCGTCGATGAGGCGATTGTTGCGCAGAGGATTCTCGAGAATGAGACGCAGGGCACTGCGAATACCCACAATGTGAGGCAGCAACGTGGCACCACCCCAACCGGGGATGAGACCCAGGAACACCTCAGGAAGCCCCAGTGCACCAACAGACGAGTCGACGGTGCGATACGTGGCGTTGAGTGCCACCTCGAGGCCGCCACCGAGGGCGAGTCCGTTGACGAACGCGAAGGAGGGAACCCCCAGGTCAGCGAGCCGACCCAGCGTGCGGTGGCCCTGTTGTGCGAGCAGTTTTGCAACGGCCACTGACGGGACGACGTCCACTTTGCTCAGGTCGGCGCCGGCAGCGAGAATGAACTGCTTGCCGGTGATCGCCACGGCATGGATCTCGTCCCGCGCCGCTCGAGCCTGAAGCTCGATGAGCACGGTGTTGAGTTCTTCCATGGTTCGCGGCCCCAGGGTGTTGGGTCGCTTGTAGTCCAGGCCGTTATCGAGTGTGATCAGTGCGATGGTCTTGCCACTGGGTGTTCTCACGTCGCGCACGAGTGAGTGTGTCACCACCTCATCGTCGGCGAGTGCCAGGAGGGGAGCGTAGTCCAGAGCGTCATAGTCGGTCATGACCTACTTCTTCCAGTTGGGGTTTTCCCAGATAACGGTGCCGCCCTGTCCGAGGCCGACGCACATCGTGGTCATTCCGTAGCGCACCTCGGGGTGC
>CAIWRM010000078.1 GCA_903915075.1 uncultured Microbacteriaceae bacterium
GGAGTGCGCGGTGTCATCGTGGAGACCAACACTCCCGGTTTCACCGCAACACCCATCGAGGTCAAGCAGTCGATGCGCAACTCGGTGCAGTGCGACATCGACATGGTCAACGTCACCGTTCCCGACAGCTTGATGTTGCCGAAGGCCAAAGGGCTCTCCGGCCCGTTCTCGTGCCTCAACGAAGCGCGCTACGGAATCATCTGGGGTGCGATGGGCGCCGCCCGCGGTTGCCTCGATGTCACGATCGGTCGAGCAATGAGCCGCGAGGTGTTTGGCAAACCCATCGGTGGCTACCAGCTCACGCAGGCCAAGCTCGCCGACATGATGGTGGAGTACGAGAAGGGCATGCTGCTCTCGCTGCACATCGGGCGCCAGAAGGATGCGGGCATGCTCACCTTCGCCCAGATTTCGGTGGGCAAGCTCAATAGCGTGCGCGAGGCGCTCAACATTGCCCGCGAGTGCCGCACCATCTTGGGTGGCGACGGTGTGACCAACGAGTTCCCCGTGATGCGCCACATGGCCAACCTTGAGTCGGTGCGCACCTACGAGGGCACCGACGAGGTTCACCAGTTGGTGATTGGTCGGGAACTCACCGACCTCAACGCGTTCGGTTCGTAGCCTTCGGTTCCTAGCCTTCGGTTCTGCTCAAAAAAATCCCCCCGACCGCAGTGGCCGGGGGGATTTCTTCGCAGTCAGCTGACTACTTGATGATCTTGGTTACCGTTCCGGCACCCACGGTGCGTCCACCCTCACGGATGGCGAAGCCGAGGCCCTCTTCCATGGCGATGGGCTGAATCAGCGCAACCGTCATGTCAGTGGTGTCACCAGGCATAACCATCTCCTTGCCAGCAGGCAGGGTGATGACGCCGGTGACGTCGGTGGTGCGGAAGTAGAACTGGGGACGGTAGTTGCCGTAGAACGGGTTGTGACGGCCACCCTCATCCTTGGAAAGGATGTAAGCGGTGCCTTCGAAGTCCGTGTGCGGCGTAACCGAACCGGGCTTCACAACAACCTGTCCACGCTCTACATCTTCACGCTTGGTTCCGCGAAGAAGCAGACCACAGTTCTCGCCGGCCCAGGCCTCGTCGAGCTGCTTGTGGAACATCTCGATACCCGTGACCGTGGTCTTCTGCGTGGGACGGATGCCCACAATCTCGACCTCGGAGTTGATGGCCAGGGTGCCACGCTCGGCGCGACCGGTAACAACCGTTCCACGACCGGTGATGGTGAACACGTCCTCAATGGGCATCAAGAACGGCTTGTCCTTGTCACGCACGGGGTCGGGGATGCTGGCGTCAGCCGCTTCCATCAGGTCAAGGATGGCCTGAGTCCACTTCTCGTCGCCCTCGAGAGCCTTGAGGCCCGATACGCGAACGACGGGAGCGTTGTCGCCGTCGAAGCCCTGGCTGGAGAGGAGTTCGCGAACCTCGAGCTCAACGAGCTCAAGGATCTCTTCGTCGTCAACCATGTCGGACTTGTTCAGTGCAACCATGAGGTAAGGAACACCAACCTGCTTGGCGAGCAGCACGTGCTCACGCGTCTGAGCCATGGGGCCATCCGTCGCAGCAACCACGAGGATAGCGCCGTCCATCTGGGCGGCTCCCGTGATCATGTTCTTGATGTAGTCAGCGTGGCCCGGTGCGTCTACGTGTGCGTAGTGGCGCTTGGGGGTTTCGTACTCAACGTGGGAGATGTTGATCGTAATACCGCGCTGGCGCTCTTCGGGAGCCGAGTCAATCGACGCGAAGTCGCGCTGGACGTTGGTTGCCGACGGGAACTTGTCAGCAAGAACCTTCGAGATCGCTGCGGTAAGAGTGGTCTTACCGTGGTCAACGTGACCGATGGTTCCGATGTTTACGTGCGGCTTTGTCCGCTCGAACTTGGCCTTAGCCACTGGGTCCTCCTAGGACGTTGGTGCGAGTTTGGCCCGATTTCTCGTGCCTCGCCCGCAGGGGATGTGGTGTTTAGTTTTTTGTGTGAACTAGCAAGAAAGCACTAGCAGGTGTGATCGGGGCTATTCGCCCTTGTTCTTTTGGATGATCTCGTCGGCAACAGCCTTCGGGACCTCGGCATAACTTTCGAAGGTCATCGAGTACACGGCGCGGCCTGAGGTCTTCGACCGCAGGTCACCGATGTATCCGAACATCTCCGACAGGGGCACAAGGGCGCGAACGACCTTGACGCCACTGGCGTCGTCCATCGATTGGATCTGTCCGCGTCGCGAGTTCAGGTCGCCGATGACGTCTCCCATGTATTCCTCTGGGGTACGCACCTCCACGGCCATGAGCGGCTCGAGCAGAACCGGGTTTGCCTGACGAGCGGCCTCCTTGAAGGCCATCGATCCGGCAATCTTGAACGCCATCTCCGAAGAGTCAACGTCGTGGTAGGCGCCGTCAAGCAGTGTTGCCTTGACACCCACCATGGGATAACCCGCAAGTATGCCGACCTGCAGGGCGTCTTGAATTCCGTGATCCACGGAAGGAATGTACTCACGCGGGATACGCCCACCGGTGACCTTGTTGTCGAACTCGTAGGTCTTCTCGGCGGTCACCTCCATGGGCTCGAGAGCAATCTGAATCTTGGCGAACTGACCAGAACCACCGGTCTGTTTCTTGTGCGTGTAGTCGTATTTGTCGACGTTACGGCGAATGGTCTCGCGGTAGGCCACCTGGGGCTTACCC
>CAIWRM010000079.1 GCA_903915075.1 uncultured Microbacteriaceae bacterium
GCGTTCTCCGCGAGTTCGTGCCTCAGGGCGTTGAGGGTGCCATCGTGGGCAAGGCGCTCTACGCGCTCAAGTTCACGCTGATTCAGGCAATCGACCTCGCCTACAACTAGGCAGCACCAACATGAATCACGCCGACTCGGCCGGGCAGTCGTGGTCTGGTAGAGCATTCGAGCCCAATGCCTTCGCAGGGGATGACGGCTCGACGCCGCCGGCGTTTGCCGAAGCCATCGCCACCTTTCGGTCTCTGGCCGAGAACGACGAGAAGCGGGCCGCCGCTCACGCGGCAGTGATCGATGCGGTGCGCGTGAGTCGGTTTCTCATCCCGCTGGTGGCCGAGGCGGGCGACGAGGGGGAGACAGAGGCGGGTCTGCGGGTCGACAAAACCCAGGAACTGGCCATTGTGCGGGTGAAGGGCCCCGACGGGCAGACGGTGCTGCCCATTTTTTCGAACGTCGCCGCCATGTCCGCATGGCGTGCTGACGCACGACCCGTTCCGGCCGAGGGGCGCCGCGCGGCCGTGTCTGCACTCAGCGACGACTGCACGTGGGTGGTCATTGACCCCACGAGTGACACCGAGCTCGTTGTTCGCCACCCGGCGCTGCGGGCCATCGCTGCCGAAGAGCCGTGGTCACCACCGCACGTCGATCTCGCCGTTCGCGAAGCGTTACAGGTCGCCGTCTCCGCCGATAGCCAGATTGCGGGCTTCGCGCTTGCCACCGCCGACCCGGATGCCCGGGGCGCCGGGCACGACCTCGTCATCCAACTGCGACTCGAACGAGGCCTCTCCCCAGACGCCTTGGATTCGCTCCTGACCGAACTCGGCGAACGGATCGCTCAGTCACGCCTGCTCAACGAACGGGTCGACAGCCTGCTCGTGCAACTAGTGCCCGACAAGGCATAGCAACTGACGACTCGCCAGTGACGCCTCAGCAAAAACGCTGACGAGGCTCGCTCGCCTTACGGCAGCGTCGAGATGACAACCGACTTGGTGCGGGTGTACGACTCGAGAGCTTCCGGACCGTATTCGCGACCCCATCCGGAGGCCTTCACGCCACCGAACGGAATTGCGGGGTCGAGAAGCGCCCACGAGTTGACCCAGACGATTCCGGCCTCGAGGGCCGCCGACACGCGGTGGGCGCGAGCGATGTTCGTGGTCTGAAGTCCCGCAGCCAGGCCGTAGGGCGTGCCGTTGGCCATCTGAATGGCTTCTTCTTCGGTGTCGAAGGGCTGCACGGTGAGAACCGGGCCAAAGACTTCCGTGGCCACTGCCTCATCGTCGTTCGGCAGGTCTGCCAGAACAGTGGCGTGGTAGAAGTAACCGCCGTTGAGCTCCAGCGCCTTGCCGCCGGCCACAACTGTGGCACCGCGGGCAATGGCCGACTCGACCATTCCCGAAACCTTGTCGAACTGAACCTTGCTCGACAGCGGGCCAATGACCGTTTCGGGCTTCAGCGGGTCGCCGATGGGCACACCGGGAACGGCCTGGCCGAGGATCCCCAGGACGGTTTCGTAGAGGGGGCGCTCGACAAGCAGACGCGGGCCGCCCATGCAGAACTGACCCGTGTTGAAGACGAAGGCGCTGATGACCGCGCCGATGGCCTTCTCAACGTCGGCGTCGGCAAACACGATGTTCGCGGCGTTTCCACCGAGCTCGGCAGTCACGGGCTTGAGAGTCTGGCCAGCAAGTGAGGCCACGTGCTGTCCGACCTCGGTAGAGCCGGTGAAGGCGATCTTGTTCACGTCGGGGTGAGAGACAATCTGATCGCCGAGTGCGGAACCCGATCCGGTGACAATGTTGACGACGCCCGCGGGGACACCGGCAGCGGTCAAGATGTCGGCCATGATGAGCGCGGTGAGCGGGGTGTCGCTGGCGGGCTTGTGTACCACGGTGTTGCCGGCTGCCAGCGCGGGAGCAATCTTGGTGCTCGAAAGAATGAGGGGGAAGTTGAACGGCGTGATGGCGCCAACAACACCGAGGGGCTCGCGACGCGTGTAGGCGAAAGCGGGCAGGGGAGTTTCGCGCGTGGCACCATCGAGGTGCTGAGCGAGGCTTGCCACGTACTCGTACTGCTCGATGGCGGTATTCACGTCAACAACGTTGGCAAAGGTGATGGGCTTGCCCACGTCCACACTTTCGGCGTAGGCCAGTTCGTCGGAGCGCTCACGCATGATCTGCGAAACACGGAGCAGGATGCGCGAACGCTCGCGTCCGCTGAGTCCCGACCATTCGCCCTTGTCAAAAGCGGCACGCGCGGCGGCAACAGCAGCGTCAACATCCGCGGCGGTGGCCCACGCAATGCTCGAGACCACCTCGCCGGTAGCCGGGTTGATCACGTCACGGCGTTGGCCATCAGAGGACTCTCGCCATTCGCCGTTGATGAAGAGCTTGCCGGGCTGAATTTTGGGTGTTGAAGCCATGATTGATTTCTCCTTAGAGCCTGTGTTTCAATGAAAATACAAATAATTGAAGTCGTCAACTAATTTATCTCACGCATTACTGTCGGTTACGTCCCATTCTTTCGAGCAACCCAGCTCTTTACCATCAGGAGATTCTCATGACAACGTCTTCCCCTCTCACCATCGAGACCTTTCTCAGCAGCGATGCGGGCCTCAATTCCGTCTGTTCCCTCATCAAGGGTTCGACCGATTCCGTTCTGATCGATGTTCCCTTCCTGCTCCGCGATGCCCGCGACCTCGTCAAGATGGTCAAGGATTCGGGCACACGCCTCACCACAATCTTTGTGACACACGGCCACCCCGATCACTGGTTCACACTGAGCCTGTTTGCCGAGGAATTCCCCGACGCCAAGATGGTCGCTCACCCGAAGGTTGCCGAGCAGATTGAGGGCATCCGAGAGAAGAAGTTCACGCAGTGGAAGCCCGTTTTCGGCGACGAGATCGGCGAAAAGCTGATCGGCCCCGCCGCCATGAGCGAGATGCACCTGACGCTCGAGGGCCGGGAACTGCCCATCATCTATGTTGCCGTGGCCGATAGCGAGGAGGCAACGCTCGTCTGGGTTCCCGAGCTCGAAACCCTGATCGTGGGCGACCTCGGCTCCAGCGACACGCACGTGTACATGGCTGAGCACGACGCCGCCTTGCGGGCAGAGTTCCTCAAGAGTGTCTACGCGATGGGCGACCTGTCGCCGAAGACGATCATCCCGGGGCACATGGATGAGGGCTCCTCAATGGATGCCGACTACGTCATCAAGTGGACGGCCGACTACCTCACGAAGTTCGAAGAGATTGTCTCGGACAACCCCACCGAAGAGGAATACAACAAGCGCGCGGCGGAGGCCTGGGGCGAGATCCCCGTGGCATTCGCGGTGTCGCTCAACGCTGCTGCGGCACTGCGCGGCGAGTACTTCTAACCGGAGCGCACTTCTGAGTCGTCAGAGCGCGAGATTGAGGTCAGCGCGACAGCAAATAACCCCGACAGCGAGCTAGTTGACCGGACCGGTCCACTTCTCGCCCGGACCTTTGCCAATCGGGTCGGGGTAGGGGCTGGCCTCGCGAAACGCGAGCTGGAGCGAACGCAGGCCGTCGCGCAGGGGGCGCGCGTGCGAATCCGAAATTTCGGGGGCGGCAGCGGTAATGAGTCCGGCAAGTGAATTGATGAGTTTGCGTGCCTCATCCAGATCCATGTGAGAGGGGCCGGAGTCGTCATCGGCCAGTCCGCACTTGATGGCGGCGGCGCTCATCAGGTTCACGGCCACTTCCACAATTACCTCAACGGCGGGCACCTCGGCGATGTCGCGCGTTGCGCTGTCGATGGGGGATTCGCTCACGGCACAGTCCTCTGGTAGTCTGGTGCAGGTTCGTCGGGCTTGCCCGGCGGCTCATGAAGAGGAGAAATCCCACCCGCAGCCTTCAGGTTACCGGGTCTTGCACTCCGCCTCGTGCTTCGGCAGGTGGCAGGTCAGGGTGTAGCGCACGCAGCAGTTCAGCAAAA
>CAIWRM010000080.1 GCA_903915075.1 uncultured Microbacteriaceae bacterium
GAAATCCGCATCGTTGACCAACAAACAGGCGAACTACTCCGAGAACTCACCCTCGACACAAGCCGCGATTATCAACGCCAAAAATGACAGAATCCCCCGAACCCGTGGGTTCAGGGGATTCCGATGTCTTGGGACATCACACAGGTCGGGGTGACAGGATTTGAACCTGCGGCCTCGTCGTCCCGAACGACGCGCGCTACCAAGCTGCGCCACACCCCGGTCAGACGTTCACAAGTATACGAGGGATGCGTCATACCGGAGCCACGGGGTAAGGCGCCCAAAGAGGGCAGTCGGCAGATCAGCCGGGTGCCACGACCTCGGGACCACTCAGATCGAGTACCGACGCCTCTGGCGGGCACGCAAAGCGCACCGGCGCGTAGATGGACGTTCCGAGCCCGGCAGAGACGTTGAGCAGCGAATGGTGGCCACCCGATTGCCAGGTGGAGAATCCGCTGGCCTGCCTTCGCGGGATATCGCAGTTGGTCACGAGAGCACCCACCCCGGGAACGCACACCTGACCGCCGTGTGTGTGGCCGGCAAAGATGACGTCTGCCCCGCTGGCGGTGAACTGGTCGAGGATTCGCCGGTAAGGCGCGTGTGTGACACCAATCGTGATGCTGGCGGACTCTGTGGCCACGGTCCCAGCGGTCAACGCGTCGTCCTCACGAAGGTCGTCTAAGTGAGCCAGTGCCGCGTCACACCTGTCGTAAAAAATGTGCGGGTCGTCAACGCCAACCAGGTCGACGGTGACTCCGGCCACGGTAAGCCGGCGGGCGTCGTTGTTGATGTCGTGCCAGCCGAGGTCGTTGACGAGGAACGCCCGTAGAGCATTCGTGTCCAGGCGTTCGGGTTTCTTCTTGATGCGCGAGGGTCCGGCGAAGTAGGCAAAAGGATTCTTGGGCCGCGAAACGAAGTAGTCGTTCGAGCCAAAGACGAACGCACCCGGGACACCAGCAAAGACCTCGAGGGCCTCCGTGACTCTCGGGAGCGCCTCGGGATGTCCCAGGAAGTCACCCGTGGCAATCACCAGATCCGGCGAGAGGTCGTTGAGGGTCCGCACCCACGCTGCCTTGTCGCGTTGCCACGGCGCCGTGTGCATGTCGGACAGGTGCAGGATCCGCAACGACCCGTTCCTGAGGCTGTCGATTCGTGCTTGTTGCGGGCGCAGCGTATACATGCGGCGCTCAACGAGCGTGCCCCACGCGAGCGCGCCACCGGCAACCAGACCGAGTCCGATGCCGATGGCGCCCGCGGTGTTCGTCACGAATGACTAGCGCTGAACAGTGAGGGTTACCGTGGCCCCGGCTTTAGCAAATCCACCATTGGGCGACTGACGAATAACCTTGCCCTGGTTGGGGTTGGGACATGGCGGCTCTTCAACCGGGGGATCGGCGGGAGGTTCTTCTTCGTCCTTGCCGTCACCCGAGCACGTGGGCGCATTGGCGTAGACAACCCTGACCTTCCAGCCCTTGTTCAGCAGGAAGCTCTTGCCAGCGGCCTCGGTCTGACCGATAACGCTCGGTGGCCCGGTAACGAGCAAGCCGTTGCTGAGGCAGATATTCACGGGGGTTCCCGTGGGCAGAGTCGTTCCCACCGACGGAACCGTAGATTCAATCCTGCCGTTTGGCCGGCGCCCATCGATGGTTCCACAGTAGGTATCCACGGCGAGGTCTACGCTTTCGAGCAGCTTGATACCGTCTTCGAGCGAGAGCCCTGACACGTCGGGAACCACCGCGTTGCGACCACCCATGAGGTTGGCCGGCGGATCTGGCCAATCCACGCCACCGTAGAGAGCATTCGCCGTCTCCATGATGGGGCGCATAATGATGCTCCGAGCCAAGCGGGCGGCGCCGTTGGTCAGTGAACCCGAGAGAAGGCTCGTAAAGCCAACGGTGTTTCCTACCCAGACGGTGGTGGCCACATTGCTTGTTGCGGTAACGAGCCACGTCTGGTTGAAGTTGTCATTAGTACCGGTCTTACCAATGATGGGAATGCCGTCCCCCGGGTTTGCCAGTGTCGCCGTGCCGCTCGTCAGAGGGGTTTTGAGTGCCACAACCATGGCGTTGGCCACCTCGGGTGTCACGGCCTGGGTACACGTGGTCTTGGGCACCGGAATCTCGACGCCATTCTGGTCGAGAATCTTGTCAATGGCGATGGGGGTGCATACGCGACCCTGGTTGGCGATACCGGCATATGCGGTGGCCATGGTGAGCGGCGAGATTTCCTGAGTTCCGAGGATGTCCGAAGGCGCTTGCCCGAGCACGTTGCCGTCGGCGCGGTGCACACCGAACGCCTCAGCGGTTTCCTTGATGTCGCACAGATCGACCTTCAGGGCCATCGAAATGTACGCCAGGTTGATCGAGTCTTGCGTGGCGGTCATCACCGACACGGGCCCCTCGAACGTGCCCGAGTTGTTCTTTGGTTCCCAATCGGCACCACCCACGCCAAGGCACCTGTCGGTGAACTTGTTCATGGGGAGGGGGCGTTCACGAGGGTCGACCATCTCGGCGAGGCCGCGACCACTTTTGAGCCACTGGGCGAGAGTGAACGCCTTGTAGGTTGACCCCACCTGGAAACCGGAAGAACCGCCATAGTCTTTGTCGGTGCTGTAGTTGATTGAGGTGAAGTTGGTTCCCGTGACCGCGAGGTCGGGGTCGTTGGTGTAATCCTTGCTCTGCGCCATAGCCAAGATGCGACCGGTGTTGGCCTGCACGGTGACGGCCGCTCCCGCAATTTCTCCCCAGTCAACGACGGTGGGAATGTTGCCGTAAATCGCCTGACTGGCGGTCTGCTGGAGGGGCAAGCTCAGGGAGCTGTAAATCTTCCACCCACCGCGCTGGAACGCGTTCCAGCGTTCCTCTTCTGTTTCGCCGAAGGCCTTGTCATTTTTAATCACCCAGGTGATGTAGTCGCAGAAGTACGCTGCGCCATCGGGCGCGGTCTGGCATCCGGTAGAGGCTTCCGTGAGATTGAGCTTCACCGGGGACTTGACCGCGGTGTCGTATTCCTTCTGGGTTACTTTGCCGTTCTCCAGCATGCGCGCCAAGATGTAGTCGCGGCGAGCGGTGTTGTCCTCGAGGTTCTCTTCGATGTCGGGCCGATACGCGCTCGGGTTGTTGATGATCGCGATGAGCGTGGCAGCCTCGGCCAGAGAGACATCTTTGGCTGACTTTCCGAAGTAGTAGCGGGACGCCGCCTGAACACCGTAGACACGACCGCCGAAGGGAGTGATGTTGAGGTACCCCTCCAGAATCTGCTCCTTGGTGTATTTCTGCTCTACGCCGACGGAGAGCTTCATCTCTTTGAGCTTGCGATCCACGGTCACGGCGGTCGCCTCTTCGTAGGCTGCCTTACGCTCGACCGGGTCGGAAATGTCTTCGGCCTTCTGCACGAGCACGTTCTTGACGTACTGCTGCGTAATCGACGAACCACCCTGTGACGAGCCGGTGAGAGCGTTAGAAACTATGGCGCGAATCGTTCCATACAGGTCAACGCCGCCGTGCTCAAAGAACCTTGGGTCTTCCGACGCAATGGCAGCGTTCTTGATGAAGGGAGAGATGTTCGCCAGTGTCACGTCTTCGCGGTTCTGTGCGTAGAACGTGGCCAGGAGGACGGGCGTCCCGTCGTTATTAGTGGCATAGATCGTTGACTTCTGGGCGAGGTCGCCGATTTCGAGGTAGTCGGGCAAGTTGTCGAAGATGCCGAGCGTGCTGTTGGCCGTGAGCCCGGCGACAGCGATGGCCGGGGTCACAGAGGACGCAACCAGAACGGCTGCTATCGCGCTCATTCCCACAAACGCGGCGATTCCGCCGGCGGCTCCCGAGCGTTGACGCTTTTCACGCACCTTGGCAAACATAGACTCTAGGTTACCCGCCACAGGCTGGGAACTAGCCAAAAGGAGACCAAATGAATGCCATTTCTTGGGAATACGCCACCGTTGCGCTCACCATTCACAACCCGCAGGCTGTGTTGAACGCGTGGGGTGAAGACGGCTGGGAGCTCGTGCAGGTCATTCAGGGTCCCGAGGGCGGACTCGTTTCGTATCTCAAGAGGCCTCTAAACTAGGCTCACATTCATCCAGCGGCCGCTCGTTAAGGCGGACATCAGAAACACGAAGGGTACGCCATGAGCGTCGAATCGCGCCTTACCGAACTTGGCATTGAGCTTCCTCAAGCGCCCGCTCCCTTGGCTGCTTACGTTCCGGCAGTCGTGGAAGGAAATTTGGTTTTTGTCTCTGGCCAGTTGCCCACGGTTGACGGGAAACTTCCCGCAACGGGCAAGGTGGGGGAGTCCCCCGGGCTCGTTTCTCCTGCGGATGCTCAGTCGTATGCGCGCATCTCAGCTCTCAATGGTTTAGCCGTCATCAAAAGTGCCATTGGCGATCTTGACCGCGTAACGCGCATCGTTAAGGTGACAGGATTTGTGGCCTGTGTGCCCGAGTTCACGTCGCAGGGAGCCATTATCAATGGTGCGTCGGAGCTGCTCGTCGAGGTCTTTGGCGAGGCGGGTAAACACGCCCGCTCCTCTATTGGCGTACCGGTGCTGCCGTTAGATTCGCCCGTCGAAATCGAGTTGATTGTCGCGTTCAAGTAGGCATCTCACTCGCGGTCTTGCCCGCGAAAACTAGTTGACCTGAGTGTTGATCAGGTTGAGCACGTTCTGATCGGTGAGGGTTGTGGTGTCGCCGATGTCGCGACCCTCGGCCACATCGCGCAGAAGGCGTCGCATAATCTTGCCGCTGCGCGTTTTGGGAAGCTCGGCCACGATGTACACCCGGGCGGGTCGCGCGATGGCGCCAATCTGCGTGGCGACGTGTTTGCGGAGCACGGCGCTCGCCTCGGCGGGATCGAGCTTGCCCGCCTCGCTGGCACGCAAGATCACGAAGGCGACAACGGCCTGACCCGTCGTTTCGTCGGCGGCACCCACAACGGCGGCCTCGGCCACCATGGGGTTGGCCACCAGGGACGATTCGATCTCGGCCGTTGACAGGCGGTGTCCGGAAACGTTCATCACGTCGTCGACGCGACCCAACAGCCAGATGTCACCGTCGAGGTCGCGCCGTGCGCCGTCACCGGCGAAGTACCTGTCGCCGAACTTTTCCCAGTAGGTCTCGCGGAAGCGGTCGTCGTCGCCCCAGATTCCGCGGAGCATGGACGGCCACGGCTGGGTGACCACGAGCAGTCCCGCGGTCTCATTGGGCAGGCTGCCGCCATCGTCGTCGACAACGTCGAGGGAGATTCCCGGAATGGGAACCTGTGCGCTTCCCGGTTTGAGCGTGGTGATTCCGGGAAGGGCTGAAATCATGATGGCCCCGGTTTCGGTCTGCCACCACGTGTCCACAATCGGGGTGGTGCCCGAGCCAATCACGTCGCGATACCAGATCCACGCCTCCGGGTTGATGGGCTCACCCACGGAGCCGAGCAGGCGCAGACTTGAGAGGTCGAACTTATTGGGGATCTCGGCGCCGAGCTTCATGAACGAGCGGATTGCGGTGGGCGCCGTATAGAGGATGCTCACCCGGTACTTCTCGATGATTTCCCACCAGCGCCCCGGGTGCGGGCTGTCGGGCGTGCCTTCGTAGATCACTTGCGTGGCCCCGTTGGCCAGCGGTCCGTAGACGACGTAGGTGTGTCCCGTAATCCATCCCACGTCTGCCGTGCACCAGTAGATGTCGGTCTCGGGGTGCAGGTCGAAGACGTGCTTGTGTGTGAACGCCGACTGGGTGAGATAGCCGCCGGAGGTGTGCAGGATGCCCTTGGGCTTACCCGTGGTGCCGCTCGTGTACAGAATGAACAGCGGCTGTTCGGCGGGGAAGGCCTGCGCAACGTGTTCGGCGGATGCGGTGTCGACGGATTCGTGCCACCACAGGTCGCGGCCGTCGTGCCACTCAATGTCGTTGTTTCCGCGTCGAACGACGAGAACGTTGGTGACCGTGGCCTGACCACCGTCGGCCGCGAGGGCCTCGTCAACAACGGGCTTGAGGGCGAATACGTTGCCTTTGCGGTATCCCCCGTCGGCCGTAATCACGAGCTTGGCGCCGGCATCATCCACGCGGCTGCGAAGCGACTCGGCGCTAAACCCGCCGAACACGACCGAGTGGATGGCGCCAATTCGAGCCACTGCCAGCATGGCCACGATGGCCTCGGGGATGAGCGGCATATAGATGGCCACGCGGTCGCTTGCCTGAATGCCCAGGCCCGTGAGCACGTTGGCGGCCCGCTTGACCTCGTCGGTCAGCTGCGCGTAGGTGATGCTCCGGGAGTCGCCGGGTTCACCCTCCCAGTGCAGTGCCACGCGGTCTCCCCGACCCTCGGCCACGTGACGGTCGAGGCAGTTGTAGCTCACGTTGAGTTGGCCATCGGCAAACCACTTCGCAAAAGGCGCGTTCGTCCAGTCGAGGGTTTGGGTAAACGGCGTGTGCCAGTGCAGAAGATCGCGCGCCTGATCGGCCCAAAAGTCTGGCCCGCCTTGCCCGTCGTCGTAGATTTGTGCGTCGGTTACCGAGCCAGCGGCAAATTCCGCCGAGGGCGCAAACCGACGGGACTCGGGCATCTTGCTGTCGCTGTGTTCGTTCACGTTTGTCTCACCTCGTGTGCTGGCGGCACCTCCGTGTGCCCGTAAACCACAGGATACCGCCCCGATATTCGTCGCGAGGACGTGATGAATGAATGCCTGGTGACGATTGACGCAGAATTATGTTCTGTTCCAGTAGACAGGATTTTTTCCACAGGTGTTGCAAAGTTGAGGGGTTTGTCACCTAACTCGATATACGATTTCATGAGTCGGTTGTAACGACCGACATCGCGACACATTTGATTCCCCCCAATCTGGTGTCGTGAAGGCGGCACCGTTTCCCCCCATCCGGTGCCGCCTTCCTTTTTCCACCACCGCGTGCTCACGCCGCCCGGGTATTCGGGAATGCGTCAGGGTGTGGTCATGCTTCGTCGAATCGAAGAACTGATGACCGACCCCACGGTCACCGACGTGCTTGTTTCGCCGGCCACGGGCGTGTGGGTCGACGACGATTCGGGGCTTCACGCGGTGCCCGGCATCCAGGTTTCCGAGAGTGCGGCCCGCGCGTTGGCCGAAGAGCTGCTGGCACGAGGCGGTCGCCACATCGACCAGCTGACTCCCATCGCCGACACGCGTTTGGATCACGGGGTGCGCGTGCACGCGGTGCTGGCTCCGGTATCTCGCTCGGGCACGTCACTTGCCATCCGCATTCCTCGCACGCGCGGATGGACGCTGGCCGACCTCGCGGGTCACGGAATGATGACTTCCGAAATCGAACAGCGCCTGCGCGCGGCAATCGCGAATCGCGAGAACGTGCTGATTACCGGGGCAACCGGGTCGGGAAAGACAACCCTGCTCGCCGCCCTTTTGGGCGAGGTGCCGCACGATCAACGAATTGTCACCATCGAAGACGTGGCCGAGCTCGACGTGCGGCATCCCTGCGTGGTCGGCCTCGAGGCGCGGCAGGCAAACAGTGAGGGGGTGGGCGGCATCGGCCTGGGCGAGCTCGTGAGGCAGGCCCTGCGTATGCGCCCCGATCGTTTGGTGGTGGGGGAGTGCCGCGGCCCCGAACTGCTCGACTTTCTCACCGCCCTCAACACGGGTCATGCCGGCGGAGGAATCACCCTGCACGCCAATTCCCTTGCGGAGGTTCCTGCCCGGCTGCGGGCGTTAGCCGAGGCACACGGATTGGCGGCGTCGGCGCTCACCGCACTGACCACCGTGGCTATCGACCTCGTGGTTCACGTCCACCGCTTCGAGGGCCGTCGGTCAATCAGCCAGATGGGCTCGCTGGCCACTCGCGCGGGCGAGTTGGCGGTCGTTCCGGTATGAATAAGAAGGACTCTGCCCGCGAGCATCGTCGTGCCGCCCAGCAGACGCTCGCCTCGTTGGACCGCGTGATTCTGCTGTTGCGCTCGGGGGTGCCGGCTCATCACGTGCTCTCGCTCGTCTCCCGCGATGCCAGCGCACTGCCCGACCCGAATGCGCGGGCCGTGTTTGCCGTAGCGGTGGCCACGGGCGCACCACTCAGCATCACCGTGAGTCGACTGCAGTGCCTCGTGCGCGATGTGGCGGCGGCGCACGAGGAGATTCTGTCGGCGCTCGCCGCGCCTTTGCTTACCCGCCGCATCGTGATGTTGGTGCCGGTGGCCTCGATTGCGCTGGGTGGCGCCCTGGGCTTCAACGTCATGGAGGCACTCCTCTCGAGCGCACTCGGGCTGGCCTGCCTGGTGGGAGGCGCGGTGCTGTCGGCACTGGGGTGGCTGTGGATACGCAAGCTCATTGCGCGGGCAACGGATCACCACGCAGCGCCCGGTCTGTGGTGTGAACTCGTTGCGGTGGCTGTCAGTTCTGGTTTGCCGCTCGGTCGTGCGGTGCGCGTCGCGGAGCGGGCTGTGACAAGTGTGGGATTGTCAACGCCGGAGCAGGCGCGACAACAGGGCGGCCAGCTGCTGACCGTGGCGTCTCACGCAGGGGTTTCGGTGTCATCCGCACTGCACAACCTGGCCGACGACCAACGGGCAAAAAGCTTTGCCGACCAACGTCGTGCCGCACGAGAACTGGGCGAGCGCATCCTCGTGCCCGTGGGTGCGTGCTATCTGCCGGCCTTTCTTTTGTGGGGCGTCGTTCCGCTCGTGGGTTCGGTGGTCAGCGACACGCTCGTTGTGGGCTGACGCGCGCATGCCCCGCACAGCCGGCATGCCCAAGCGCGCTCCACCGAGACGTCTCTCGGGACGCGCGGTGATGACGCGCTGGGGCACCATGGGCTCGAACATTCGCCTCAGGGATACAAAAGAAAGGAACACACATGAAATTGCTGATTGGCATGTGGCGCAACGAACGGGGTGCGGCAACGGCCGAGTACGCCATCGCCACTATGGCCGCGGTGGGATTCGCCGGGTTGCTCGTCATGATTCTCAAGGGTGACGGAGTGCGGGGCCTGCTCACCAACGTCATCACGGGCGCGCTGGGTATCGGCGGCTAGTGCGTTCGGTGCGCAACACAGATGGCGGCTCGGTGACGGCCGAGTTCGCCATCGTTGTGCCGGCGGTCATTGTGGTGTTGGCGCTCGTCGTCGGAGGCATCGCCCTAGGAAGGGACGCCCTCGCCCACACCACGGCGGCACACCAGGCGGCGCGCGCTCTTGCTCGCGGTGATGATCCGGCGCAGGTTCGCGACCGCGTTCTCGCACACCTGCCCCGGGCAACGGTGGACATGCTGAGTGCAGACGGCGAGGCCTGTGTCACCGTGCGGCCCCCGGAGGTTCGGGGCGTTCGCGCCTGGTTTGCGGTTCCCGCCGCGCGTGCGTGCGCTCCCCGCGACATCGCGCCGTGACAAGCCGAGTGAGCACAATGCTTCGTTTCACCGATCGGGGGTCTTCGGGCCTCATGCTCATGTCAATCGTGAGCGTCTGCATGATCGCAGGGCTGCTTGTTTTGTCGGCCGCGAGAATCGTCGTCACCGCTTCGCGGGCCCAGTCCGTGGTCGACCAAGCGGCTATTGATGTCGCCGACACCCTGTCGGGCCGACTGCCCGGCTTCGCATGTGCGCGAGCGCAAAGACACGCCGAGAATGCTCAACTTGAGTTGGTGTCGTGTGATGTCTCCCAGCTCAATGCGCGCGTCACCCTTCGGGTGACGGCAGGCACCTGGACGGGTCTGGTCAGGGCCCACGCCGGACCCCCTCCCGACTAAATGAGCGCGGATAACCAAAATCGCAGGGTATGGTGACTCTCTGTTAGCCATCACTTCTAGGAGGAACCGCTTGTCGACCACCCGCAAGCTCGTCATCGTTGAGTCACCCGCCAAGGCCAAGACCATTGGTAAGTACTTGGGCGGCGACTACAGCGTGCTCGCATCCGTGGGTCACATTCGTGATCTCACGGTGCCCGCCGACCTTCCCGCCGCGGTCAAGACCGGGTACATGAAGGCTTTTGGCGTTGACGTCGACAACAAGTTCACACCCCACTACTCGGTGAGCGAGTACAGCAAGAAGACGGTGGCCGAACTCAAGCGCGCCCTCAAGGATGCCGATGAGCTCTACCTCGCCACTGATGAGGACCGCGAGGGTGAGGCCATCGCGTGGCACCTGCTCGAAGTGCTCAA
>CAIWRM010000081.1 GCA_903915075.1 uncultured Microbacteriaceae bacterium
ACGAGGTCACCGGCTTTCGTGGCCGCGACGACGTCGCCGAGGTCAACAATCGGTGCGCCATTAAACGTTGCACCTGCGTGAGCCAGTTGTTGAGCCAGCGCCGGACCAGCCGCGAGGGCCTCGAGACAGCCATTGTTTCCGCAACGACAGGGAACGTCGTGTCCGCGGGCAATCTGGACGTGACCGATGTCGCCAGCAATGCCCTCGGCGCCTCGCTGCAGAACATCACTACTGATGATCCCCGAACCAATACCGGTGGATGCCTTGAGAAAGATCATGTTCGCAACGTTCGGCCACGCCACCTTCTTCTCGCCCAACGCCATGATGTTCACGTCGTTGTCGACGAGAACTGTTGCCTTGAGGTGATGATTCACAAAGCCGGGAACATCGAAGTCGTCCCACCCGGGCATGATGGGCGGATTTGACGGCCTGCCGGTGGCGTGTTCCACCGGCCCGGGCAAGCCGATTCCAATGGCAATCAATTCAGCCTCGCGTCGCCGAATTGACGCGAGCTCTGAGCGAATTCGCTTTACCATCCAGCCCAGACAAATCTCGGGCCCATCGGCAATCTTCATCTCGGCCGTAGTCCGACTGAGGATGTTGCCGGCAAGGTCGGTCACTGCAAGAGAGGCCTGGGTCGCTCCGAAGTCAACGGCCGCGACCACTCGAGCGGAAGGGTTGAGGGCCACTTGAGCCGAGGGGCGCCCACCGGTGGAGACGGCATCGCTCACCGGAGCGATGAGGCCCAGTTCCAGCGGAGACTCAACCCGAAACTGGATGGTTGAACGCGAGAGACCGGTTATCTCGACAAGCTCTGCCTTGGTCTTTGGTTGCCCATCTCGCAGGAGTTGGAACAGCGCTGCCGCGCTAAAACCGCCGAATCTCCGCTGAATATCAGTCACCTCACGATTCTAGGCTCTGCGAGAGCATCTGCTCAATTACAACTGAAGCGTGTAACAAAAAGATAACGTAATGATTTTTTTCGACAAAAGACTAGTTTTTGTGTAATTATTAGTCCGTCGCTGCATACAGTGCGCGGCGACCAAGGAAAGGATGATCAGTGAAGATCGGATACTCAACCATCACCTGGGGTGGTGTGGTCGGACATCCTGCTGGCGTGACGTCGGTGAAGGACTTGTTCTATCGTTCGAATGGCGATGTTCGTCACGGGTTTTCTGACATCTCTTTGGCGGGATACGACGGCACAGAAGTCTTTGATGGCAACCTCGCCGAATTCGCCGATCGCCCCGAGGAACTCCTTGAAGCCCTTAAGAAGGCAAACCTCGAACTCGTCTCGGTATACACCGGTGCCAACTTCATTTACGACGACATCCTGGAAGACGAACTCCACAAGGTCTCGCAGGCCGCGCAGCTGGCTGCCAACTTCGGCGCACGTCGACTGGTCGTGGGTGGGGGAGCCGTTCGGAGTGCGGGTGAGCGCCCCGACGACATGGCAAAGCTGGGCGCGGCGCTTGATCGCGTCGTCGACATCGCGTCGTCGTTTGGACTCGAGTCGTCGTATCACCCGCACTTGGGCACCATTGTCGAAAGCCCCGAGGCACTCGAGCGACTCATGAATGTGTCAAAGATTCAGTTCTGCCCCGACACCGCGCACCTCACCGCCGGTGGAGGTAACGCGGTGGAACTCATCGAAAAGCATGCGGACCGACTGGCCCATGTTCATCTCAAAGACTTCAAGTACGCCACCAGTGAGTTCCTGCCTCTCGGACAAGGAGACATTGATTTTCCCGGTGTGCTTGCAGCGGTTCGATCGTCAGGCTACGACAGCTGGCTCATGGTCGAGCTCGACTCGTACGACGGCGACCCTCGGGAAGCCGCCGTCATGAGTAAGAAATACCTCGACGAGCTTCTGGCCAACTAGCCAAAGGTTTTCGAGGCAATCCATCCATCACTGAGAAAGGTATTTCAATGAAGAAATCGATTGCAGTGCTCGCAGCTGCGACAGCATTCGTTGTTGTCGCGTCGCTCGCGGGCTGCTCGAGCGGATCCGGTTCAGGATCGGGAGATAACCCGCTCAAAGACGTAGAGGCGAGCTCGCTTGCCCCTACAAAGATCGTGGGCCTCGGCCCCCTAGGTGAAGAGTCCGCGCTCGTATCGAGCGCTGACCTGAGCGACAAGGACATCGAGGCCATCAAGGCCAAGGGCATCAAGGTCGGAATCGTCATGCAGACGATGGACATTGAATGGTCGACCGAGCAGGTTCGTGGCATTACGGACCAGGTCGAGGCTCTGGGCGGAACCATTGTTAACGTGTGCGACGGTAAGTGGGACGTCACTATCCAGACGGCGTGCATTGACACCATGATTACGCTCGCGCCCGATGCGATCATCAGCATTCCCGTTGACGACGTCGGCATGGCTCCTGCGTACGCCAAGATCTCTGAAGCAGGCA
>CAIWRM010000082.1 GCA_903915075.1 uncultured Microbacteriaceae bacterium
AGTCCCCCCGCCGATTCGCGCCAATACGCGTGTCTCCCCTATGCTGAATACTCGGTAATCGTTAGAGACGAAACATCCGGCCCCATCGTTTAGCGGCCTAGGACACCGCCCTTTCACGGCGGCAGCACGGGTTCGAATCCCGTTGGGGTCACGACCGGATGTAGACTCAATTCGGTTGCCGAAAGGTATTACGCAAGGCCCTGTAGCGCAGTTGGTTAGCGCGCCGCCCTGTCACGGCGGAGGTCGCGGGTTCAAGTCCCGTCAGGGTCGCGGATGGGGCCCTTCTTCGGAAGGGTTTTTCATCTGGCGATGTCACTCGTTACGAGTGCCGCGTCAGGCTCTGTAGCTCAGTTGGTAGAGCGCACGACTGAAAATCGTGAGGTCACGGGATCGACGCCCGTCGGAGCCACCACTAGAAGTGCTGGTCAGATGCGCTATTGCACGAGCGATGGAACTAGATTACTCAATGCTTCCTCGTTGTTGACTACATCGCGATTGCGAACAGAGCTCAATCTCGAGCCGGGGTGCGCGCGAGCCGCGCGACTACCTCACGACGAACATCCGGATGCAGACCTGCCCGTTGTCATCCCGAGCGATACCGACGAACTGGTTCTCGGCCAGCCACCGGTGCGTGGGCGCATCGGTCTGGAACACCGGCGCCGTGCGGTAGTAGTACTCGCTCTCGTCGACCGGCTCCTTGGCCATCATGCGCGCGCCGACCTCGGGCGTCGAACGGAAGTAGCCGCGGTTGAGGATGTCGATCACGCTTCCGTCGTCGGCGCGCAGGAGGTAGCGGGCGTCGAGCTGGAACGTGTCGCCGCGCTGCACCGACCAGTCGCCACCGCCGGCGAGCACCTCGCCGTTGAGCAGGGGTCCCGCGACGGTGCCGCCCGTGATCGGAGTGAACCAGAGCCTCTCGTCGGGACCACGGCCCACATGCCAGCCGTCGTCCACGCTGACACGCAGCTCGAACGCGAACTCGAGAACGGGGAGCGGGATTGCGGTCATACGAACTCCTTCAGGGATGGGCGGAGATGGCCGAGCACGGCCTCGAGGTCGCGGCCGGCCGCGAGGGCGACGTGGTCGCCGTTGCGGGGCCCGATCAGCTGCACCCCGGTCGGCAAGCCGTCGTCATCGAGCCCGGTCGGCACCGCGACCGACGGCAGGCCCAGCAGGTTGACTGCCACGAGCAGGGCGTGCGACCGCCACAGGGTCGTCGTGGCGGCGGGCCCGGAGAGGTCGAACCCGATCTCGGGCATCCGCGCGGCCGACACCGGACCCAGAACGATCGGATGCTGCACCTGGAAGGCGTGCCATGCCGCCACGATGGCCACCCGGCGCGCCCACGCCATGCCGTACTCCTCGACGGTGTCGAACGGGGCGACCTCCTGCGCGTTGTCGAGGAAGTACCGGGTCGAGCCGTCGCTGAGCGGCTGCGGTAGCCCCCCGGGCAGGAAGGCGCCGATCATCTCGGCCGTCGAGAGCCGACGCCAGAGCACGGCGGCCTCCTCGAGCAGGGGCGGCTCGGCATCCACGACCTCCCAGCCCCGTGCGACAAGAGCATCGGCGGCGCGGTCGATCGCGTCGGCGACCTGCGGGTCGACCCCCCACCCGAGCGGATCCCGCACCACCGCGGCCCGCCGCGGTCCCTCATACGACGACGGATGCGGAATCGAGTTGGTCAACGGGTCGCGATCGTCGGCACCCTGCATGATCCCGAACGCGAGATCGAGATCGTCGATGGAGCGGGCGATCGGACCGTTGACCGCGAAGTGCTGCAACGTCAGCGGAACGGGTTCGTCCGAGGTGGCGACGGGTGGCGGGATGCGACCCGCCGACGGCCGCAGCGCGCACACGCCCGCAGCGTAGGCGGGCAGCCGCAGCGAACCGCCGTAATCGTTGCCGAGTCCGAGGGGCGTCATCCCCGTGGCGACCGCCACGGCATCCCCGCCGCTCGATCCGCCGGGGACCCGCGAGGCGTCCCACGGGTTGATCGTGCGTCCGAACAGGTCGTTGTCGGTGTCCCAGCGCAGCCCGAAATCGGGCATGTTGCCGCGGCCGATCGGGATGGCGCCCTCGCCGAGGAGGCGTTCGACGAGGGTCGCGTCGCCCGAGGGAACGGCGTGCGCGAGGAACGTCCAGCCGCTCGTCGTGGCCGACCAAGTCAGATCGATGTTCTCCTTCACGGTGAACGGCACGCCCGCGAGCACCCCGGTCACCCGCCCCGCGTCGACCTCGTCGGCGAGGGCGCGCGCTCGATCGTGGAACACGACGGTCAGCGCGTTGACCACGGGATTGACGTCGTCGATCCGGGCCAGGTGCGCGTCGATCACCTCGCGAGCCGTGACCGAACCCGAGCGGATGGCAGCGGCGAGTTCGCGCAGGCCGCCCTGCCACAGGGGGCTCGGCACGTCTGGTCGTTCGGTCATCGGTGGACTCCTGGGTCGAAGGTCATGACAGCACGCTGACGGTGACGGAGAGCGCCTCGACGCGCTGATGATTCGGGCGAGTGCCGATCGCCGACCAGGGATCGTCCCCGGTGCCGGGCTGCGGGATGAACTCGGGGTAGTCGCTGCTCGAGACGTGAACACGGATGCGGTGCCCGGCGTCGAGCCGATAGCTCACCTGCCCGAGATCGACCGCGACGTCGGTGGGAGTCGTCGCATCCGCGAGCTCGACCTGGCCCCGGGCGATCCGCAGGGCCGTGCCGTCGGGGGCCATGTCGAGAACCCGCACGAAGAAGTCCATCACGGGCCCGTCGGACTGGATGCGGGCGCGGGCCGACACCGGGCCGACCAGGTCGATGGGGTGGTCGATCGCCTCGGTCGTGAACACCAGCACGTCCGGCCGGTCCCCGATCGGCGACTCATCGGGCTTCTCGAGCAGGAACGCGAAGGCGTTGTGCGCGCTCGAGGGGACGAGATCGGCGGGGTCGTGGGTCCACTCCCCGGATCCGCCCTCCAGGACGGGCCAGGCCCGCACCCCGGGAGGAGGCCACGACGGGGAGGTGCGCATCCCCTCGGTGCCGGCCAGCGCCCAGCTCACTCGCGGGACATCGGACGCGGCGCCGTTGCCCCGCACGAAGACCTCGAAGAACTCGAGCGCCGGGTCGAGCATCCTCGGCAGCTCGGCACGGAGCTGATCCTCCGGGCGGTCCTCGACCCGCTGCGCGGGGGTGTCGGCGAGGTAGTACGACTCGTGGTCCATCGGCTCGATGCGCAGGAAGTGGTTCATCGCCCACGCCGGGCGCGACTCGATCGCGGCCACGTCGGCCCACGACAGCGGCGCGCAGTTGTCCCACAGCCCGATCGTCTGCAGCACCGGGATGGGCCGGGCGTCGAAGGGGCTTCCGTCGGGGAAGCGGGGCAGGTGCACGGCCCGGGGGAACCACAGGTCATAGCTCGGCGATCGGGACCCGAGCACGTCGAGCACCTCCTCGACCTGAGCGCTGAAGGGACGTCGTGCGTGATCCAGCTCCCAGAAGTAGGCGTCCTGCGAGTGGAAGTAGGTGAGCGGGTAGAGGTAGGTGATCCCCCACTCGACCGCACGCACGACGTCGCTCGCGTCGCGGTTCACCGGCTCCCCGAGCTGGGTGCCGGTGACGCGGGGCGCGATCGCCTTCAGGGCCGGATGCTGCGTCGACACGGCCGCCCACTGCGTGTAGCCGTAGTAGCTGTCGCCCCACATCGCGACCCGCCCGTTCGACCAGGCCTGCTGCGTCACCCACTCGATCGTGTCGTAGCCGTCGCGCGCCTCGTTCACGAAGAGCAGCGCCTGGCCCTCCGAACGGAACTTGCCACGCACGTCCTGCGCGACGACGCGATAGCCGCGGGCCATGAAGTACTCGGCGATCAGCGGGATGAAGGTGTACTGCCCGCTCTTGTCGTACGGCAGGCGGATGAGGATCGTGTCGCCGGGCGACGTGTCGCCGTCGGGCAGGTAGACGTCGGCGGCCAGGTGCACGCCATCGCGCACCCGCACTCGCGCCTCGATGGCGAGATCGCTCACCGGAGCCGGTCCGACCCGTACGATTTCGGTCACGTCATCCTTCCGTGTGGTCGATTCCCCATACGGTAGGTCACCTGATAGTTTTTAGTCAAGTCCGACTAACAAAGTTCTCACCGAAGGCGAGGGGTAGTGATGGGACGACCATCGGTCGCCGACGCCCGCCTGCGTCAAGTACTCGAGGCCGCCATTCGCGTTTTGGCCACGAACGGCCTCGCCGCGACGACCCTGGATGGCATCGCGGCCGAAGCCGGCATGGCACGAGGCCACGTGCGACACTTCGCGGGCAACCGCGACGAGATCCTGACCACCGCGGCGCAGTTGCTGTACTTCGGCGAGCTTCCGGACCCCGACGCCACGACTCACGCGGGGTCGTTCCTCCCCGCGGGCACCACCGACGTGAGCGGCGCACTGGACTACCTGTTCGGCGCCTTCGCCGAACCCGGACCGGAGAACGTCGCTGCGCTCGCGTTCGTTGACGCGGCTCGCACCAATGACCGCATCCGCGCCGTCGTCGTCGACGCCTATCGCAGCTCGGAGGCCGAGTTGCGCGCACTGCTGAGCGGTGTCGCGCCGCGCGGTGGAGACGACGAGGTCGCCCGCATCGCCTCCGGCGTTCTGGCGATCGCGATCGGCACCGTGTTCCTGTCCGACCTCGAGATGTCGCCCGAGCGCACCGCGCTCGCGCGGCGGAATGCCGAGACGCTCATCGAGGGTCTCGGCATTCACATGCCATTCAAGCGAACGACCGTCAGGCCGTGAGTCCGCCCACGACGAGGTCGGTGAGGGAATGCGCGTACTTCTCGCTCGGCTCGGCGCGGATGACGAGTCGGTAGAGCAGCACCCCCCCCCATCGAATACCCCCGAGCGTGCGATCGCCGCCCAGTCGCCCCGGTACAGCTCAGCGCACGACGGACATTTGCTCTTGACCCGCGACTTGCACCGGATGAACAGCCCCGACTGCACCTCGTAAGGGCGCGAGCACTGGCCCGTGGAGTGCGGTTCGGCATCCCGTTCGAGCGTCTCCTCGTCTGCGCGCATAGGCACGCCGCAGGTTCAACGGCACGACTGAAAATCGTGAGGTCACGGGATCGACGCCCGTCGGAGCCACCACTGAAAATCCCTGTCATTACGGGGATTTTTTCAGTTCATCACTGAATCCCGGAGTTTCCCAAGTAAGAGGTGTCGCTGAACCCATCTCATTATGCTTAAGGCGAGCTCTGGCTAAGAGATCACCTGGCTTCTGCCTGTCAGAGAGGTAAAGAAATGCCCGCACGGAGTGCTGCGCTTAACTCTCTGACTGGTTTGCGGTGGTGGGCCGCTTTTGGTGTGTTCTTTTTTCACATGACCGCGTTTGCCCCCGTGCCGATATTCCCGTTGTTTGAATTCGGTCACTACGGGGTCATGTTCTTTTTTGTTCTCTCCGGATTCGTCCTCTCGTGGTCGTGGAAACGAGAGTTACCCATTCGAGCCTTTTATCTGCGACGAATTGGACGAATTTGGCCGGCAACAATGGTTGCCCTCATTCTTGCCATCCCGGTCTTTTACAGTTTCACTCCCGATCCCGCGCAGTGGTGGGTCAAGCCCTTTGACTTAGGGATCTTGCTGCTGTCGGTGCCACTTATTCAAGGGTGGTGGTTGGCCCCGGTCATTCTTTTTTCTGGGAATCCCGCCGCATGGACTCTGACCTGTGAGTTTTTCTTTTACTCACTTCACCCTGTCGCTCAGCGACTCTTTAGCCGATGGACAGCAAAGACAATTCTGATCGCCTTAGGCCTCATGTTCATTGCCATCCTTGCGATCAAAGCTTCCTGCTTTGTGAGTGCGGGACAGGGATGCATTCCGCTTCCCCTGCCCATAGAGCGACTGCCCGAATTTCTCTTAGGAATGGGCATTGGAGTTTTGGCCAGACAAGGCAAAATGCTCAAGCTTCCCGCATGGATTCCCCTGGCCGCATTGGGTCTTCTCTTTGTGTTCCTTGCCTTTGGAGTTCAACTGGGAATAGCCCCCGGGGTCATGGCGCTAGCAAACCTCTTTACCAACGAAGCAACACTGCTCCTGATGGTTGTGACGATTGCGTGTGTCGCCCAACGAGACATCTCAGGAAAGAAATCATTTTTCAGTTCACGATGGCTGGTTAAATTGGGAGAACTCTCGTTCACCTTTTATCTGGTGCATGCAACCGTGATGTACGTTTTCGTCGCCCAAATCGGTCAACGTGACGTGAGCTGGCAGAACCTGGTCTGGTACCCCCTCGTTCTTGCCGGAGGACTGCTCGTCGCTTATGCCTTGCACGCGTGGATTGAAAAACCTTTCGAAGCCAAATTCAGAAGACTCTCCGACAAGATCGGGGCACGCGGCTAACCGCAGTTCACCTCAGTGCGCTCCATCCCGGGTTGTGATTCTCCCGCCCGCGTCACAGAGCCGCGCAGCCTGTCCGGTCTAGAATTGGTGAGTGTATAAGACAGCCGTGAGCAGACTGAAATCAACCAGATTTCTCAAATTTGTTCCGCTTTTTCTTGTCATCGCTCTCGGTGCATGGGCCTACGCCTCTCCGATCGGATCAAGTCCCGACGATAACTTTCATCTGACAAGCATCTGGTGCACTCAGGCAGCCCCCGACGCGATTTGCGCAGAAGGTGATTCTGCGGTCACCCGCACCGTTCCGGCAATACTCCTTGAAGCTCCCTGCTATGCCTATAAGCCTGAGCTCAGCGCTGAATGTCTCGACACGATTGGTTATTCCGTCGAGCCGACGGTGCTCACCGATGTCGGCAATTTTGCTGGCGGTTATCCGCCGCTGTTTTACGCCGTGATGAACCTCTTTGCCGGCGCCGATGTTCAGGTGTCGATCTTGATTATGCGTTTCGTGAACATCTTGCTCTTCGCGGGCCTGATGACGGCGACTTTTCTCGCGTTGCCCGCTCGCCGGCGAGGAACCCTGCTGTGGAGTTGGCTCATCACCTCTGTGCCGTTGGGAATGTTCCTCCTTGCCTCGAATAATCCCAGCTCGTGGGCAATGATTGGCGTGGGAATTTCCTGGATCGCTTTTCTTGGTTTCTTGGAGACGCTCGGCCGCCAACGAGTTGTTCTCGGGGCCCTCAGTATTCTTGCGGTCGTGATTGCTGCTGGCGCGCGGGCGGATGCGGCTGTTTATTCGTTGATCGGTATAGCGGTGGTCCTGCTGATCAGGTTCAGACGCTCAGTCGTCAACTGGAAAACGGCGGCGGTTGTGGGAGTCGCTGTTCTTGTGTGTGCCATTTTCTATCTGACGTCGACGCAGGCAGTGTCCGCCATTAACGGTTTTGGTAATCCGGGAGCACCCGTTATCGGCCCCGGCGGGGCGCTCGACGATGTTTCAACCGAGAACCCTTCGATCATTGCCCTCCTGGCATTCAATGTTTTGAACGCTCCAATGTTGTGGGAGGGTGTTTTCGGTTCGTGGGGTTTGGGCTGGCTCGACACCGAACTGCCCAGCATTGTGTACTTGGGAAGCTTGGCGGCGTTTGTATCTCTCGCCTTCATTGGTTTCGGCAACGTGAATCGGAGAAAGTTCCTGGCCCTGGCAGCAATCGGAGCTGCCCTGTGGATTCTGCCCGTGTACGTTTTGACTCGGGGTGGATCGCACATAGGAATCGAAGTCCAGCCCAGGTATCTCCTGCCGCTGATCATTCTTTTTGCGGGTGTGCTGCTCGTCAAGGTTCGTGATCGACCTTTCGTCCTCACCCGCGGGCAAGCCCATTTAGTTGCTCTCACGCTGTCCCTGGCAAATTTCGTGGCACTTCACTTCAATATGCGCAGGTACATTACGGGAATCGACTTCATGGGGTGGAACCTCAATGAAGGAATTGAATGGTGGTGGCAGGGCTTCCTGTCTCCCATGGCGGTGCTCATCATTGGTTCGCTTTCCTTCGCCATTCTCGCTTTTGTCATTGCGAGGGAAGTCAATCTCGACGGAAGCCGAAGCCCTGCACTTCGCCGTCCGGTAGTGAAAGCGGTTCATGAGTAAATCGTGGGTCGTCATTCCTCTCTATAACGAGGGCCAGGTTATTGCGGATGTTGTCGCCCATGTGAAGTCGGTCTTTCCGCACGTTGTCTGTATCGATGACGGAAGCACTGACAACTCTGCGGACATGGCACGCGCCGCTGGAGCCGTTGTCATTCAACATCCCATCAACCTTGGGCAGGGTGCCGCCTTACAAACGGGCTTCGACTTCGCCCTGACTGATCCTGCAATGAGCGACGTGGTTACCTTCGATGCAGACGGCCAGCACAGTCTCGAAGACGCCGCGGGGATGGTGGAGTTGCTTCGTTCCCAAAAAATCGATGTAGTCATTGGTTCACGATTTCTTGATTCACGGACGCAACTTGGCCGGGCTAAGCGCGCCGTACTGAAAGTGGCTGCTTTGTATACGCGGTTTTCCACGGGGATGGCGCTGACCGATGCGCACAATGGTTTGCGTGTGATCAATCGGAAGACGTTAGAGCGATTTCGATTGAAACAAAATCGAATGGCTCACGCATCGGAAATCGTGGACATCTTCAGTGAGTTGAAAGTCACGTGGGCGGAGTATCCCACGCATATTGTCTATTCCGCCTACTCTAAAGCGAAGGGCCAGTCCCTGCTGAACTCCGTCAATATTCTCGTCGAGTTACTTTTTAAGTGAGGCGCCAGTGACCATCGTTTTTCAAATCTGTGCAGTCGTTGTGATTGCCGTAGCCAGCGTGTTTCTCCTGAGAGGCGGTGGTGCCCGTAACCAGGCTCTCCGCCGTGTTTTGATGCTCCTGTTTGTGCTCGCCGCTGCCTCTTCGGTCTTTTTTCCTCAAGCGTGGACCTGGGTCGCGAATTTACTGGGTATCGGCCGAGGCGCCGACCTGCTCTTGTATCTCCTCGTCCTCATCTTCATCGGCTTCGTTGCCAGCACGTACCGTCGGTTTCGTCAGCTCGAAACGTCACTCACAACAGTTGCTCGTGAACTGGCTCTCGTGAAAGCACAAATCGCGAAGGATGAGTCCACGGGTAACTCATGAAACTCATTCTTCGCACCCTCAGGGATCTGCTTCCACTTCTGCCGGCAGGAGCGCGGAGATTCTTTTTTCTGTATATCGGTGCGACGAGTTTCATCACGCTCCTTGATGTTGCGGCCATGGCTCTCCTCGCCGTTCTGATTGCGCCTATTGTGAACGCGACGCCCATTGATATGCCCATCCTGGGAAAAATCAGCCTCTCTGTCGCACCGATGCTGGTGCTCATTGCCTGTGGTCTCATCATCCTCAAGAGCGCGCTCTCCGTTTTCCTCCAGTGGATTGCAACCAGACGATTTGCGAGATACGAACTTGAGATCGGTGAGCGCATGTTCACCAGCTACGTCCACTCGTCGTGGGAAGAGCGATCCAAACGCACCGTTGCAGAAATCACGCGTATTGCCGATGCGGGTATTGCCAACACCGTCATGGGTTTTCTGCTTCCCCTAGCGAAGGTTCCCAGTCTCTTTCTTACCTTTGGCCTCATCTTTCTCGTGCTCGTCGTGGCCGATCCCGTCACGGCACTGGTGGCACTCGCCTACCTCGCCTTGGTTGCTTTCCTCGTCAACAAGGTTGTGACCAAACGTGCACTGGTGGCTGGTCAGGTCAATTTGGATTACAGCTATCGGGTCGCGATTCTGATGACCGAGATGGTGGATGCCCTCAAGGAGCTCAGTCTGCGCGGCAAACTCGGGCAAGTTGCTCAGGTTGTCACGCGTAATCGAAAAGTTTCTGTTCGAGCTCGGGCAAACATTTCATTCCTGGGCATCATCCCGCTTTACGCGTTTGAAGCAGCCCTTGTCGGCGGCTTTATTCTTGTCGGCGTTGGGGGCTTCATTACCGGTGGTGCAAGTGGCGCTCTCGCCTCCGTCGCATTATTCGCCGCCACGGGATTCAGGCTCATCCCCGCCATCAACGGTCTCCAAACCAGTATCGTCCAGGGCAATGCGAGTAGTCCTGCCGCTCGCGATGTCATTGATGACCTCAACCGTCTCAGCTCAACTGAACAGGACGACTTTCAGCGCAAAGATTCAGGGGTGCTTCCCGAAAGTCCAGAAAGCATCACTCTTCGGAACGTGTCATTTAGCTATCACTCGTCAACCGAGCAAGTTCTCCGCGGTCTGGATCTAAAAATTCCTTTGGGCAGTTCACTCGGCATCGTTGGTCCTTCTGGTGCCGGTAAATCGACTCTGATTGATTTGCTCCTCGGCCTCAGCGTGCCGACAGGAGGATCAATCGACATCGATGGGGTTGCCCTCAATGACGTCATTCATTCGTGGCGAGATCGCGTGGGTTATGTGCCCCAGCGCGTCGCACTCTTTGACGGCAGTATTGCCCAGAACGTCGCCCTCACCTGGGATGACGATTTCGACCGAGACAGAGTCACTGAAGCACTGGAGCGAGCTCAACTGGGAGCACTCGTCAATTCACGAGACGGCGGAATCGACGCAAAGATTGGTGAACGTGGCTTCTCCCTTTCTGGCGGACAACAGCAGCGGCTCGGCATTGCTCGAGCACTGTATTCCGAGCCCCTCGTTCTCGTCTTGGACGAAGCAACGAGTTCGTTGGACACCAAAACCGAAGACGATGTGACGCAAGCGATTCGTTCTCTGCGGGGCGAGGTCACCATCATTTCGGTAGCCCATCGACTTTCAACCATCAAGGACTACGACCAAGTCTGTTACCTCCAGGAGGGAAACATCCTCGGTAAGGGGACGTTTGCCGACTTGGCGCGCCAGATCCCTCAATTCGGCGAACAGGTCGCGCTGGCAGGGCTCACTGAGACGCTTCGACTCCACGAGGACTAATGTGTCCCACGGTCGGTTAGATAGATTTCTTGCAGCCAGGAACGCTTGGCCGCGCTGGATCAATAGTTGCATTGACTCGGTAGCAGACCGTCCCATGAGTCTGCTCGGCAGAATTGCTGCACTGCGGTACCGGCCACGCGGTCCCGTCCCCCCGGTTTCCCACGTGCCACAATCAACAGTTACCGTCGCGATTGGACCGGTAAATTACTCCAATCAAGGAACGCTGTGGGCACAGGCGCTTGGCGAGAATTTTCCTCAGGTGTCAACGTCAACATTTGCCGTTGAGGTGCCGGGAGGATTCAATTTTCCCTCCGACCTCATTGTTCCCGTCGATTTCTATCAGAAGTCTCGAAAGTGGCAGGAGGCGCAAGCTACGTCGGTGAGCTCATTTAGTCATGTACTCGTCGAAGCCGAGGAGCCACTGTTTGGCCGATACATGGGCAGGTCCCCGCAGAAGGAGCGGACCTTCCTGCAAACTCGCGGAGTAAATGTTGCCTACATGGCTCACGGAACCGACATTCGCATCCCGTCTCTTCATCGGCAGCGGACGGAGTGGTCTCCCTATGTGGATTCGACACTGTATCTCGGTCGGTTGGAAAAGATAGCGCGAAAGAACCTGGACTTCCTTACCTCAATCGAGAATGAGGTATTTGTTTCAACCCCTGATTTGTTGCTCGATCTTCCCAGCGCGACATGGTGTCCCGTTGTCGTAGACATCGACACGTGGGCGTTGAGCGAGCAAGCTCCGAGAAGACGCAAGCCGCTTCGGGTCGTTCACGCCCCCAGCGTTCAAACGATGAAGGGAACACAGCTCATCGAGCCCGTGTTAAGAGACTTGGAAGCTGCGGGCATCATCGAATATCGACCCCTCCAGGGCATCCCCTCACAACTCATGCCGAAAGAGATTGCGTGGGCCGATGTTGTCTTGGATCAGTTTAGGCTCGGCTCTTATGGCGTTGCCGCGTGTGAAGCGATGGCTGCCGGCAAGACTGTTGTTGGTCACGTCATTCCCGAAGTTCGACACATTGTGCACGAGAATACGGGAATGAGCTTGCCTGTCATTGAGGCAACCCCGGACTCTCTTTCGGATGTGCTCACAGAGATGGCGCACAGCGCCCAAAAGCTGTCCTCCCTGCAGGTCACCAGCAGAGAGTTCGTTCAGCGGGTTCATAGCGGACAGCGGAGTGCTGAAATACTGATGAGCCATTGGGTGGCCAAGGGCGATAAGTCAGACACTGCGAGAGGTGCGTGAATGAACCCCTCTCTCGAAAAAGTGTGGAAGCTGCTGCCCAAGTTTCTCCAAGATGTCATCGCAACCACGGTAGACCGCTTATCAGGTCATCGGATTCCTGGTCCAGCAACCGCAGACCCGAGTAAACCCATTCGTCTTTTCATTTCACCGGCAAATTATGCCGGCCAAGGCTTTCGATGGGCGAGGGCAGTTGAAGGTAATCCCTCAGTATCTGCTCGGAACCTGGTTTACGCCGAGATTAACCCCTTCGGGTATGACGCAGATTTTGCCGTTCGATGGAGGGCGGCGACTCATTCAAGAAAGTGGCAAAGAAATCAACTCGAGGCGCTGACGACCGAATTCACACACGTGCTGATTGAGGCAGAATTTCCCCCACTGGGGGGCATGTTTCACGAGAACGTGAGTGCTCAGGTTTCCGTCCTGCGCGACCGCGGGGTGTCTGTGGCCATGGTCTGTCACGGTTCGGACATCCGTTTACCCAGTCGTCATCGTGAACGAGAGTCGTGGTCTCCCTTCGTGAATGATGACTGGGTCACTGTTGAGAAGCTCGAGAAAGCCACAGTGAGAAATCGGGAACTTCTTGATGAGATTGGTGCGCCAACTTTTGTCTCCACCCCGGGATTATTGCTCGATGTCCCGTACGCGCACTTTCTCCCTGTAGTGATCGACCCCGTCCCATGGAAGACGGGAAGCAAACCACTTCGGCGCAAACGCTTGAAAGTCGTGCACATTCCCTCAAACCCCCTAGTCAAAGGGACCGCAGAGATACTCGAGCCGTTGAGAGCGCTTAACGACGAGGGCCTCATTGAGTACGAGCAGGTCACGGGAGTTACCCACGATCAGATGCCGGCGATTTATGGAGACTGTGACATAGTTCTCGACCAGTTTCGGCTGGGGGATTACGGGGTAGGTGCCTGCGAAGCAATGGCTTCAGGCCGCCTTGTTATTTCGCACGTCAGTGAGCAGGCGAGAGATCACATTGCTTCCGCCACCGGATTGTCGTTGCCCATTGTCGAGGCAAACATTGACAACATCGGTTCTGTGATTCGAGATGTCATCAACCGCCCTGAGTTCTACTCAACGATTGCCTCCCGTGGCCCCAGCTTTGTCAGACGTGTCCACGACGGGAGTTTTTCGAGAGCAGTGCTTGAGCAACATTTTCTCTTCCCCGGGAAACCACAAGGCATCGGACGTGGGGAAGCTGCGTGAAGGTCATCATCGCAACTCGGATTTATTCGCCGGAACCAGCAGCTGCCTCATTCATGCTGGAAGCAATAGCGCGGGCTTTTGTGGCCCACGGTGACGACGTAGAGATCGTGACGTCGTCTCTTCCTCGTGGATTCTCTGAGATTCGTGCTCCTGGGTATCGGATCTCTCGAGCGGCAGTTCGCCGGGATTCACGTGGATATCTTCGTGGCTATTTCCCCTATCTGTCCTTCGATATCCCCTTGTTCTTTCGATTGCTTTTTCGCGGTCGTCCAGACGTCTACCTCATTGAGCCCCCTCCCACTTCGGGTGCGGTGATGCGCTGTATCTCGCGGATAAAGCGCAGACCCTATTACTACGACGCGGCCGATATCTGGTCGGATGCGGCAATTCTGGCCACAAGCAACAGGCTCGTGCTGTCGTTGCTGCGCACAGTTGAACTGTTCGCGCTGAAGGGGGCCGCCAAGATCTTCACAATTTCACCCGGGGTTTCTGACCGACTCCGTCAACTGGGTGTCACCAGAGACATCGAGGTTTCCGGCTTTGGTGTTGATACGACAGTCTTTGCCTGTGATGAGACCTACAGCCACGAGCGTGACTACTTTGTCTATGCCGGCACCTTCTCGGAACCCCATGGAGCATCCATTTTTATTGATGCTTTCGCTGAGTTTTCTCGAACCCATCCCACCTACACGTTGAAATTCGTCGGCAATGGAACGGATCGTGACGCTCTTGAAAGCAGAGCACGGGAACTCGGAGTCACGAACATTGAATTCATGAATCCGGTGCCTCCCGAAGAGCTGAATGTTCTGCTCAACGGCGCAGTTGCCTCTCTGGCAAGCCTCAAACCGGGAACCGGTTATGAGTATGCGTTCACGACAAAAATCTATGCGTCGTTAGCCTCCGGTTGCCCGGTAATCTTTGCTGGCCCCGGTCCCACATTCGCCTTTATCTCAGGTCTCGCAGACACCGTCCCCGCGGGCTGTGCAGCTGAGTACAGCGTCCCCCTGGTCGTCGAGATGATGAATCACACGGCGGCCAACAGATTGTCACACGCCGGCAGAAAACAGCTCAGTGAGTGGTCACGCGCTCGGTTCTCGATTGACACAATTGCGCAGGGAATTGTGGCCTCAATCCGAAGGGACAGGGCTTCGTGACCTCGTTATCCCAGCGGTTTTCTGCGCTTATCGCACGAATGGTCACGGATCGTTCGAAGCTTCCCACGTTTGTTGATCGACTCATTACTGATGTTGCCAAACGACCCGATGGCCTGCCCGCGCGACTCGTTGATTCTCTCCTCAACCTGAGCAGCGAACCGGCAGCACCCACCTCAGTACCTTCTTCTCGTCTGCGGGTTTTTATCGGACCCACCAATTACTCGGGTCAAGGTTTTGCTTGGTCACGCGCTTTGGAGAAGTCATCAGCTGACCTTCAGGCACGAAATCTTGAGGTTGAACTACCCGGGGGGTTCACGTTTCCTGCGGACTCAAAGGTTTCTGTCTCTCACTACAACCGCTCGCGAAACTGGCAACAGGGCGAATTCACCGCTGTTTCTCAATTCACGCACGTTCTGTACGAAGCCGAACGACCGATCTTCGGCAGCATGTTCTCGCGGGACATTCGTCGTGAAATTCACGCCTTGCAACAGGCGAATGTTTCTGTCGCTCTGATGTGCCATGGCACAGACGTTCGATCTCCGCGAAGGCACCGCGACCTCACCAAGTGGTCGCCGTACTGTGATGAGGGCGAACTTTCTCGTCAACATCAAAAAGAAGTTGATGTAAATCTCTCCCTCATCGCCACACTCGCTCTTCCTACCTTTGTCTCCACACCGGATTTGTTGGTTGATGTTCCTGACGCCCACTGGTGCCCTGTCGTTGTTGACGGTTCTGTCTGGAGAACTTCGACCATTCCATTGAAGAGAAAGAAACCGGTTGTTGTTCACGTGCCCAGCATGGGCGTGATCAAGGGAACCCATTTGATTGAAGAAACGTTGAACAATCTGGACGATGAAGGGCTCATCGATTACAGACCATTTCGTGGTGTCGCTGCATCTGACATGCCGGGCCTGATTTCACAAGCGGATGTCTTGCTCGACCAATTTCGGATCGGGTCTTATGGAGTCGCCGCAGTCGAGGCCATGTTTGCTGGCCGCGTCGTCGTGGGGCACGTCGTCGACAAGGTTCGGAAAATCATCCTCGAAAAGACAGGTTCAGACGTCCCGATTGTGGAAGCGACGCCAGAAACACTGGAGGTCGTCATGAGAGAAATCTGCACGAATTCTCGCCACTTTCAGAAAGTTGCTCGTGCTGGCTTAGCTTTCGCGCAAGCTTTTCACGACGGACGATACAGTTCCTCAGTGCTTGCGAAGTACTGGATTCAGAGTGACCACGAAGCAGAGACACCAGAACGGAAGCAACCATAAATGACAACCCCTCTCGTTGATGTCGTGATCCCCGTGCACTCGGAAACGCGCCCTATTTCACGAGCCGTTGCGTCAATCCTGAACCACACCCAGGCTGACGTCAGAGTCAACGTGGTGGCGCACAACATTGAACAAAGCATCATCGCCAAGAACCTCGGCACGTTTCGAAAAGATGCCCGGGTGCGGCTCCTTCACCTCGTGGATGGCATTCCCAGCCCCGCAGGCCCTATGAACTTCGGCCTAGATCACTGCACAGCAGATTTCGTTTCGGTTATGGGAAGTGATGACGAATTTGAGCCGGGCGCTATCGACTCGTGGCTCGCAATGCAGCGGCAGGGTGCGGCAGACTTCGTGATCTCCCAGATTCGGAATGCGGGTGGGGGGCTTGTACCTTCGCCTCCCGCTCGCCCGCGCCGGCGATTCAGACTTGATGCGGTCAAGGATCGCCTCTCCTACCGCAGTGCTCCGCTCGGTTTACTCTCACGGAAAGAATTTCCGGATCTTCGCTTTGCCGAGAATCTGGCTTCTGGGGAAGATCTTCCTTACGTCACGCAGTTGTGGTTTACGGGCAAGAACATCGCGTTTGATAGAACGGGGCCGGCATACCTCGTGCACGCGGATGCGGTTGATCGCGTTACCGCTGCACCTCGTCCCATCGTTGAGGATTTTGCCTTCTTCGATCTGATTGTTAGCGCAGAGTGGGCCCGCGGCTTTTCGACACGGCAGCGGGTCGCTATCGGAATCAAGATGCTGAGGGGTCATGTTTTTGACGCCATTGTGAATAGAGCGAAGACGGGAATGTCGGCCTCTGAACGCGACGCTCTGTGGGAAATTGCTACTCGCATCAGTGCGTGGTCCCGAGGTTCGGAGAAATACCTCTCCGTTCTGGACCGCACAGTCTTCGAGGGAATTCGCGACAACACCGTCACCGTCGAGAGGCTGATGGAGCTCATCTCGAAGCGGTGGAACTATCGCTCTCTCGACGTCATTGTGACGAGAAATCCATTCCGCATGTTCCACCCTCAGGCCCCACTGCGAACCTACATCGGTGGTTATTTCATCTAACGAAGTTGGCTGTTGAGGCCGTCTAAGGCCATCTCCTCCGCAATTCGAACGACATCTGTTCCCTCTGTCAGAGTCACAATGCGAGATTGATCGCCGGTGAGAACCGCATCACGGAATGCTTCGTGTTCGGCTACCAGTGGCTCCTTCTTGTCCAGCGCAAATCGGGTGACATCCCCTTCGGCAACTCCTCGGAAAGCTGCTACCCCGGACCACGATTCCCCAAAGGTTCCGTTTTGGTAGTGCGTGAGATCTGCTGTCAACGTATCAATCACCAAGGCACCTTTTTCGCCGGTAATGACCGTTGATCGCTCTTTGAACGGAGTAAGCCAGTTGACGGTGTGCGACGTGATGGTTCCACCGCTCAGCGTTCCCACGGCAACCAACATGTCCTCGTGATCGCGCCCGCTTTGGTGCGCTGTTCTGGCATTCACGCTCACAAATTTTTGTTGGCTAACCCAGGCCGTGAGGTCAATGTCATGGGAGGCAAGGTCCTTGATAACTCCCACATCAGCAATTCGACCGGGAAACGGGCCCTGTCGGCGAGTGCTGATCTGGTAGATGTCACCGAGCAGACCATCCGCAAGACGAACCCGAGCAGATTGAACCGCAGGGTTGTAGCGCTCAATGTGGCCTACGCCGCCGATGAGGTTTTTGCGTGCAAAAAGATCACACAGCTGCGTGGCGGCTTCGGTTGTGGACGCAACGGGCTTTTCTATGAGGGCGTGAATACCTCTCTCGGCAAGAGCCCTTCCAATGTCGAGGTGGTAAATGGTTGGGGCAGCGACCACGCAGTAGTCAAACCCCAAATCGAGGAACTTTTCGAGGTCCGTGAACACGGGTTGACCCTCAACCAGAGGTCCGACCGAATCTGCGGGGTCATACACCCCCAGGAAATCGACGCCCTCGAGATTGTTGAGGACTCGAGAGTGATGTCTTCCCATAACGCCCAGGCCAAGCACGCCCGCGCGAAGCGTCATCAACTTCCTGCCTTTGCAACCGCGTTAACGACTGTGACAATCGTTTCGAGGTCTCGCTTTTTGAGTGCGGGGTGAACGGGAAGCGAGATGACCTGCTGGGCTATCCGTTCTGTGGATGGCAGATCAAGGCTGAGGCCAAAGGAGGGGAGGCGGTGAATCGGGGTGGGGTAGTAGACACCGTTGCCCACACCACGCTTGGTGAGCTCAGCGGAGAAGGCATCCCGATCGGTATCGACAACCTTGATTGTGTACTGGTGAAAAACGTGCTCCATTCCCGGAGCCGTCGGGGGCGTCACTACTCCCTCAAGATGCGCGCTCAGGAATGCGGCATTCTTCTGACGTTGCGAGGTCCACCCGGAGAGCTTCTTGAGTTGTTCACGACCAATTGCCGCATGAATGTCGGTCATGCGCGTATTGAAACCGACGACTTCATTCTGGTACCGGATTTCCATGCCTTGATTGCGCAAAATTTTGACCATGCGCGCAATCTCGTCAGACGGCGTTGTGACCATTCCGCCCTCGCCGCTCGTCATGTTTTTGGTGGGATAGAACGAGAAACTTGCCGCCAGTGACCAGGCGCCGACGGGCACACCATTAATCTTTGCCCCGTGGGCTTGAGCAGCATCTTCGAAGACAAGCAACCCATGCTTTGTGGCTATCTCGTTGACCGCCACCATATCTGCGGGGTGACCGTACAGGTGGACAGGCATAATCGCGCGTGTCTTTTTAGTGATCGCCGCTTCAATTTTGCTCGCATCAATGTTGAAGGAATCTTCTTCGATGTCCACGAATACGGGAGTCGCTCCGGCGAGTGCGACGGAGTTTGCCGTCGCGGCAAAGCTGAACGATGGAACGATAACCTCATCGCCAGCAGTGATTCCCGCGGCGATGAAGGCCATGTGAAGTGCCGACGTGCCCGAGTTCAGCGCAACGGAGTGCCGGCCATCCACGTGAGAAGAAAACTCTTTCTCAAATGCCGCCACCTCGGGCCCTTGGGCAAGACCTCCGCTACGGAGAACCCGGTCAACTGCGCGGCGTTCTTCTTTGCCGATGATGGGATTTGCTGCAGGAATCATGACGCCTCAATCTCGACTAGTTTGTTGGGCTCTACCTCTCGGTAGCGAGCATCTGTTACGGGACAAATCCACTCGTCGTTTTCGCTCAACTTCAGGGGGTGGCCGGCTGATCCGACCCATCCGATGCGTTGTGCGGGACTTCCGACGACAAGCGCATAGTCGGGAACATCTTTGACCACGACAGACCCGGCCCCGACGAGCGCCCATCGACCGATAACCAGAGGCGCGATGCAGGTGCTGTTTGCACCAATGGAAGCGCCCTCGTGGATCTCGACGCCCACCGGTTTCCAATCAGCAGCCGACTTTTGTGAGCCGTCAGCATTTATGGCGCGCGGAAACTGGTCATTAGTGAGGACCGCCGCAGGGCCGATGAACACACCGTTAGCTAACTTTGCGGGTTCATAGATCAGGGCATAGTTCTGAATCTTGCAATTAGCGCCAACCTGCACGCCCGTACCGACATAAGCCCCGCGTCCGACGATTGAGTTCACGCCAATAGTTGCGTTTTCGCGAATCTGTGCGTAGTGCCACACCTTAGAACCCGCTTGAATGATGGCGTTATCCGCCACGTCCGCAGTGGGATGCGTAAAACCCGCAGGGGTTGACATGATTCTCCAAATCTAGGCCGATACCTAGTTCGAACACTGAGGTTTTATCGTATCCGGTTTACCCTCAGAGGATTGTTGGGAATCACCCCGGTCGCTTGCGTGCCGCTAGCCAACGAGGGCTGAAAGCGCCTCGACCACCAGGGCGTGGTCGTCCTGCTGGGGAACGCCACTGACAATGACCGAACCCACCACAACGTCGTTGACGATCAGCGGATAGCCACCGCCGGCAGGAGCAAAGTCAACCTCGTCCAGATTGAGGTCATCGAGCGTCTTGCCCTCAGCGGCCAGTCGCTGGCCCACCAAGAAGGTTGGCTCGCCCGTGAGCTCAATGAGGTTGCGCTTGCGACGAATCCAGTTGTCATTGATGGGTGTTGCTCCCGGAAGTGCCACGTGAAACACCTCGTGGTCGCCAAGCTTGACCGAAACGGCCATGGACCAACCCTTGGCGCGTGAACGCCGAACCAGGTCTTCTCCCAGCGCTACGGCAGCCTCGTGGTCCATGGAGGTGAAGCGAAAACGCGCGAATTCGGCTTCGAGGTCGGCGACGTCGGCGAGTACAGGAATCTCAGATGCGGGCACAGAATCAAACCTATCGCGAACGCAATTGGTCGGAGATGTTCGACTTGTCGGTTTGTCTCACGAATTTCTCAGACTTGCTCCCTACGTTGTAGCCATGGGATTTCTTGATCGCCTCTTTGGCACAAATTCAGACGCGGAATACCGCGAAACAACCAACCGCGTGCGGGCAGCTTCGGCGGCTCGGTCAGAAGACGAAGTAGCCGTTGAGCGTTACCGTTACCTTCTGCGCACGGCGCCACCCGAGACCATCGAGAAGGTGCACGAAGAAGCCTTCACGAAATTGAGCGCCGAACAGCGCAAGATGCTCTTTGCCCAGCTGTCTGCTGATGCTCCCCGCGGCGAGGCGCCCAAGGCCGACGACGCACACTCACTTGCGGTTTCGGCAACGCGGTCTGAGATGCGCCAGCCCGGAACCATGGAGAAGTCTCTTGGCAACGTGAGCGCAGCCAACGGCCAGGGTGGCGGACAAGCTGGCGGTGGCGCTCCCGGATTCGGATCGATGTTCGGTAGCTCACTTCTGGGCAGCATTGCCGGTTACGTTATTGCCTCCACTCTGATGAGCGCCTTCTTGCCCTCATTCGCGGGCGATCCCGGTGCGGGCGACAGCTCGCAGGCGGGTTCCGAAGGCGATGCCGGCTCTGGAGACGCTGGAGCCGGTGGGGGCGGCGAGTCGTCCGGCGAGTTTGCCTCGGCAGACGGCGGCGGATTTGATGGCGGCGGCATGGCCGAGGGCGGTTTCGGCGACGGTGGCTTTGGCGACTTCGGCGGCATGGGCGACTTCGGTCTCTAGAAAGTCCCGCCCATTTCGATTCCCTAACCTGATTTTGGCGTGTAAACTGCCTTTCTAGGCGGCGTCATTGTGGCGCGCGCCGCAGATGTTTGTCTGTGAAAGGACTTCGTGTTGTTTACCCGTCGCATCGCCGTGATTGGCGCCACTGCCCTTGCCCTTGTTGTGGGCGTTACTGCAACTCCCCTCGCGGCTCAGGCCAACACGACTGAGGTTGTCGCCACGGCAAACACTGTCGAAAGCCAGGACTGCCACAACCCCGCGCACACGGGCTTCATGTACAACACGCGCTACATGTTTGACGGCGACGTCATCACCATCAACTACACGAACTGCAATTCCAACTTCACCACGGGTTACACCTCGCCGTACCCCACCTACGCCTGGAATTACGGCAACGTCTACGTCAACGTGGGCATGTCGGCATCAGGGGGTCCCACCGGCGCTGTGGCTCCGGTGAGTGGCGCCAACTACTCCGTTCCCGTTCAAGACCGTCAGTGCGTCAAGGTAAGTGGAACGGATCCCGGGTCGTGGGGAACTGTCTCTTATGGGCTTCCCCAGATGACAGCCACCATGACGAGCGCTGTCACTGCCGGGTACAGTGCCTTCGTCTATGACCAAGGCACTGGATGTGGTGGCGCTTCGGGTTGGAATGGCAAGCAGATTGTTTACGGTCTCGCCCCGGTGGTTCCTACTGTCAGCGCGGAATTCGCTGACTCATCTGTCGCGCCGGGATCGCCCACCGACCTCGTCATCACCGTTTCGAACACGCAGATTCTTCGCCCGGGCGTGTTCCAGACCTACACCGGCATGGGCTTCACGCTCAACTTACCGAGCGGTGGCGTTGCGGGCACGCCGTCGGCCAACACGTGTCGTGACGCGACCGTGACCGGCACCTCGTCCATCGCGATGTCTGGCGCCAACTTGGGCGGTGCCGGTTTCGAGACCGAGGGAACCTGCACGATTACCGTGCCCGTCACCTTCGCGAATGCCGGTGCGGCTGCGCTGACCGACAGCAGTGTCTCGGCGTCGACCACAAACCGCGGTGCGATGTTCAAAGCCGTCAACACGACAATCAACGTGACGAACAATCCTCCGGCGCTGTCCCCCGGTGCACTGAACCTTGAATTCTACGTGGGCACAGCCATCACCCCCACACCGGCGTTTACCGCAACCGGTCTCACGGCACCCATCACGTACTCGGTAAGCCCCGACCTCCCCGCCGGGCTGACGCTCGACCCCGCCACGGGTGTGATTTCGGGAACCCCCGAAGCTGAGCAGTCACTCTTGACCTACACAATCACCGCGTCGGACGGCACGTTTACGGCAACCGCCGATGCGAACATCGGGATTGCAGCCGCCGGAGGTGGTGGCGGCGGAAACAGCGGCCTGCCCGACACGGGCACCTCGCTCGCGATTGTGGGCGCCACCCTCGGCTCGGCCATGCTTCTCTACATGCTCGCCCTCTTCATCTTCCGCGGCCGTCGCCAGCTCGGCTTCCTCGCCGTGAACGATCAGGTGTCGGCCCGCATGGCTCAACTCGACGCCATGCTCACCCGCATGGAAGACAACGCACGTCGCCGGCGCAACCGTCGACGCTAACCACTAAGAGCAAAAAGGGTCCCGGGGCATTGCCTCGGGACCCTTTTTTGTGCCGTCGCTACCAGAAGTAGGCGGGGCTCAGCGCGATCAGCAGCACCGCCGTCCAGTGGCAGAGGAACGCCACAAGGGTGAGCGTGTGAAAAATCTCATGAAAACCGAAGACACCGGGCACGGGGTTGGGGCGCTTCATGGCGTAAATCACCGCGCCGGCGGAGTAAGCCGCGCCGCCAACCATGATGAGCACCATCATGGCCACGTTGGCGTTCACGAGGTCAACGACGTACATCATGGCCGCCCAACCCAGCAGGAGGTAGAGCGGAACATAGAGCCAGCGCGGCGCGTGAATCCAAAACATGCGAAAACCAATGCCGAGCAGCGCGCCACTCCACACGAGAATCAGCAGCAGAAAACCCTTGTCGAACGGCAGAGCCATCACGGCGAGCGGCGTATAGGTGCCCGCAATCAGCAAGAAGATGTTGGCGTGATCAAAGCGCTTGAGGAGCACGAGTGTGCGCGGCTTCCAATTGAAGCGGTGATAGAGCGACGAGACCCCGAAAAGCAGGATCGAGGTGAGGGCAAAGACGGCCGAACTCCACTTGGCCGAAAATCCGTCGGCCAGCACCACGAGCACGATTCCGGCGGCAATGGCCACCGGTAGGGTGCCCGTGTGAATCCAGCCGCGCCAGAGCGGCTTGGGCTCATCCTCGGGTAGCGGAGCCGCGGCCTCCAGCAGCGGCAGGCTCGGCACGCGTGGCTCAAACTCTTCTGTGTCTGGCACGCGGCCCCTTTCGACGGGTCGCCTTCAGCCTAAGCCGTGCCGCCGGAGTTAACCCCGGCAATACCTCCGTCGACACCGCGGCCGTCGACACCGCGGGGGTTTACCACCGGCTGAGCCAAGTTTCCGTAGGTGTCGGGCCGGCGAGTGGCCAGGAACGGAAACAGGTCGAGCCAGTCGCGGCGCTGGTCGAGGTCGAGATCAGCCACCAGCACGGCGTCTTCGGCTCGGCCGGCCTCAACAAGTACGCGTCCGTAGGGGTCGGAGATGAACGACGATCCGTAGAAGTCGATGAGCCCCTCATTGCCCCAGCGATTGGGCACCACCATGAACGTTCCGCTGTTGATGCCGTTGGCGGTGATCACGTGACGCCAGAGGGGGGCTGTGTCGAACTCGGGATGATCCGGTTCGCTGCCGATGGCTGTGGGATACACGAGTACTTCGGCCCCGGCGAGGGAGTAGGCCCGAGTTACCTCGGGAAACCACTCGTCCCAGCACGTGGGCATGCCCAGCGTGAGTGGTGTGGGGCCGGCAGTAACGGCATAAACGGGGTAGGGATCTGTGTCGGGTCCCTGAGCAAAATACTCGTCTTCGAAATACCCCTCGGTGACCGGAATGTGCAGTTTGCGGGTGCGTCCGTGAAGGTTGCCCGACGGGTCAACCAAGATGGCCGTGTTGTAGCCGCGGCCGTCGGCCAGCTCCACCGATTCGAAAAGGCTCGCGTGCACCCAGATGCCGTGCTCTCGCGCCGCCCCAGCGGCCAGCGCGAAAGTGGGCCCGTCGGTCAACGGCTCGGCCACGGCCCGCGGAAGTCCCGAAGGTCGCGTATCTGCCATGTATCGACTCAGGGTGAGCTCGGGGAGAAACACAATCTGCGCGCCCGCCTCGGCCGCCAACCGGATGCCCTCCCGAATGTTTGCCGCGTGTTCTTGTGGCTCAGGCACCCAGTGACATTGCAGCGCAGCCACACGAACCGGTTGACGCTCGGAAGTAAGCACGCGCGACAACGGGGGCAGGGCCCGGCCCGTAATCACCTTCATGCGAGAAACCTACCGCGTTTCCATGCGCGGCACGACGACCTGTTTGATGATCAAGATGATTGACGCCGCAATGGGAATCGCCACGAGCGCACCCAGAACGCCCATCAGGGTGCCCCCGGCAAGTGCCGCAATCACGACAACCGAACCGGGAATCGAGACGGCCTTGTTCATGATGCGCGGGCTGATGACGTAGGCCTCAATCTGCATGTAGACGAGGAAGTAAATGAGAATGACGAGTGCAGTAAGTGGGCTAGCCAAGAGAAGCTGGCTCAACGACACGACGACGCTCGAAACCACAGTGCCGATGAGGGGGATGAGAGCAAGCAGGAACGCCACGAACGCCCAGATGATGGCCGCTTTGCCGCCAATAGACACGAGGACAATAAAGCAGAGCACTCCGTTGAGCGCCGCGAGGGCAATCTGGCCCACAACGTATTTACCCACACCGTTCGTAATCTGTTCGCTCATTTCGACGAATCTGTCGCGCGTGCTGCGAGGAACGAGCGTGTAGGCGAACTTCTTAATGCTGTCGAGTGAGGCCGTGAAGTAGAGGGTAAGGATGACCACGACGATGGTTCCGGTGACGCCAGAGGCCACACCCACACCCACCTTGAGCAGTCCACCCGCCACGTTCGAGAAGTTTGCCGGGTTGGATACCCATGCCGTGAGCTCCTTGATGATGGCGGTCAAATCCACCGACGTGCCCATTTGCTGGGTGACCCAGATAAACCACTGTTGAGTCGTGAGGTTCTTGATGAACTCAGGGAGGCCCTTAACGAATGACAGCGTCTGATCAACCAGTGGCGGCACCACTGTCCACGTCACTCCCACAACCACGACGAGGAAAATGACGACCACGGTGAGCAGAGCGGCCCACTGCGGAAAGCGGCGGTGCACGAGAAAGGCGACAGCGGGAGCAAGCCCCAGCGAGAGGAAGAACGCCACACCGATGTAGGTCAGCACCGTGGCCAGTGAGCCAATCATGGTCACCAGAAGGAGCGCAAGGGCCACACCTAAGGCAGCAACAAAGCCAAGCCGAAACGGCTTTTCAATTTTCATGTCAGATTCCTCACGCGGCTACCAGGGGGCCACACCGATTCCCTCGCGTCCGAGGCCCATCACTAGACAATAGACCGCAAATACACCGGCCATGAAACCGATGATCTGAAACTGGTGCCGCATGGTCCACGAGTAGAGACGTGTGAGAGCCGCTTCGGCGCGAGGCCCCCGAAGGAGGCGCCAGAGAGCAGGGACGAGAGTGGGCGAGAGCGCGAGGGCGAACATCGTGGCCACGCACAGTACTTGTGCGAAGGTCGAGACGTCTGACGTCGCAATGTCGTGGAGCCCCGGAACCAACAGAGCGAAGCTCGAGAGGTCCTTAATGCTGAGAATGAAGGCGATGCTGAAAAATGTGACCGAGTGCGCATTCGTCAGGCGGCGCCGGAATCCCTTCTCAGATCGCTCCGCCAGCGTCACGTGCGGACGAAACAACCACACAACGATGCACGCGAGTACCGCTGCCGCGACCAAATACAAAATGCCTTGAAGAAGGTTGGGGCCGTTTTCATCACGGCGCGGAAGCTGCGCAAACCCGAGGAACAGGGCCGTGCACGCAATTCCGAACGCCAGTGCCGAACCTGCGATAACCATGAGCGAACGGCGCCCCCAGGAGGGGCCCACCGTAGCGAGAACCTGAAGCCCCAGAAGCGAGGGCGTCATCGCCGCACCGATCCCCAGGGGAATGATGCGAAGAAAGAGCTCGAGCATTTCCTCAGTCTATGTTCGTCGCCACGCCTCAAATTCGTCGTAATCGCTGATCATCAGGTCGGTGAAGGATCCCGCATAGTCGGCGATCGCGTGTTCGAAGGCTTTACCCTGATCAAGGTAACCGGCGATGAGCGAAGCGTCTCCCGCTCGGGCGTGGGCCCTCGCCAGCGCGGCGGCACAGACCGAGGCATAAGCCTCGAACGACGACACGTCGAGCGACTTTGCGTCGATGCGACCCTTCATGTCCCACAGCTGTCGAAAGTAGAAGTCGAAAGGCAGTGTTTCGTCACCCCGGGTCCAGCCGAGGAAGGGATCGCTAGATGACTGAATCAGCCGTTGGCCCACCACCACGCGTTTCCCGTGATGGTCATACTCACTGGATTGCAGGTGCGCCTCCAAGACAGACGCCTCGGCCTGCTTCGCCTGCAGGATGAGCGGTTCACCGTCGCCCGATTGAAACAGGAGGGCGTAGGCGCGAGTCCCCACAGACCCCACACCCACGACCTTCACGGCCGCCTCGACAAACGAATAGCGGTCGAGCAGGGCGACCCGATCCGGCGGAAGGGTCCCCCGATACCGGCGGAAGACATCTGCCACAGTCCCGAGATGGTCAGTGCCCTGTAGCGGAACCAGCGTGGGTGGATCGGTGCGGAAATGCCATTCGTCGCCCACACGTTCCGTGAGCTTGATGCTGGCCTTTTCTCCGTGCTTTGCCCGTGCCCGTTCACCCGCTCGCTGCAACGCATCACGCAGTCCGGGTTTCTGAATCTCACCGATCATCCACTCCAGGTCTGCTCGAGCAAACCACACGTCAAGAGTGGGACGCTCACTAAACGTGGTCATCCACTCGCGATACGCGCGTCCCACCGCGAGGGCCGCGCGGTGCTCAGTCTTTTCACCGAAGCCGTGAACCCGGGCTGCCGTGGCGAAGCTGGATGCCAATCGTTTGACATCCCACTCAAACGGCCCGGGCAGCGTCTCATCGAAATCGGTCAGATCGAAGGTCAGGCTGCGCTCGGCCGAGGCAAAGATTCCGAAGTTGTCTAGGTGCGCGTCGCCGCACAGTTGAACGTCGAGTCCGGAGTTGGGCCGCAACGACAGATCGCGAGCCATCACGGCCGCCGTGCCCCGCAGAAACGAGAACGCGTCCGCTCCCATGCGCTCATAGCGCAGGGGAATGAGTTCGGGATTTCGCGTCGCGTTTTGGGCTTCGATAATGCTGTTGGACGATGTGCGCTCCGCAGGACTCGGGCAGTCGGCCAAGCTCTCCAGGGGCACGCGGTTTCGAACGGTTGCCCCCGCATGGCGGCGCTGGGCGCGCGATGGCCGCTGTCGCATGAGGATGCTGACATCGTCGGACATGTCCACAGCCTAGACGCGTGCTGCGATCAGCCGAGAGAGGCTAGAGGGGCGAGACAATTCCCGTCAGGCTCTCGCTTGCCGTCCAGAGTCGTTTCGCATCCTCATCGCTGAGGGCCGCCGGAACACGGCGAGCGGGCACGGGATAGCCCTTGAGTTCGCTCATACGGTGGGGGCCGAAGTAGTCGTTGCCCGCAACGCCCGGGGCCGTGGCCACGTACAGCATGGGCAGAGCTCCCATTTCGGCCGACTGAGAGCCGAAGTGGCTTCCGAGTCGCGCCAGCCACTGAGCAAACGGTCCGCGATCCTTCATGGGGCCGGATGCAACCAGGTTCGTCGACGCCCATCCGGGGTGACCCGCCACGGCAATCGCGTCGACCTTGGCGGCCACAAACCGGCGCTGCAGCTCGCGGGTGAACAGGAGGTTGGCCAGTTTGCTCTGTCCGTAGGCGCCCCACGCGGTGTACTTCTTCTCGCGCATCAGGTCGTCAAAATCGATACTGCTCGGGCGGTGGGCATTCGAGGCCACCGCAACCACGCGCGCGCCCGGAGTTTTTCGCAGCGCCGGCATGAGGAGCAACGTAAGAGCAAAGGCGCCCAGGTGATTGGTGCCGAACTGCAGCTCAAAGCCGTCCTCGGTCAGTTGGTGCGTGGGAACAGCCATGATGCCGGCGTTATTCACCAGAATGTCGAGCTTCTTGTTCTTTGCCAGCCACGCGGTGGCGAAGGCGCGAATGCTCGCGAGGCTGGCTACGTCAACCAACGCGATGTCGAGACGCGCTGTGGGATGCGCGGCCAAAATGTGCTCCTTGGCAGCTTCCGCCCGATGAGCATTGCGCGCCGCCAGCGTCACTTCAGCGCCGTGTGCGGCCAGTTCGGTGGCCATAACGAGTCCCAGACCCGAGGTAGCGCCCGTAACAATCGCGCGTTTGCCCGTGAGGTCCGGAATGTTTGCTGCGGTCCAGCGCTGAGAAATTTCCACGTCGACAGGCTAGCGGAGGTGTTTGGCAAAAAAGGAATCGATGCGCGACCAGGCGTCGGCCGCGTCGGCTGGGACGGGCCGGAATCCCGCGACCTTCTGCATCAGGGGTCGCATCATCTTGGGCCCGGCCGGACCGGGGTTCATGAAGGCGTGGTTAGCCTCCGGGTATTCCCTGATGTCGTGGGCGATCCCTCGCTGCGTCAGCGCGATCTCCATCCTTGTTGCAGCACCCTTGAGTGTCTTGTCCTTGGCACCATAGCTGCCCACGACGGGGCAGGCGCCCTCAAGGATTGCATCCAGGTCTTTGGGCATCATGCCGTAGTTCACGGCCGAGGCGTCATAGCCCCGCTGAGCCAGTTGCAGCGCGAACCCGCCGCCCATGCAGAAGCCGATAACGCCCATCTTGCCGCTGCAGTCCTTGCGCGCTGCGAGCAGTTTCTTGGCGGCTTCGACATCAGCAAACGCCTGCCCCTCGCCGTTATTGAGCGCGCGGAATGTGGCTCGCAGGCAACGGCGCATGCCCCCGCGACTGTAGAGATCGGGCATGAGCACGAGATACCCACGGCGGCCCAGTTCCTCCGCGTGATGAATCATGTTCTCCTCGATGCCAAACACCTCGTGAACGAGAACGACACCGGGCCACGGTCCCTTTCCGTCCGGAACCACCAGAAATCCGGGCACGTCACCGTTGCCGTCCGAAGTGGGAATGAGGATGTGTTCGCTGTGCATGCGGTGAGGTTCCTACAGTCCTATCGAGAGTTGAGTGAGGCGATCAGCGTCTGCTTGCGGGAGCTCAAACTCCGCCGCCGCCATGAGAGCCGGCAGCTGTTCCACCACGCGCGCGCTGGCAATGGGAGCGGTGACGGTGGGTTGATCGCGCAGCCACGCGAGAGCAACAGTTGCCGGAGCGACTGAATTCCCGTCGGCAACCTCGCGCACGGCGTCGACGACCTGCCAGGCCTGATCGCTCACGTAGACCCCTGCCGCGGCCGCACGAACCTGCCCCGTCATGTCGTCGGCCGTGGCGTACTTGCCGGTGAGAAGTCCGGCTCCCAGCCCAAAGTAGGGTGCCACGCCCAAGTCCAGCTGTGCACACAACGCCGCCAAGCTCGTCTCAAAGTCCGCTCGGAAAACGAGGTTGTAGTGGGGTTGCACGGCCACCGGAAGGGCCCAGCCGTTGGCGCGGGCAACACTCACGTATTCACTCACACGCTCGGGTGTGTAGTTCGAGAGACCAATGGCGCGCACTTTGCCCGCGCGAACCAGCGCGTCCAAGGCTTCGACTGTCTCGTCAATGGCAACCGCGGCGTCATCCGTGTGCGTGAAATACAGGTCGATGTAGTCAGACTGCAGGCGCCCCAGGGACTCGTCGGCGGCAAGACGAATATTCTCCGCGCTCAAACCCGGCCGGCTGCGCAGCTTTCCGACCTTGGTGGCCACAATCATGTCGGCACGATTTCCACGAGATGCCATCCATGCACCGATGATCGCCTCGGACTCGCCGCCCACGTTTCCCGCTTTCCAGGCCGAGTAGGAATCCGCGGTGTCAATGAAGTTTCCGCCACCCGCAACGTACGCATCGAGCACAGTTTCCGACTGCGGAACGTCCGAGCTCCAGCCAAAGACGTTTCCGCCCAAGCACAAAGGGAAAACGGAGAGGTCCGAAGAACCGAGGGTACGCCGTGTCATACCCTAAACACTAGGCGCGGCGAGCTTGAATGCGCACCCATATTCGCCCAACGAGCACGGCCAGATAGGCGAAGAGCGCCATCATTCCGGCGATGCCCACAATGTAGGCAATCACTCCACCCCAACCCAAGGAACCGTTGGGGTCGAGGAACGGGTAGGGCCACCATCCTGTGGCCAGGCCCCGAACAATCGAGAAGGCCAACCAGGCCAGCGGGAAGACGAGTGCCCACCAGAGTGACCGCAATCGAAGCGGGTAGCGACCCACGGAAAACACCCAGTCGAGCACCAGGAGAATCGGGGCCGCCACGTGGAGAAGCTCGTTGGGCCACACCGGCCAGTCATAGCCCGTGTCCGGACCCGTGAGGGGCAAACCGCGCAACATGACGTTGTAAACGAGCGCGGTCACAATCGCATAGGGCACGGCCATCATGCGCATGATGGTCAGGAGGCGCGAATCGCGTTCGGTGCGCAGCGAGACGATCCCGGCCGCGATCAGGATCACCACGAACATCATGGCTGTCTGAATCGTGAAGAAAGCGAAGTATTCGCCCGGACGGAGAAGGTTGTTCGCCAGACGGTCGCCCACCTGGGTGGCCACAGCGGCAAAAATGCCGAGCGCCAAGACGATGCGTGCCACGCCAACGACGCGGCGGGTAGTGAGTGCCCAGGGTGCAAGTTTCATGGCAAGACTCTACTTTCTAGCGACCCATTCCGGCTAGGGGTGTGCGAAACTTGGCGCATGAATACAACAAGCATTGACAGCATGTGGGGACTGCCCACGTGGGCTATCTGGACCATCGTAATCTTGGGCCTGTGGAGCGCGATCTGGAAGGCCTTGGCTCTCTACCGCGCCGGCACGCGACACAGCAAGGTGTGGTTCGTGGTGCTCTTCGTGGTGAACACGGCTGGCATTCTCGAAATCTTCTACCTGTTCTACTTTTCGAAGCTCGCGGGCGTCGCCAAAAAGAACTCCTAGCCGTCCTGCCCTGACGCGGCTAGGGCGCCAGCAACCAGAGCACGGGTAACCCGGCCATGGCCAAGGTTGCGAGTGCCACGAGTCCCTGCGACCACCAGCGGCTTGCCCACCGGCCCATCAGCTTCTTGTCGCGAGCCAGCCACCAAATCACCGCCATCAGAAAAGGCGCCGTGAGCCCGTTGATGATGGCCGCGATGATCAAGAACTGAATCGCATCTATGCCCCCCAGATTGAGGGCTAGCCCGACCAAGATTGACAGCAGAATGATCGCGTAAAACGCGCGTGCCTGGGTTGGCTTCTTCTCGAGACTCTCCGACCAACCAAATGTTTCGGCAAGAGCGTATGACGTGGCGCCGGCAAGAACGGGAACCGTGAGGAGTCCGGTTCCCACAATGCCGATGAGAAAAAGGAGCGACGCGAACGGCCCGGCGATGGGCGCCAGCGCTTGGGCGGCCTGCTCCGCCGTCTGGATGTTCATAATGCCGTTCGCGTTCAGTGTCGCCGCGGCCGTGACCAGGATTGCGCCCGCGACCACAACGGTGGCGAGCATGCCCGCGGCAACGTCACCCCGCATGGCACGCATGTGGCCACGATCGGCTCCCGCCACCCCCTCCGCATTGCGCGCCTCCACTTCTTCGGCAGATTGCCAAAAGAAGAGATACGGCGAGATCGTCGTTCCCGCCATGGCGATGAGCAGGGCAATGTCGGCTTTGGCCCAGAGGAAGTGAGGAACGGCGGCATTCATCTCCACCTCGGCCCACGGCACCTGCACCACAAACAGCACGGCCACGTACGCAACGAGCGACAAGCACAGCCAGCGCAAAAACTTGGCGTAGCGGTGATAAGGAACCAAGATTTCAAGAACAAGAATCACCACAGCGAAGCCCACCACACCCAGCATCTGTGGAATGGGAAGGATCAGGTTGAGCGCCGCCGCCATGCTGGCGAGGTCGGCCGCGATGTTCACCGTATTGGCAATGGCCACGAGCACCACCGAGATGTAGAGCACCGGACGCGGCAGGCGCGTGCGGATGATGCCGGCTAGTCCATGCCCGGTCACAATGGCTAGTCGAGCGCACGCTTCTTGCACGGCAAAGGCAAAGGGCAACAGAAAGACCACTCCCCAGACGAGTCGAAAGCCCGTTGCTGCGCCAATTTGGGAGTAGGTGGCGATTCCCGAGGGGTCATCATCAGCGGCGCCGCTCACAATGCCGGGGCCAAGACGGGACAGATAACCCCTGCCGCGAAGTCGCTTTCGCGAGGGGTGATGTCTCATACCGTTAGATTAGGCGCATGGCATCATCACGCACGCGCTGGTTCGGTCTGCTGTTCGTTAGCCTCGGTATCTCGATCATCATTGTCGACTCCACCATCGTTAACGTGTCGATTCCCGCCATCATCGACGACCTTGGCATCTCGAGCACTCAGGTGCAGTGGGTTCAGGAGTCGTACACGCTGGTCTTTGCCGCACTGATCTTGGTCTTCGGCGCGCTGTCCGATCGTTTTGGTCGGCGCCGGTTACTGGTGTTGGGCCTGATCATTTTTGGCGTGGCGTCGGTCATCGCCGCGTTTGCGCCCACGGGTGATCTGCTCATCTTCTCCCGCGTCCTCCAGGGGGTGGGCGGGGCCATGGTGCTCCCCACCACTCTCTCCCTGGTCAACGCAAACTTTCAGGGCAAAGAGCGCGGCATTGCCTTCGCCGTGTGGGGTTCTACCATCGGCGGCATGGTGGCCGTGGGACCGCTTTTGGGCGGCTGGCTCACGACAGACTTCTCTTGGCGCTGGGCCTTCGGCATCAACATCCCCATCGTGGTGATTATTGTGATTGGCGCGCTGCTTACTATTCCCGAATCGAAAGACGCGATCATGCGCCGGATTGACTGGTTGAGCGCGCTGATCTCGGTCATTGCCATGGGCGCCTTGGTCACGGGCCTCATCGAGGGCCGAACCTACGGTTGGTGGTTGGTAAACGAGCCCTTGGTCATCGGCGAGTGGACATGGCCATTCGAGATCTCGGCGACTCCGTTCCTCTTCGCCATCTTTGCCCTCGCCACCTTCGCGTTCATTGCCTACGGCCGATCGCGGGAGAAAGCCGGCAAGTCAACCCTCATCAACTTCTCGCTCTTCCGCATCTCGTCGTTCACCAACGGAAACGTGGCCGCCGCCATCATTTCGCTGGGCGAATTCGGGATCATCCTGTCGCTTCCCCTGTGGCTTCAGTTCGTTATCGGGTACAACGCTCTGCAGACCGGTCTCATTCTGTTGGCACTCGCGATTGGTGCCTTCGTGGCCAGTGGCGTGGCTGGTGGTCTGAGTGGCCGCGTGACTCCGGTGACCATGGTGCGCCTGGGTATCCTGCTCGAAATCATCGGCGTCGCGGGCCTCGGTTTTGCCATCAATGCCAACAGTTCCTGGCTCACCGTCACGCCGTGGCTGTTCGCGTACGGTCTCGGAGTCGGTCTGGCCACCGCTCAGTTGACGAACGTGGTGCTGCTCGACGTGCCCGTTGAGCAGTCGGGGCAGGCATCGGGAACACAGAGCACGTCTCGCCAGTTGGGCTCAGCCCTCGGCATCGCCGTGCTCGGAACGATTCTGTTCGCCTCCATCCAGGGCATCCTCACCACCTCGCTCACCGACGAGAAGTTACCGCCTGCTCAGGTTGAGCAGATTGTTGCCGCGGTTGTCGACTCGTCGGGAGCAGCGATTCAAGGTCTTGAGAAAGACCCGGAGACTCTTCCGATCGCCGAGAAGGCAAAAGAAGCCTTCTCAATAGCAACGAGCGTGAGCGCTTATTCAGCGGCCGGCTTCTTGGCCCTAGGCTTCGTGGCCACGCTCTCTTTGGGCGGGAAGCGCCGAGACGGATCGGCATAGTAAGCCCGCGCCTCGTGCTGACGCTGCGCTTCTTCTCCCGACGCAATCGGAGCGCGCAGATGCTCGGGCCCGTACCCGAACGCATCCACGAGATCCTGGGCGTGAGGGCGTAGGCGCGCAATAAGGCGGTCGATGTAGGCCGTGACAGCCAGCGCGCGGTGAGAGGAGAGACGCGCCGACATGAGGTACCACGCGGCATGCTTCTCAATCAGCCCAAACCCAAAGAGGTCGCGCAGCCACGTGAGCACGACGTGCGTGTCGGAGTCGTCAATGGCGTCGAGCGCCGCCGTGAACGCTTCCCACTGCAGCAACTCCCCGTGCGCGATGGCGGCCTCGATGAGCGCGCTCTGGTTCTCGTTGAAGGCCTCGGCGACACGGCCCTCTTTCTTGGCGTGACGAAGTGTGGCCGCAATAGCCATCACCATGTGCTCAACGCGTTCGGCCAGCAGTGCTCGCTGGACGTCAGACTGCCTAAGGTTTTCTACCGAGCGTGACGTGGCGCCCAAGTCAACAACTGTTTGGCCGAGCCGCTGAAGCCCCGAGCCTGTGAGGGTGCGATCGACCACGTTCTCGAGCGCGAGCTTTGCCAGTGCCGCCGGACCGGCGTCACGGAAAGTGTCGCTCACGTCGGTGAGCAGTCGCTTGGCCACGAGCTGCAGCAATACGTTGTTGTCGCCTTCGAACGTCACATAAATGTCGAGATCAGCGCGCAATCCCACGAGTCGGTTTTCGGCCAAGAAGCCCTGCCCGCCGCAGGCTTCGCGGGCCTCCTGCAGGGTGTCTAACGCATTCCACGTTGAGAGTGGTTTGAGGGCAGCTGCCAGCGTCTCGAGGTCTTGTCGCGCGTCATCGGTGTCTTCCTCGCCGCTAAAGACCGCGTGGAACTTTTGCAACAGGAGTTCGTGTGCAAAGGACTGCGCGTAGGCAGTGGCGATGCGCGGGATGAGGCGACGCTGGTGACGCTGATAGTCGAGCAGAACGGTTTCTTCGCCCGACTCCCCGGCAAACTGTCGGCGCTGATTACCGTAGGTCACGGCAATCTGAAGACCCATCTTGGCGGCATTAATGGCCGCGCCGTCGAGTGAGACGCGACCCTGAACGAGCGTTCCCAGCATGGTGAAGAAGCGACGTCCCGGGCTGGCGATGGGTGATGAGTAGGTTCCGTCTTTTGCCACGTCACCGTAGCGATTCAGCAGGTTCGTGCGCGGCACACGCACCTGATCAAAGTGCAGGCGCCCATTGTCGATGCCATTAAGGCCACCCTTGAGCCCATCGTCCTCTCCCCCGATGCCGGGAAGGAATACGCCCTTTGGTGTGCGCACCGGCACAAAGAACGCGTGGACGCCATAGTTAACGCCCTTCGTGATGAGCTGGGCAAAGACCACGGCCGCCTGGCCATGAACGGCTGCGTTGCCGAGGTAGTCCTTCCACGCACCTCGGAAGGGCGTGTTGATAACAAACTCTTGGCTCTTCGGGTCGTACTCAGCGGTCGTGGCAATCGATGCCACGTCGGAGCCGTGGCCCGTTTCGGTCATGGCGTAGATGCCCGGAAGCTTGAGCGACATGGCGTCGGCGAGCCATCGCTTGTGGTGTTCCG
>CAIWRM010000083.1 GCA_903915075.1 uncultured Microbacteriaceae bacterium
TATTGATAATCAAGGAAAAGAATGTCCGCTGCCTTGCAGCGGTTGGATAAAAGCAACTAAAAACAAAAAGAAAGAATCTCCCTCCTGATCTGACGAGAGAAAGGGAGATTACTTATTTCTGGAGGCTCTTACCTTCTAATGGTTTGCAGGTTGTGCTGACTATAACCTCTGGAGGTTCTCAGTGAACCTGCATCGATCCTTGGCTGCGGAATTTTCAGATTTGTTCGGAATTTGATTTATTTGCGGTCTTCCAAATCCTTGGTTGCATTCCAGATTTTCCTGCATCATGAGTCTCTGGAGATTCTTTGTATTTCAGTGAATTTGGAAAAACACCTTACTGACACTGCGATGTGTGTAGCCTGTCGAGAGAGAGTGTCCTGAGGGCAGATTCAACTACTTCTTGCCCCGAACATAAAACCAGGCTCAATGCCAAATGATTATTTAGGCTACATATTTAGGCTACTTTTGCGCTCGCCGTCTACCAAAACCCAATAAATGTAGGGAAAAATGGCAATTCGTCAATTCCCCCCATCTCCACCAGGAGCAATGCGCTCAGCTGGCACATCACACGCTATTGACCCAACAAAGTCGAAGGGCTCCGAGGCAAAATGCCTCGGAGCCCTTCGACTTGGGACTTATCGGCGACGGTTGCGTCGGCGACGTGCGTCGTTTTCCATGCGGCTAAGCATGGCCTCGAGACGCTTCATCCGGGCTGAGATCTTCTGGTTCACCGAGACGAGGTGCAGTTGGCGGCGACCACGCACGAAAAAGAAACCAGCAATAGTAAAGAGGAAGGCGGAGCCAATGGCAACTCCGGCGACGTGGGGAGCGATCCCCGTATCGGGAAGACCGGTTGAGTCGGTGACCGGCACGACCTCTGGCTCAGGCTCCGGTGCTAAGCACTCCGGCAGCACCTCTAAGGTCGCCCCGGCCAAAAGCGTTCCGGGGACCACGCCAGGGTTTGTCGTGTAAACAATGGCAACACGAATGACCCCAAAGGCCATCGACTGTTCAGCCTGAGCGTAGGTGTAAGGCCCAGCCATCAGGTCTGAGAATTGATCGTTGAACATGCCATGTTCGTTCGTGGCCATTGGAACTTCAACAGCATCTGAGACACCGTTGATGGTCAGAACTGCCGTCTCACCGGGGCAGATTGTGTCTTGTGACCATGAAACAGAAGCTTCAGCAAACGCGGGACTGGGCAAGAGAGCGGCCGATACAGCAAGGACTCCCACCGCGGCGGCGGAAGCTAGAGCTGAAATTCTCACAAGGGACCTCCTGGATGTGAAGCTCGATGGGGAAATCCCATGCCTAACTAAATTGTATTTAATCATGTTCTCAAGAAAAATCAATGGGCGAGCACGCTCGTTGTCCGAGCCTCATTGAGAGTTTTCTTGCGTGAGCTAGAGTCGTCTCCGTGGAACTTCCCTTGTCGCTCATGCAACAGTTTCTGACCCTGCACCTGTGGGCTCAGCTCCTTATTGTCGCCTGCCCCCTCATCGCGGTCTCGGTCTACTTGACTTATCGCACCGTCAAGAAGCCCGTGAAGAGAAGGAACGACGAGGGTACAGCCACCGTCGTTGTTCGATTCGTGGGAGCGGCCATGGTGTTTCTCGGCGGTTTCGCCGTAGTTACGGCGTGGCAGGCTGCCGCCGCTGGCATCGAAGATGTGCAGCGAGAATTCTCGTCACTGACCGCGATTGCGCAAGACACAAGAACTGTCACGACAGAGGAGTCTGTCGGCTTGCGGGACAAATTGCTTGCCTACGCTCGTGAAGCAATCACCGTCGAACTTGCGGATGCGCCGACGCTTGCCGAGAGCCCGCGCGCCACCGAGCTCGTTTTCGAGATTTCGCAGGCAACGTTGCGACTCGCTGAGGCGGGCGACCTTTCGCCCGTGTTTGTCGATTCTCTCGTGTCAAATTTTGATGACTTCAAGAATGCCCGCAACGCCCGGCTCGGGCACACCGGCGAACTCTTGCCGGACTCTCTCATGTGGGGGCTACTCCTCATCGGTCTCATCATGGTTGTTGCGAGTTCCACGTACCCGTCCGGCCCAAGTCGAAGATATAAATGGGTGCAGAGCATGTCGGTTCTCGTGGTGGTCATCACGATTCTCGGAGTGGTATTTTCCATCGAGTCGGGAGACCTCTCTCACGAAAAGTTCTTGCTTCCCGTTCGCAATTTTTTGGATTCGAACCCGGCGGGATAGCCCAGGCCGATTTCACTCACGCTCGCGGCGGCTGTTGCGGTTTAGTCTTGAGCCATGTCTGAATTTGAACTCTTGGGCCTGTGGCAGAAGGCGCGACTTCACATCGTGCTCTCACAGATGGCCCCCACTTTTTTGCTCATCGCCACCGTCGCCCTCTTTCCGCTCGGACTCGGCCAAGCCCCGATCGTCGTGCGCCTTGCCGCGCTGGGCATTCTGCTGGCATCGGGCATCTTGGGTGCGCTCGTGCAGTTCGGAGCTGCGGCCGAGGCTCAGGCAGTGGCGGCCGACCTCGCGGCACTCAAGACGCGATCGGCAACGAGCAACCGGGCCGTCTCACTGGCCCCGTGGTTCAACGTCGTCAAGTTCGTCACCCCCGCTGTTTTCGGCGTCATCTTTCTCCTGCTCATGGCGGCGCTGCTCCTCACCCGCTAATTTTTAAGCTGTCGCGCTGAGGTAGATTCGGTCCCATGGTCGAACTCGTCACACCCATGCAGTCCTTTGTGTCGTGGCCTTTGTGGGTTCAAATTCTGGTAGTCGTTGTTCCGCTTACCGCGGCCACAATCGTTCTCACGCGCGTATCACGTCGAGGAGTGGCTAGTGAACGTGGCGATTACAGCGCAGCCACAGCCCTCATGCGATTCGCCGGAGCAGCTTTTGTCTTCCTCGGTGCGTTCGCCATTGTGACCGCGTGGCAGTCGTCAAACGCAACGCTCGGCGACATTCAAAAGGAGTTCTCCTCCGCCACCTCGGTCGCACAATACACGCGAGGAATCGACGCCCCCGAGGCTCAAAAACTTCGCGAGACCTTGCTGGCCTACGCGAAGGAGGTCAGCGTCGTCGAGTTGGCCAATTCACCGAAGATCGAGATCAGCAACGCCGCCGAAGAGCTCTTCTACGAAATCTCGGATGCCACATATGCGCTTTCCCAAACCGACTACCTGTCATCACAAGAAGTCAGCAATCTGTTCAAAGACGCCGACACGTTCGAGCAGGCACGCAACTCGCGTCTCGCTCATTCGACTGCCCTCGTGCCCGACGCCATCATGTGGGTTCTCTTTGCTATGGGGGCAGTCATGATTGTGGCGAATGGACTGTTTCCCAGTGGCCCACGAGCGTTCGTCAAGTGGATGCAGAGCATCGGGGGGCTTATCGTGGTTGTCCTCGTTCTGGGTGCCGTTATCGTGATTCAGTCTGGTGATGCCTCACAGGCGGCGTACTTTCGGCCCATTCAGGTCTTTAACGCCACCTTTGCAGGCCTGTAGCCGTGTCCACTACGTGTGGCAAGAACTCACGAGTGAAGCCCCTCAAACAGTTTTGACACGCGAATTCATGGGCGGTGCGCTGGTAATCTGACTCGCGTGGCTCTGTAAAAACTTCGCTTTGCCACAGAAAGAGGAATGATCATGGGTTACACAAAAATCGACGTCATGACCGAGACCGGTTACGTGGTTCTCGACATGTACGACCAAACGAAAGACCCCAAGGAATGGCTCGACATCGAGTATGTTGACTGGAAGTCATCCGGCGTTACCCGTTTCGCCCCCCTCGCCAGTGCGTTTGGTGAGATGGAGTGCAACGGCTTCTGGAACCACACACCGCCGCGCACCGACAAAGACGGCGTCTGGGTTCAGGCCAACATTGACGTGGCTCCCATGCTCAAGAAGCGTGCGGAGGAGCCCGGTGCCAACATCGGCCGATGCCGCGTGATTGAGCTTCAGCCCAACGAGTACGGCGACGCGCTGTACAACATGCACCAGGACGACAACAACCGGTTGAACCCGGATGGCACCGGCTGGATTGTGCGCGGTTTCTTCAACCTCACGGACAACCCCGACTCGATGATGATCTTGCGCGAGGACCGTTTTGACCCGTCCACCGAGATTCGCATTCCGCTACCCGCCGGTGCGCAGATCATTGTGGACACGCAGCGTTTCTGGCATGCCGTGTGGCACTCGGGCTCCGAGCCCCGTTACTGCCTCATCACGTCCTGGGAGTCGGGCCCCGAGCTCGACGCGTACATTGCCAAGCACAACGGCAAGACGCGGGTCGAGAACTACCCGGTCACCCCCGAGCAGGCCGAGAAGGCCGAAGCTCACTTCCGTCGTCGCGTTGACGAGCGCGCCGCAGCCCTGGCTGCCAAGGGTATCGTCGACGAGGGCGTAAAAGACCCCGAGGCCTAAATCGCCTCAGCTATTCGCCGGTTGAGTAGGCGCGTCAGCGCCGTATCGAAACTGGTCGCGGGTTGAGTAGGCGCGTGAGCGCCGTATCGAAACCAAGCAAGGGTTTCGATACGCCCACTTCGTGGGGCTACTCAACCGGCGATTGCCGTTTACTTGGGGAGATTCGCCTCGATGACCGAGATGATTGCGGGGTCGTCGGGAACAGTGGTGGGTCGGAAGCGCTTGATTTCGCCGTTGGGCAGA
>CAIWRM010000084.1 GCA_903915075.1 uncultured Microbacteriaceae bacterium
CTGTCGGGCCTTCCGGACGACCTCGGCGCAACGTCGGCAGTCACGAAATCCCCGGATGTCGCGGGCGTCCTGGGCTTCATCCATGAGAATCCCGTACCCGCCTCGGAATATCGCCGCGCGGCGACCAACCGCTGGCAGATGCGCCGGCAGTTCATCTCCCAGTTGGACGCGGCCGAGGTCCAAGGGATTATCTTCCCCACCGTGCCGATTCTGCCGCCACCGCTGGGGCTAGATGCTGAGATTGAGTTCAACGGCACGACGCGCCCCATCTTCGACACGCTCACGCGTCACACATCTCCCGGTTCGTTTATGGGCATGCCGATGGTGACTCTGCCGACCGGTGACCCGACACATGTTCCCGTCGGACTTACGGTCATGGGGCGACCGTTCGATGATCGCGGGGTCCTGCGGATCTCCGACACCGTCTCCCAGGTTCTTCGACCTACTGGAGACCGGACCTAATCTGTCGGAATCCTTCAGACGTAACCTCTACCAGCTCGGTGGTGAGCACCGTCCCGCGGTCGCGGCTCAGCAGGCGTGAACCGCCGAGCCGGGTGGAGCGAAGCACCGCACTGATTTCCGCAGGCTCCGAACTCTTTGCGATACCCAGCGCCTGCGCATAGAGGTGGATGCTGTCATAGACCGACTTGGCCAGGCTGCTCAAACGAGGGGCCAGCTCGCCAAACCTTTCCCGGTAGCGCCGTGCGACCGAGTCCATCTCATCGGCAAGAGTCGGCATGAAGTATTCCTGCGTGGACCAGATGCCATCGGCTTCGGCGCGCCCAATGTGATCAAGAAGTGAGTCGTCGAAGTTGGTCGCGAGAGTCCGAAAGCGTGAGCGCAATCCCGACTCGAAGAACGCTCGTTCAAAGAGCACGGCGTCAATGCCAACGAGCGAGGAGAGAATCAGGTCCGCGCCGCTCCGCGAGATCTGTTCGATAACCTCGTCGAATTGAGCTGTGCCCAGCGGTTGGTAGTGCTCTCCCGCAATCACACCGTGATGCTGTTCAATCACCTCATTGGCAACCATGCCAATAGAGCGGGGCCACACATAGTCTGAGCCCAGAATGAACCAGTGTTTGGAGTTCGTCTGGTTCATCATGAGCGGCACCGACGCGGCTAACTGGTCGAGGGGGGTTTCTCCGAACTGAAAGAAATTCTTGCCCGAGGCCGTGTGTTCGCTCATTGCGGCAGATAAAAAAAGCGTTCCGCGCGCAAGCGCGACGGGGCGAATCGCCTGGAGCGAGGCAGAGGATATACAGGCAACGACGACATCACATTCGTCGGTCATCGTGAGTCGATTAAAGGCTGCGAGTGCGGCGCCCTGATCGGTTCGGTCGTCTGCCACAACGAGTTCGGCCGGAAGTCGACCAAACGCTGAACTGGCGTTGAGTTCCTCGACGGCAAGTGTTGCGGCATTCGCCACGGCGCGACCCAAGAGGCCTGCGGTTCCCGAGAGCGGAGCGAGAAGTCCAATCTTCAACCCACCGCGGTTGTGTTCCTCAAGCCCCGACGACGGCGCGGCTGAAAACCAGGGAAGACATTCGGGCCCCAGCTGAACCCGCACCGTGATGCGAGTTCCGCCCTCGATTGGCTTGAGATCTATTCGAATGTTTCCGCTCCAGGGCGTCTCCTGAACGAGATTGACGCGCTGGTCGGGGACTACCTCAACAATGCGACCAGAGGATTCGATTGATGAACCGTCGGGGTGAGGAAGCGTAAACATGACGGCAGCGCCCACGTCAAGCTGGCGGCAGTGCTCCAGCATGGGCCAGCCAGCGGTATCGCCGCTCGAGAGTTGCCGCCACAGTTCTCGGGGCGTCTTTGCAGACTCGGCGTTGACGAAAAAGCTGAGGTCGCCGGTCACTGGTTAGCTCCCGTCACGCTCCGTGTTGCCTGCCAAAGTATTGACATCATTTTGGTACACGTCGCGCAAGAACTGAAGAACGTCATCTGCCCGGTTGGGGCCGAGCGAGTAATACCGAAATTGTCCCCGGCGCTGTTCAACGACCATGTCGGCATCCCGCAGCACGCGCAGGTGCGACGAGATGGCCGCCCGGGTGACATCAGGAAAGTGTTCGGCGAGGGCATTGACGGCGAGTTCGCTGTCTTTGCTCAGGATTTGCAGGATCGACCTGCGGGTCGAGTCCGCCATCGCAGAGAACGCCATTTTGGTACTGTCGGGCATTTTTCCTTCTTCGGCTCCCCGCCATCAGGCGGCCGATAACTGTTGGTAATCGTGGGTAGGTAAATGTATGCTTACCTCTTAGTACTTTATCCTACTCACAAGTAAGGTTACGGGTTTCGATGACGAAAGTCCACAACAAACACCCTGACGGGGGCCTCTTTTTTGACGAGGGTGAGAGGCTTTCCGCACGCGAACTCGCGGAACTCCAACTGGGTCGTCTGCAGTGGAGTGTGCGGCATGCCTATGACAATGTTGAGGCCTATCGGATCAAATTCGACGCGGCGGGAGTAGGTCCCGACGACATCCGTTCGCTCGATGACCTGCAACGATTGCCGTTCACGACCAAAGAAGATCTTCGCCAGAACTACCCCTTCGGTATGTTCGCGGTGCCCACCGAGCGAGTTGCCCGCATCCACGCGTCCTCCGGTACCACGGGCAAGCCCACGGTAGTGGGC
>CAIWRM010000085.1 GCA_903915075.1 uncultured Microbacteriaceae bacterium
CGGCGTATCGAAACCGGCGTATCGAAACCGGCGTATGGAAACCCGACCAATTACCAAATTCGAGAAGCCTCGGCATACTGTTCCGGAGTACATGACGAGGTGTAGGGGTAGCCAGTTCCCCCCAAGGCATACCCAATTCTCTCAATTGTTGCGCAGTCCGCCATGTACTCCACTGCGGCGGCGCCGGGGTAATCCACGAATCTGCCACTCTCGCTAATCATGAGGGCCACCGATCCGTAGAACAGATACTGCCGAACATGTGCTGCCTCATGGACGAGAACGTACTTGCCAGCGTCGGTGCTATAAATGCTGATTACCGAAGGGTTGTCATCCAACTGAATGACGGGGTTTGCACCGCCGCCAACCAGCGTCCGTCCGCAAATGTAGTAACCATCGCACAGCCCAGTGACGTATTCAACGGTGTAGTCGCTCGTTGGTAAAAACTCGCTGAGGTACGCCTCAATGTTGAATCCTTCAACAATGGGAGCCGGGTCATCCGGTGGGGGCGGTGCCGAAGGTGCCGTGGCACCCCCCGTCGGATCCAACGTGCTTTCTGACGGGATCTGTTTTGGTTTGCTGAGACGCTCTGCCTGCGCTCGCGCTGCCTCTTCGGCTGCTTGAGCGGCTGCCGCGGCAGCCAGCTGGTCTTGCTCTAACTGCCAGGACTTCTGTGCTTGCACCACGCCGTTGGCGAGGGTGGAAAGCTGTTTTTGGGGCCCTCGTAGCTCATCACTCAGGCGAGCTGCGGATTTCACCAACTGCACGTATGAGTCAAAAATGCTGGGAGGCCAAGCGAGAATTTTCTCCAAATTCCTGTCGACGTGAGAAACGATGGCTCTCAGTTCGCCGGCTTCGCGGTCAGCATTCCGCAGTTGTGAACTGGCCACGTCGATCTCTTTTTCGAGGGCCTTCCGTGCGATTTCGTCGGCGGTTTTTCCTTTGGATGCGTCAAAAACTGCCTTCGCAGAGGTGATTTTCTCTTCGAGGCCCGATGCGTCCGAGTCGAATTCTCGCAACGATGTTTTTGCCGCTTCGCTTGCTTGCGTGAGCATGGTGCGAGCCTGATTCTGCGCGGCCCCGAAGCTCACGTATCCGGTGAGACCAAGCAGAGACAAACCAACAGCAGCCGCAACAACAGAGGCGACTAACTTTTTTGTGGGGGTGTCGAGAATCTTCGCAAGCCGGTCCAGCATGGTCTTCATGGTACGCGCAGGTTTTCGACAATTCACTGAGAAGCCGATTGCTGGTTGAGTAGCCGACGCAGTCGGCGTATCGAAACCCGTCGCTAAAACTCGAAGGTATCGGCCAAATCCGTGCAGGCACGTTCCTGAGGAATTGACGACACCGGCAGAGCGAGATCGGTGAGCACGGTGCTGCCGCTGACCACATTCGAGTCGAGCGCTACCTGAACGGCCGGCGTGCGGCCAAACGTCGTGAAGATGTACGTGGGCGCGAGTGAGTCGTCAACAATCCAGTCCACGCCGTTGACCGCCAGGCACGGAAGTGTGGTGGGGGCGGGGGCTTCGAGCCCGCAGGTGAGAAGGATGGACGCGGGCTCACCCCAGGCGGCTGTGGCCTGAGCGTTCGTTTCGCGTTTGGTCAGGCCGGCAACGTCGCCCAGTCGAACGCTGACCTCGGCGCACAGCGGATTGTTGGCATCCTCGGCCGGTTCCATGGGCACGATTCCCGCGCAACCGGAGAGCACCAGGCCCAGTGCTAGCACGCTCGCAACACTGGCGCGTCGCATCACGCGCATTGTTCCGGTGCCAACTCTCATCGTGCTCAGGCTACCGTGGTGGGGTGAGTGTTGCAGACCTGCCCGGCCCCCTCCTGCGTGATTTGAGTGAGGGCGAGATTCTGGCGCGCATTTTTCCGCGCCTGCCCCAGGCCGAGCTGGCCACGCTGGGCCCGGGTGACGACGCCGCTGTGGTGACCGCTCCCGATGGCCGATTCGTGGTGACCACCGACACCATGGTGGAGGGCAAGGATTTCTCGCGCGAGTGGTCGTTGCCCGATGAGATTGGGGTGAAGGCGGCCATGAGCAACCTGGCCGATGTGGTGGCCATGGGAGCGAGGCCCACGGCACTCACGGTGGCTTTGGCTGCACCGAGCGACACCCCGGTGGCGTTCCTCGAGATGTTGGCCGATGGTCTGCGCGACGCGTGCACCCAGGTGGCGCCCGGTTGCGGCGTGGTGGGTGGCGACATTGCCGCGTCGGACACCCTGGTGATTGCGGTAACCGCATTCGGCGATCTGGGCGGACGCGAACCGCTTCTGCGCTCGAGCGCTCAGGTGGGCGACGAGATTGCGGTTTCGGGTCTGCTCGGAGTTTCGGGTGCCGGGCTCACGCTCTTGCAGCGCCACGGCGCGCAGGCGCGTGACAACTTTCCCGATGCGGTCTGCTGGCACCTCGCGCCCTACCCGGCGATTGGTCCCGACATGGTGGCCGACCTTGCCGGGGCCCACGCTGCCATGGACATCTCGGATTCGCTCTCGCTCGACGCCTCTCGCATGGCCGCTGCCAGCGGAGTCACCATGGCACTCGACATCACCGTGGTTTCAGCAATGGCGGATGCCGTGGCGCGCGTGAGCGGGCTCACCATGAACGAAGCGCAGCGCATGGTGCTAGAGGGTGGCGAGGATCACGCCATTCTGGCAACCTTTGCCGACGGGGGAGTGCCCGAGGGGTTCATCCCGCTGGGCCGCGTGATGGCCGCCGGCACGCACGCGGTAACGCTCTCTGGTCAGGGCATTTTGCCGGCCGGCTGGAACCCCTTCGCTGGTTAGCATTCGCTGGTTGAGTAGCGCCGCTGTTCTCGCTGGTTGAGTAGCGCCGAAGGCGCGTATCGAAACCGCATCCTTGGTTTCGATACGGCAACGTTGTTGCCTACTCAACCGCCGATGCAGCTCAGTAGTCGACGATTTCGAGCCAGACGAGCAGCGTGTCGCCGTAGTCCTTGGTGCGAAAAATCTTCATGCGCTCGGGTGCGGTAAACAGCGGGTCGCGCACACTGCGCTCCACCACGATCACCCCGTCGCGCGTCATTTCGCGACACAGCGTTTCGAGCACCAGCTCGAGTTCCTCGTTGGTCACCGAGTAGGGGGGATCAAGCAGCACGAGGTTCCACATGCTGCGGCTTTGCGAGAGGAATGAGCCCACGGATTCTTGGCGAACCTCGAACGACCCCGATTCCTTTCCGCCGGCGTGTGACACCATGCGTGCGTTGCTCTTGATGATCTTGGCGGCCTTGGCGTTGTTCTCCACGAGACCCACGTGCTTGGCCCCGCGGCTGAGAGCTTCGAGCCCGAGCGCACCTGTGCCGGCGTAGAGGTCGAGCACGCGGGAACCGCGAATCAGGTCGGCCGCGTCGAGCGCCGAGAACAGGGCTTCGCGCACGCGGTCGCTCGTGGGACGGGTGCCCACTTTGGGAACTTTGAGTTCTCGACTGCCGGCAAATCCGGCGATGATGCGCGTCACCCCAACAGCCTATGGCGCGCGCGCCTACGCTGAAAGGGTGAATCCCTCACCTCTCGATGCCAAACTCGACGCTCTCGTTGGCGGCAAGACCGCCACGGCGTTGGCCAAGGCGTTCGGCATGAAGACCGTGGGCGATTTGGTGGGGCACTTTCCGAGGCGTTACGCCAAGCGTGGTGAACTCACTGCCGTGGCGGATGTGCCCCTCGACGAGAACGTCTCGATTGTGGCCGAGGTGCTCGACGTTCGTTCGCGTCCCATGCGTGCCAAGCGCGGATCGATTCTGGAGGTGCGGCTCACCGACGGCTCGGGGGGCACCATCACGCTCACGTTCTTCAACCAGGCGTGGCGCGAGCGCGACCTCGCTCCCGGTTCGCGCGGCATCTTTGCCGGCAAGGTAAGCCGGTATCGGGGCACCCTCCAACTGGCGCATCCCGACTACGAACTCTTCGATAACTCCGGCACAGACATGGAGACGGGAGCGCCGGTTGCCATGGATCCCGAGGCGTGGGCCAAGCAGCCGCTGCCCCTCTACGCAGCCACATCCACGTTCTCGAGTTGGCAGATGGCAAAAACGATTGCTCTCGTGCTGCCCACGTTGGGCGATCTGGCCGATCCGCTCGAGGGCGTGCTGAGCGACGGCGAGCGCACCGAACGCGGACTCCTGCCGTTCGTCGATGCTCTGCGCCTCGTGCACCAGCCCGCGGAGGATGTCGACTGGCACCGTGCACGCGACACCCTCCGGTTTATCGAGGCACTTGTTCTGCAGGCGGCCCTGCTGGAGCGTCGAGCCGAAGCCCGCTCGCATCGGGCCACCCCGCGGCCGGCAAAAGGCGACGGCATGTTGGCCCGTTTTGATGCGGCCCTTCCCTTCTCGTTGACCGGCGACCAGCAACTCGTGGGCGGGGAAATTGCCCACGACCTTTCGGCGGATGCTCCCATGAGTCGCTTGGTGCAGGGCGAGGTGGGTTCGGGCAAGACGCTCGTAGCGTTGCGCGCCATGCTCCAAGTGGCTGACACGGGTGGGCAGGCTGTGCTGCTGGCGCCCACCGAGGTTCTGGCGGCGCAGCACCTGCGCTCGGTGGAGAAGGTGCTCGGCGCCGAACTGTGCACGCTGTTGGCGCCCACGCTCATCACCGGGCAGTTGCCGGTGGCGCAAAAGCGGGCGGCGCTCTTGCGCGCAGCGGCTGGGCAAGCGCACATCGTGATCGGAACCCACGCGCTGCTGCAAGACAACGTGCAGTTCTTCGACCTGGGGCTCGTGGTGATTGATGAGCAGCATCGCTTTGGCGTTGAGCAGCGCCACCTCCTGCATGCCAAGGCCGAAAACGTTCCGCACACGCTCGTACTCACGGCCACCCCCATTCCGCGCACCGTGGCCATGACGGCGTTTGGCGACCTCGACGTCTCGGTGATTCGTGAGCTGCCCGCCGGGCGCGCGGGCATCACGTCGCACTGTGTTGCGCTGGCCGAACATCCCGCGTGGATGTCGCGCGTGTGGGAGCGCGTAGCCGAGGAGTTGGCTCTGGGGCGGCAAGCCTTTGTGGTGTGCCCGGCCATTGATGCGGCAACGCTCGAGGAAGACGATGGCGGCGGTTTCGATACGTCAACTTCGTTGACTACTCAACCGGCGGGTCGATCGGAAGGCGCGGCGTCTGGCGGGTTGAGTAGCGCCGAAGGCGCGTATCGAAACCCCTCGTCTGGTTTCGATACGTCAACTTCGTTGACTACTCAACCGGCGGACGAAGATGCGCCGAA
>CAIWRM010000086.1 GCA_903915075.1 uncultured Microbacteriaceae bacterium
AATAGATACGGGCCCCTCGCTGGTGACATTCCCCGCGGTCATCGACACGTTCCTGCGCCGGTTTGATGAGCTGGGCGCGCACGATGCACCGCGGGCGCGCGACATCGCGACCCTTGATCTGCAGCGGTTGCCCGAGGTTGGGCGCTACTTTTTTCGCGGTGATGCGGCGGATCTGCCCGTTGAGGAGGGACACGGGTGGACGAACGCGTGGGCTCGATTCGAAGCCGAACACGGCCCTCTCGGCAAAGACATCACCACCATGTTGACGAACGATCCGTGGAACCCGGTGATTGTTCCGGTGGCGGCGAAGCTCTTTCGGCACTACGGCAGCAGACTGACGACGAAGAAATACTTGGACGGACTCTCCTGGATGCCCCCAGAGTTACGTGAGGGGATCTCCATTCACACACTCAACGCCGGCGTGGGCCCCAATAAGACGCTCGCCCTCTTCGCGAGCATGCCCGCGGTGATGGCCGCCGACGGCGTGTGGGTTCCCACGGGCGGCGTCAACGAACTTCCACAAATGCTGGCCCGCCTGGCCGCCGAATCGGGGGCAGCACTTCACCTCAACGAGCGAGTGACATCCGTATCCCGCCGCCGCGTGGTTACCGAATCGGCCACCTATGAGCCGGACTTCATTGTTAGCGGCCTCGACACAGGCGTTCTCAACGCCCTCATGGGCAAGAAGGTGAAGAAGAGTCGCGCTCCTTCGTGCTCGGGTATCGCGGTGTTTGCTGTGCTCGACGAGGAACTGCCGAGCAACGTGGTGACCCACTCGGTAGTCATGCCTGATGACCCGGCGGCCCTGTATCAGAGCCTGGAAGACCGCACACTTCCTCAGCAGACCATGGCATTTCTCAACTACTACCGCGCGGGGCACATCTACCCGAACGATCGGCCAACCGTTGCGCTCCTTCTGACTGCGCCACCTGATGGCAAGCGTTATGACATCACGAGCGAGTTTGTGCAGCGCGAGATGGCGCGGATTAGCGCGACCCTGGGGCTCCCGCGTCCCCTTTCCGAAATGATCACCGATCACGAAATTCTTCACCCTCAGTACTTCGCGGGGTTCGGCGGTTTAGACGGTGCCCTTTACGGCGAGGGCAATCCGTGGTGGCGCAGCGGACCTTTTCACTCGCCCAGCTACTCGTCGCGACGGCGCCCGTGGTTGTGGCGCGTCGGTGCGTCGGTGCACCCGGGCGGCGGCATTCCGGCCGTTCTCGGCGGTGCAATGATCTCGACGAACCGGTTGCTGGCCGCCCTCACGTAAATCACTCACGCAATCGGTATCGCCCACGAAGCGATAAACGAGGGCGAATCCCTCCGGCGTCGCGACCCTAGTAAATGCCGGGGATGATGCGGTACTTGACCTTGGCGGTGTACTTGCCCCACAGCGCACCGTACTTGGCCTCGCAAATCTTCTCGTCGTCGCGTTCGCGGGTGACGAAAAGGGCGATGTAGTAGAGCGGGTACAGCCAGATCATCCAAATGCCGTAGTAACCCGTTGCGGCGGCGATGGCCACGGCTTGAAGGATTTCGCCGAGGTAGTTGATGTGCCGGCTGCCGCCCCAGAATCCGTTGACCAGCAGGGTGTGCTTTCCGTTGCTGAGAGATTCGGGAACGATGCCGAAGAAGCTGCGCTCGGGAGCCGTCTTGAAACGGAACTTCTGCATGTTCGCGCCGCGAGTGAGAACCCAGCCACCGAAGAAGAGGACTCCACACATCACCGTGGCCCACGTGGGAATGCCGGGGTTGGGTAGGTCGGCCGTGAACCAGAGGGACACCGTGTAGAAGTAGGGGTAGAAGGCCAGACATCCGAAGCCGAGTTTGAAGCCCACCCGCTCCGCAATGAAGTCATAGGTCCACAGGTGCACCCGCTCGAAGATCAGATACTCGAAGCAGAACCAGGTGAGCATGCCGCAGGCCAGCAGAAAGCCGGGGTTGATTTCGTCAACAGTGGTGATGTGGAACACCGCGAACGAGAGAACGTTCAGCTGAAGCACCACCGC
>CAIWRM010000087.1 GCA_903915075.1 uncultured Microbacteriaceae bacterium
ACCGCTGACGCGTTGTTGATGACCACGCCCTGCTGGGGGGTGACCGCCGCAGTCTGCTGAGAGGAATCCTGTGTGATGAGCACGGCGATGCCGGCGCCCGATGCACCGCCAAGGACGGCGCCCACCGCAAGGGCGGCCACGATGGGGACGGCCAGACGACGCGAGCGGGCGTTCCCTTCGGGCGTTGCCGAGGGTGATGACGACGGAGGCACTGATGCTGCTACCGATGCGGCTGCCGCTGCGGCTGTTGCCGATGAAGATGTGCTCGAACTCCGTGGCCGGCGGGTGGCCGACGGCTCAGTAGAGGTTGCGCGCTCACGCGCAGCCTTCGCGCGAGACGTGGGCGCTTGCGCACCTCCCGAAGAATTCTCTGCGGGGGTCGGCGGGACCGGTGTGATGTCATCGGGTGTTTGCGACATGGCGGGTGCTCCTTTCAAGCACCTTTAGACTCACGCACCAAAATGTGCGAATGCTATGACAAATCTGAAAGTGCTCTGGGAGTTTATCCGAGTCAGCCGAGGGCCCCGGAACAGCCCGCGGCACGACGCGTCGCCACGCACGGAGTGCTCACCAAAGCGCGATCGAAGCGGGCGGTCACCAGTGTGGCCGGACCGGACTGTGCCGCCACCTCGCCCGAGACTTCTTGCCACGGAAAACCCGAGAAGCGATAGCTCACGCGGTAAACGGCCTCGACCCGCGCGGTGTATGTTCCCGGATTCACATAGGTGTGTGACGTGGGTGTGGGCGCGAACTCGCGGACGCCGGCCGCCTGCCAGGTTGCGCCGGGACTCGTTGTAAAGGCACTGGAGCCATCACCGTAGTGCCAGCGGTACCCGGCCGGGTCGAAGGCAACCTCGACCGATAGACCCAGCACCGTGCCGAAGAGCACGTGACGGCGCGCACCCGCCAACATGTTCGTGGGCAACCCGGCTACGGTCCACCCCGCGGGCTGCGTGGCGATGCTGGGGTTCTCGGGAACAAAGCGCTGCAGGTCATCGAGGTTGATCTCGGGGACTTCCGGTTGGTCAGGCGTTGCCGGCTGTCCGGGTCGCGGGCAGTACCAGGGCCAGACTCGAAACAGCACGCAGACGGCAAAGGTGACGTCTCCGACAAAAACAGGGTGCGGGTCGATGCCGAACCGAAACGGGCCTCGGTATCCGTCACTCCCCGGGGTCGCGGGACTCCCGGGAACACCGGGTTGGCCAGGAAATCGGATGCCCGCCCAAATGTCGAGGCCACCGTTGGAGATGCCTGCTCCGTGGCATGCCGTGCCCGGAGGGCAGGCAGAGGCGCGCGCAGCAGCGGCGCGGTCGAGTGCCGAAGCAGCGCGCGGTGACAGGTCGCTGACTGCCAGAGAGCACAGGGTGATGAGGGTGATGAGCGACGAGGACATGAGCGCCCGGGCCCACGAGCGACGAGGGCCCACGAGCGACGCCCCGCGGGAGTGTGGTCGGAAAATGGCACGGAAGGGAAGCGTCGATGTCATGCTCGCGACGATAATGTTCAGTCGGCTCGCACCGCTGAACGTATCCACAGGTTAAGTTAGACGGAGACGCCCAGACGCACAGAAATCGTTTCGACATCCTTGCCCATCTGCCAAATGAGGTCATCCAGCTCATCGAATTTGAGCATGCCGCGAATGTAATCGACAAACTCGATGACCACAATCTGACCGTAGAGGTCTCCAGGCGGAACAATGCAGTGAGCCTCGACGACGCGATCACGCTCGCCCTCGATTGTCGGGTTGTTGCCTACCGAAATTGCCGAAGGATAGCGATTGCCGTCTTCAGTGATCAGCCAGCCGGCGTAAACACCGTCGCCTGGCATCATTCCGGTGGCGTCACGTGACAGGTTCGCCGTGGGATAACCAAACTCACGCCCCTTAGCCTCGCCGTGCACAATCTCGCCACGCATGGCGTGTGTTCGGCCCAAGACACGGGCCGCACTCGCCACATCGCCACCGATGATGAATCTACGCACAAGCGAGGAAGCGATGCGATCTCCGGACTCGTCGGTGACGTCATCAACCATGATCACGTCGAAGCCGTGAGCGGCACCAAGGTCGCGCAGGGTATCGACGTCGCCCTCGGCCAGGTGACCGAATCGGAAGTCCTTACCCACAATGACGCACTTCGCGCCCAAGCCCTCGACGAGCATGTGGCTTACGAAGTCGGCAGGGCTGAGGCTCGCGAGTTCATCGGTGAAGGGAAGCACGAGGCACGCTTCGACACCGGTCTCACCGATGAGCTCAACGCGACGACTCAGGCCCGTGATGTCCGTTGGCACGCTGTCCGGGGCGAAGAGACTCGCCGGGTGCCGATCAAACGTGACCACCACAGCGTGAAGACCCCGTTCCTCGGCAATCTGAAGGGTTCTCCGAATCATCTCGATGTGTCCCCGATGAATGGCGTTGAACTTTCCCACGGTGATCGCAGAGGGCTTCACGTGATTGCCCAGTTCGGCCAGAGAACGCGCAACGATCATGTTAGGCCTGCCTTTCGCGAGCGTGTGTACAGATAAAACATACCGGCCGCAGGCAGCACGAGGGGAATAAACAGATATCCCCGCCCAAATACTGACCACACCGTGTCTTGCGGAAACAGTTCGGGTTCGCTCAAGCTCACGATGCCCACCACGAGAACGCCCACCAATTCGATCGTAAGAGTGACCCACCCCACGACGCTCCAGCGAACGCCGCCTCGAATCAACGCGATGGTGGCAATGAGGTAGACAACGGCCGAAAAAGCGGAAAGCGAGTACGCCAGGGGTGCCTCAGAGAACTTGGTAGCTATTTGAAAGCCCGATCGACCCAAGGCCGCAACGGTCAACACGAGGTAGACCACCAGGACAAGAACCCATGCGCCCCGGTTCACGAACCGTCGCCCTGAAGGAACCAAATCTGGCTCATCCGGTAGAGCATGACGGCGATCGCGAGCATTGCTGCCCCAAGCACCACGGTGCTCCAGCGTGAGCGATCGGCGAAGGCCCAGAAGGCCGCGCCCAACGGAATGAGAAGGGCGGTGATCAGATAGAGGTAGAACTCGATGAGACTGCCCGTGGGCTGATTGCCGGTGAGTGGCGCCGAAATGGTGACAGCCAACTGCACGATGAGGAGGAGTTCGATAACGCCGGCAAAGCCCATGGTGAGGTCGTTCGGTCGCCAGCCCACGAGGCCGAGGATGATGGCCAGCGTGCCACCGGCAACGGCAACAGCCAGTTGCACCCAGAGAAACCACTCGATCACGGCGACTCCTGAGACATGTTGAAGAGGATGCGAACTCGCTCGGCACTAGCGTCAACGAGCCCTCTCAGCCTACCTTCGGACGATATTGCAGCGAACCGACCCTCACCCGGGGCGGTGAGTTGAGCAGCCCGGCCGTGGCGCAGGTGTTCGTCCTCGTCCACGTCAAGCTGCCACCGCGGAAAGATGCGGCCGGCCGCATCCGCGGGTTCCAGGAGACGCGCGGACGTGAGGCTCGTCGCGTCGTCGGAAGCCAGGCTGTCGTCCAGCACCAGGGCGTCGGCGATGTCGAACGGGCCCACCCGAGTGCGCCTCAGTGCCGTGAGATGACCACCCACTCCCAAACGAAACCCGAGGTCGCGAGCGAGAGCGCGGATGTAGGTTCCCGACGAACAATCCACGACCACGTCGACATCGATACCGTCATCCGTTCGACGCACGGCCGTGATGTCGAACCGCGACACCGTGACAGGACGGGGCTCGAGAGCGACGGCTTCGCCCTCGCGCACGCGCGTATACGCGCGCTTGCCATCGACCTTGATAGCGCTCACAGCACTCGGCACCTGCATGATGTCGCCCGTGAGTGTGGAAGCGGCCGACTCAATGTCTGTGCCCGTTACGCGAGCGAGCTGTTCGCTCGGCGCTTTGCCGAGCGCCTCACCCTCGGCATCATCCGTGGTGGTGGATTCACCGAGTCGAATGGTCGCGGTATAGGTCTTGTCGAGGCCGACGAAAAACGTCAGAAGCCGAGTTGCGCCGTTGACGCCCATCACCAGAAGGCCGGTCGCCATGGGGTCGAGCGTACCCGCGTGCCCCACGCGTCGGGTTGACAGAATGCGTCGCAGACGCGAGACAACATCGTGGCTGGTGAGACCCGGCGCCTTGTCGACGAGCAGAATGCCCGGAGCGGTGAAAGAGGGGGAAGCCACGCCTTCGATTATCGCTTGCCCGCGTGGTTTAGGCTCACAGCGTGGCTCACGAGAATGCCGCGGATCAGGTTCGCGCGTGGTTTGCCCGCGAGGGGCGTGCGCTGCCGTGGCGCGGCGATGACGTCTCGCCGTGGGGCGTTCTCGTGAGCGAATTCATGTTGCAGCAAACTCCCGCAGCACGTGTTATCGCGCCGTACCTCAACTGGATGGAGCGGTGGCCGACTCCCGCCGCCCTGGCCGCCGCGCCCGCGGGCGAGGCCGTGCGCGCCTGGGCAAACCTGGGCTACCCACGGCGGGCCCTCTGGCTGCACGCGTGTGCCGTGACCATCACGGAATCCTTCGATGGAAGAGTTCCGAGCGATGTGGGCCAGCTTGAGTCGTTACCCGGCATTGGTCCCTACACGGCGAGAGCCGTGGCGGTGTTTGCCTTCCGGGCCCACGAACCCGTGGTCGACACAAACGTGCGCCGCGTGATTGCCCGGTGGCATCACGGCCAGTCCGATCAGGGGTCGCCCTCGGCGCCGCGTGACCACTCAGACATGCGCGCGCTCATGCCGCCACCTGCCCGGTCACCCGAGTTCAACGCCGCCATGATGGAGCTCGGGGCGCGAGTGTGCACCGCGCGGGTTCCGCTGTGTGCCGAGTGTCCCCTCGCCCAAACGTGCGCCTGGCGGGCTGCCGGCTACCCCGATACCGGGGCACGCGGGGCCACGAAGCAAGCGCGCTATGCCGGCAGCGATCGGCAGGCCCGCGGGGCGCTCCTCGCGGTGTTGCGCTCGGCAAGCGGGCCGGTGACCCGCGCCGAACTCGAGCGTGCCTGGCCAGAGGCCACCCAGCGCGACCGCGCACTGATCAGTCTGATTGACGACGGACTCATTGTGCCCGTGGCCCGCCAACGCTTTGAGTTGCCGAACTAGCCTGAGGGATCCTCGTCGCGCGG
>CAIWRM010000088.1 GCA_903915075.1 uncultured Microbacteriaceae bacterium
CAAACTCTTGGCTCTTCGGGTCGTACTCAGCGGTCGTGGCAATCGATGCCACGTCGGAGCCGTGGCCCGTTTCGGTCATGGCGTAGATGCCCGGAAGCTTGAGCGACATGGCGTCGGCGAGCCATCGCTTGTGGTGTTCCGCAGTGCCGAGGTGCATGATGGCCGCACCGAAGAGCCCCCACTGAACACCGCTCTTGATTTGCAGCGACGGGTCGGCGGCGACCAGTTCTTCAAACGCGGCAAGGTTGCCGCCGTGGTCGGCGAGTCCGCCGTACTCGGCCGGAAAAGCCAGTTTGACCTGTCCGTTCTTCACTAGGTACTTAAGTTGTCCCAGAGCGCGTTCCCGGTGCTCTTCCTTGCTCAGCCCCAGAACGCCCTGCATGGCCGGGTCAGCGGCGAGCGCCCGAGAAGCAATGCGGATGTCGGCCCAGCGCCCGAGGAGCTGACTGCCAAGTGCCGCCACGTCAACGTGGGGCGAGCCTCCCCCGCGCACATCCGCGGCGGGTACGGGTTTTCTCTTGATCTGGACCATGTTCATCCTTCTCACGAATGGGGTTCACCCTGATTCAACGGGCGCGAGATAAGCCTATGCTCAATATCATGCTCTCTGTAGTCCTCGGTTTCATCGGCGCCATAGTGGTGGGAGCAACCGATTTCTTTGGTGGTCTCGGCGCCAAGCACGTGGGCTCGCTTCGCGTCACGTGGCTTTCCATGCCGGTCGGTGCCATCGGCTTCGCGGGATATTTCTTCGCCACAGGGGGCGATTGGGGGCGTCAGGCAACACCCGACGCGCTCCTGTTAGGAGCCCTGTCCGGACTCCTGTTGTCTGTGGCAATGGTGTTCCTCTTTGCCAGCCTGGCGATCGGGCCCATGAGCATTCTGTCTCCGCTGGGCGCTTTGGTCGCGGCCCTTGTGCCCGTTATCTGGGATTTTGCTAGTGGAACCCAATTGTCGGTTATCGACTACATCGCCTTGGGAATTGCTCTCGTCGCCGTTGTACTGATTGCGATTATTCGTGAAGAGAATGTGCGGCGGCCGGGAATCCGGGGGGTTCTCTTCGCCGTCATCTCCGGCACGCTCATCGGGGGATACCTCATCGTGCTCTCCTTGACTCCCGATACGAGCGGAGTCGTGCCCTTCGTTGCGAGTCGTTCGGCCGGCGCTGTCGTGTTGACCGTTGTCGTTGGTTTTTCGGCTCTCTGGTTCTGGGCGCGCACGCGTCGGCCAGCCCACGCGGGGGGCACCGACATCACTTCTGGGGACAGCGGAAAACTCAACTGGCGCCTCGGCATCTGGTTCGCCGTCGCCACGGGTCTCTCTCAGGCCGGTGGCGACGTCCTGATACTCGCTGCGTTACGAAGTGGCGAACTGGCCATTGTTTCTGTCGTGGTTGCCATGTATCCCGCCGGCACGATTCTCCTTGCCACGATTTTCCTGAAGGAACGACTGTCTCTCGTGCAGGGCGTGGGTTTGGTTCTTGCTCTTGGCGCCGTGGCCATGTTGGCCCTGGGCTAGACAGGCCGCTTTATCACCCCAAGAGGTTGACGATGGCGTCATCGCCCGGGCGCACGGCCACAGCGGGAGCTGTGATTCCCGCACGTTCGAGCAGCTCGTTCATGCGGCGCTGACGCGCCTTGGGGATGAGCGTGACAACGGTGCCCTCGCGACCCGCACGACCGGTGCGGCCAGCGCGGTGCATGTACGACTTGTAGTCGTCTGGCGGATCGGCCTGAACCACGAGGTCCACATCATCGACGTGGATTCCGCGTGCGGCGACGTCGGTGGCCACCAGCACGTGGACGCGACCGCTGCTGAGGCGCTCCAGGTTGCGCGTGCGCTTGGCCTGGTTGAGGTCACCGTGCAGGCTCGTGGCGGGCACGCCGCGATCGTCGAGCCCGTCGGCAAGCATGTCGGCGAACGCCCGGGTGCGCGTGAACACGAGCACCTTTTCGGAGTGCGCTGCCAGCTCGGCAATAATCTCTACCTTGTCGCGCGATTCCACCGTGAACACCTTGTGATCAATGGTGGCCGAGTCCTGGTCTTCGCCAGACACCTCGTAGATGCCCGGATCGTTGAGGAACTCCTTGACGATGGTGGACACCCCGGAGTCGAGTGTGGCCGAGAACAACAGGCGCTGTCCGTCGGGATCGGTCTGGCGCAGAATGCGCTGAACAGGTTCCAGGAACCCGAGGTCGCACATGTGATCGGCCTCATCCAACACCGTGATGCTGATGTGCGACAGATCGATCATGCGCTGCTCAACAAGGTCTTCAAGGCGGCCGGGCGTGGCAATGAGGATGTCGACACCCTTGCGCAGACTGAGCACCTGCTTGTGCTGGGGCACACCGCCGTAGATCGTGGTGGTGAACAGCCCCACCGAGCGGGCGATGGGCTGAACCGTGCGGTCGATCTGCATGGCCAGCTCCCGCGTCGGCGCCATGATCAGCGCGCGGGCGGGACGACCCTGCTTGCGGCCGGTGGGTCCGTCAGCGAGCAGACGCTCAACCAGCGGTGCGCCGAAAGCGATGGTCTTGCCCGATCCCGTTCGACCGCGACCCAGTACGTCGCGACCGGTCAGGATGATGGGGATTGTGGCAGCTTGAATGGGGAACGGGCTGGCGGCGCCGAGCTGAGCCAGCTGGCGGCAAATGTTGTCGCCGAGGCCGAGGTCGCCAAACGAGATGCCGTCCATGTCTTCGGGCGCAACAACGGCCGCGTCGAGACGGTCGAGCACAACATCCTCGGGGGGCGTAAAGCCGCCCGAGCGCTGATCGCGGTCGTCGCGGTCACGGCCACGGGGGCGCGCGTCGCGGTCATCCCGGAATCGATCGTTACGCGACCGGTCATCGCGGTCTGCGCGCACCGGACGCTCCGTGCGTGGTCGGTCCGTGCGTGATCGGTCATCGCGAGTGAAACGCGAGGGGCCGCGCTCGTCACGGTCGGTGCGAGCAGCCGGACGGCGGTCATCACGTTCGTCGCGTGAGCGGTCGGTGCGAGGTCGGTCGTCGCGAAAACGATCCGTGCGAGGTCGGTCGTCGCGGCCACGGGCCGGACGCTCGGCACCGTCACGCCCGCGATAGTCACGGGGCTCGCGCTCATCGCGGCCACGGGAATCAGTGGTGCGATTGTCGCGGTCACGGCCGGCGCTGCGGTCATATCCGGCACCGCGCTCACGACTGTCGTCGCGGTCGCGGGTCTCCCGGCGATCGCCAAATTCGGCGGCGCGACGCTCCGCACGGGGGCCGCTGGGGGCACGTGTGTCGCGTTCGGCACGACCGGTGCGCGGACGATCGTCGCGATCATCGCGCGAACCGGTAAAGCCGCCGGCCTTGGGTGCGCGTTTAGCTGGTGCGCCTGATGACGCACCGCTGCGCGCGGCTGACTTGGGCCCACCCGCTCGAGCGCCGAAGCGCGAACCGGAACGCTCACCAGAATCGGCCGTTTCAGGGGTTCCCGCGCCGGCCGACTTGTGTCGAGGCTTGGCTTTTTTCGGAGCGAAACGAGGATCGTAGTTTTTGGGCGCACGAGCACCCGTGGAAGATTTGGGCATGACGAACTGCTTTCGTATGAATATGCGATGCGTGTTTCTGCTGCGAAACAGTGGCTACTTTCTCGGCCAACCTGACTCACACAAAACCGCTAAACGCGCGGGCGTCATGCAACCGACCTCCCCAGTGTACCCGCAAATGCGCGAATCGCCCCCACCGCGGTGTGATGGAGGCGATTCGCGTTCACTTCTTCTCTGTACGCCGGACCCCGAAGGGCCGAGGACACTAGTCGGCCATGGGCGCCGGAATGCCCTCTACCTTGCCCGTAGCGGCTCGCTTGCCGCTGTTGGCGCGCTTTCCACCGGTGGCGCGCTTTGTGGCGCGCTTTCCACCGGTGGCGCGCTTTGTGGCGCGCTTGGCACGACGCCGTTCGCGCGATCCCTCAACAAGGTTGTAGAGAACGGGGAGCACGACCAGCGTGAGCACGGTGGACGAAATGAGTCCACCAATGACGACGATGGCGAGCGGCTGCGAGATAAAGCCTCCCGAACCCGTGAGGCCGAGGCCCAAGGGCAGGAGAGCGAACACGGTCGCCAGGGCCGTCATGAGAATTGGTCGGAGTCGACGCCCAGCTCCCTCAATAAGGGCCTCCCGAACGGGAAGTCCCTTGCGCCGGTACTGGTTGACCAGGTCGATGAGAACGATGGCGTTGGTCACCACGATTCCCACGAGCATCAGAACACCGATGAGCGACGCAACGCCCAGAGGAATGCCGGTGACCACCTGAAGCGCGATAGCGCCCGTGGCGGCGAAAGGAATCGACACCAGCAACAGCAGCGGCTGAAGCAACGATCGGAACGTTGCCACCATGATCACGTAGACCACCAGGATGGCGGCGAGGAGGGCAAGACCCAACTGAGTAAACGCTGTCTGCTGGTCTGAGGTTGCGCCACCTACGGTTGCTGCCGTACCGGCCGGGAGGTCGATCTTGGCGAGCGCCTGGCTAACAGCAGCGCTGGCCGTGCCGAGGTCGGCGCTGTTTGGTGTCACCGTAACCGTGGCGCTGCGCTGACCCTTGACCGTCGTAACGGTAGTGGGACCGTCGGCGAGGCCGATGGTCGCCAGAGTGTCCAGGCGAACCGGTCCGCGCGCCGTGGGAATCTCGAGCGCCTGTAGTTCGGCGAGGGTCGCCGGCGGCGAATCGTAGGCGATGTAAACGTTCAGAAGGGATCCGTCAATTTCCACGGTGCCGACCGAACCGGGACGCGTCTGCGCCGAAACCACGGCGGCCAGGGCTACCTCGCTATAGCCGGCAGCGGCTGCCTTATCGCGATCCACCGAGACAGAGATGAACGGCCGCGACGCACTGAGGTTGGTTCCCACCTGCTTCACCGCCGACAGGTCGCGCATCGCGGTGGCTACGGTTTCCGTGGCCTCGGTGAGCTTCTCGGCCGACGGTGCCGTAATCCGCAACGCGATATCGGAGCTGCCCCCGAAACCACTGCTCGACGCAACAGTGATGGAGTCGATAGGAACGACCTTGGCAATGTTGGTTCGTGCATCGGCCTGAATGAGCTCTTGGTTGAGAGATGCGTCTGTCGTCACCGAATACGTGATCTTGGTGTCGCCTCCGCCCACAAATGCGTCGCGGAGCGCGTTGCCGCTGGATCCCACAGACGCCTGAACAATTGACACGCCAGGGGTGTCGGCGAGGGCCTGTTGCACCTTGACGGACTGTGCGTCTTGTGCGTCCAGCGATGAGCCGGCAGGAATCTCTTGGGTGACCGTGAAAGTGTTTTGTCCCGACGAACCCAGGAAGTTTGTCTTCATGAAGGGAACCAGGGCAACGGTTCCACCCAAAACAGCGATAGCGAGCACCAGGGTGAGGGCGCTGTATTTGAGGGTCCAGTTGAGGATGGGCTGATATCCGCGCCGCAGCAAGCCGGGCTTCTCTTCGCCCGAAGCCTGCTCGGCCTCGATTTCCTTGGCCTGAGCGGAATCGCTGAGTCCCTTGCGAGCCAAGCGCTTCAGCTTCCATTCGCCGGTGGGGCGAAGGAACCAGTAGGCCAGCACGGGAACGATGGTGAGCGACACCAGGAGCGAGGCCACGAGGGCAATGGTGATGGTCAGTGCAAAGGGCCGGAACAGCTCACCCGTGACACCGCTCACAAACGCAATGGGGAGGAATACGGCCACAGTGGTTGCGGTAGACGCGGTCACCGCGCCGGCAACCTCGCGCACGGCGTCGACAATGACCTTCTCTTTGTCGATACCGGGAACAAGACGACGCTTGATGTTTTCGATAACCACGATCGAGTCGTCAACGACGCGGCCAATGGCAATCGTGAGGGCACCCAGCGTGAGGATGTTCAGGGTGTAGTTGGCGGACTGCAGACCAATGAAGGTGATGAGAACCGACGTAGGAATAGAGATGGCCGTCACGATGGTGGATCTCACTGACATGAGGAAGACCAGAATGATGATGACGGCGAAGATGAGGCCGAGCAGACCCTCTTGAGTCAGCGACTCAATGGACTTCTCGATGAAGGGGGCCTGGTCAAAAACGACCGTGAATGTGGCGTTATTGCCCAGTGACGATTCCAGCTCCGGCAAGAGGGCGTTAACCGCCTTCGACACATCCACCGTGTTTGCCGTCGGCAACTTGGTGATTGCCAAGGAGAGCGCCGGTTTTCCGTTGACCCGCGAGATGGTTGTCTGGGGATCTTGCGCGAGCGACACGGTGGCCACCTCGCCGATGGTCTTGATTCCCGTCGACGTGGCGACCGCGATGGGCAGCGCCGCAATTGCTTCGGTGCTCGCGAGGCGCTCACCGATCTGGATCGACAGCGTGGTGTCATTCTCGGTGATGAGTCCACCGGGAATCAACAGTCCGTTGCTGTCGAGCGTGGTCTTGAGGTCGCCCACGCTAATGCCGTTGGCCTGCATGGTGGCGAGGTCTGGTGTGATGACGACGCGCTGCTTGGGGGCACCAATGAGTTCAACGTTGCGCACACCGACAAGATCCTTGATCTTCTGAACGGTGGAGTTGCGCAGGTCGTTGGCAAGCGTGAGGTTGTCAACGTCGGCCGAGACAGCCACCTGCATGATGGGGAAATCGCCCAGAGATCCGGTAATCACCTGGGGGTCGACGCCATCCGGAAGCTGCGATTTGACGCGACTGATGGCTTGGTTGATCTTCTGCTCGCTGAGCAGAAGGTCGGTGCCGTAGACAAACGACACCGAGATCAGGCTGAGGTTGGTGCTCGAGGTGGCCGTGGTGTTGTCGACGTTGGGAACGCCCGCAATGGCAGCTTCAAGAACAGACGAGACATCCTGGTTCACCACGTCGGGAGCGGCCCCGGGATAGGTGGACAGAACGGCCAGCTGGGGGAACTGAATCGACGGAGCGAGCTCCTGCTTCAGGCCCGAAAGGGCAAGCCCGCCAAATACCGCGACGATGACGGTGATGAGGGCGATGAGAGCGCGATTACGCATGCTGGCCTTGGCAAGAAGAAACATGACCCGAGTCTGACAGGTTGCCGAGAGGTGAAAATGTGATTTCTCTGAGAGAGGACAAAGAAAGGCGTTTGGTCGCGTCGCTCCCGAGGAGTAGTGTCACACCTCGTGAGCCCAAAGAAGAAGGATGCTGCGCCCGACGAGATTAAGTCGGCCAAGAACTTCATCATTGGCGACCCGCTGCCCACCAAACAACTCACGGGCGAGCTTCTGCCCAAGAAGATTGCCTTGCCCATTTTTGCGAGCGACGCGTTGTCGTCTGTTGCTTACGCTCCGCAGGAAATCGTGTTGATCCTGCTCATCGGTGGATTATCGTTTCTCAGCTTTGCTCCCTGGATTGCCGCCTGCGTGATCTTGCTCATGACCGTGGTGGTGCTCAGCTACCGTCAACTCATCAAGGCCTACCCGTCGGGTGGTGGCGACTACGAAGTGGCGTACAAGAACCTCGGCGAGAAAGCCGGCGTCGTCGTGGCTTCGGCCCTGCTCGTTGACTACGTGATGACGGTTGCCGTTTCCGTGGCGGCTGGCGTTGACAACATCATTTCGGCCCTCCCGTTCCTCAATCCGTGGCGGGTTTGGATTGCCGTCGGTTTTGTGGTGATTCTGGCCGCAATGAACCTTCGCGGGATTCGCGAGTCGGGTAAGGCGTTCGCCATCCCCACGTATCTTTTTATTGGCAGCGTGGTGCTGATGATCGTGGTGGGCCTCGTGCGCACCATCATGGGCGACGCACCAGTGGCCGAAACCGCCGGGTTCGGCGTTCAGGGCGAAAGCATTGCCCAAGCCGCCATCGTGCTCCTGCTCTTGAGAGCGTTTGCCAGTGGGTGTTCTGCGCTGACCGGCGTGGAGGCAATTGCCAACGGTGTGCCCGCGTTCCGCGCACCCAAGGTGAACAACGCACGCACGACGCTGCTCATGATGGGCGGAATCGCTATCACCCTGTTTGCCGGACTGGTCACCATGGCCCTGATTTCTGGGGTCAAGTACGCGGAGAACGCCTGTCACCTGGTGGGCTTTGCCAATTGCGAGACCGAGCCACAGCGATCCCTCATCGCTCAGATCGCGGCGGCGACGTTCGGCAACAACTCCATCCTCTTCTTTGTGGTTCAGGCAGGAACCGCCCTCATTCTCCTGCTGGCAGCAAACACGGCTTTCAACGGCTTCCCCCTGCTGGGCGGCGTCTTGGCTCGCGACGGTTACGCCCCGAAGGCGCTCGAAAACCGCGGCGACCGGCTCATTTACTCAAACGGAGTCATCGCACTCGCACTTGTGGCCATCGGGATTCTGGTCGCCTTCCAAGCCAACCTCACCACCCTCATTCAGCTGTACATCATCGGCGTATTTCTGTCGTTTTCCCTCGGGCAATCCGGAATGGTGAGGCACTGGATTCGGCTTCTGCGAACGAAGCCCGAGAAAACCAGGAACATTCGCGCAAGTTTGGCGATCAACATCACGGGCGCAGTCTTTACGTCGACAGTTCTTATCGTGGTGACCATCACGAAGTTCACACACGGTGCGTACCTCGTGTTTATCGCCATGCCGATCCTTTACTTCCTCATGATCGGCGTGAACCGCTACTACCGTGACGTGACTCGCGAGGTTGCCGTGGATGCCGAGACGACGTTCGGCGCGAAGGGCGACCACGCCATCGTGCTGGTGGGCAAGATGCAAAAACCCGCCTTGAAGGCTCTCGACTACGCCATCTCGGGCAGGCACGACAGTCTCGAAGCCGTGCACATTTCCGTCAGCGAGATGGCAACAGCCCAACTCGAACTTGACTGGATTCGCTGGAACATCCACGTTCCGCTCCGCATCATCAGCTCTCCCTATCGCGACCTTTCGTGGCCGCTCATCGAACACATCCGCAAGCACCAGAAGGAGCACGGTAGCGAGATTGTGACGATCTACCTGCCCCAGTACATCGTGGGGCACTGGTGGGAGCATCTGCTGCACAACCACCGCGCCAACCGCATGCGCAACAAGCTCATGATGCAAAAGGGCGTATCGATTGCGCTCGTGCCCTGGTTGCTCGACTCGTCAACGCTCATCTATGGTCGCCGTTCGCGGGCAGTCGCTGGGGATGCGCGGCGCGGAGACCCTCGCACGCCTCCCGTACGCTCTCAGCTCACCCCCGAAACCGTGGAGGTTTCGTCCCCGCGTCGCCG
>CAIWRM010000089.1 GCA_903915075.1 uncultured Microbacteriaceae bacterium
ATGGTTGAGGCTTTGGCGCCGGAGCGCCTGGAGATCGATATTGATCGTCCGCACGGGGCGCGCAGTGGTTCCGGCCTCGACGACGGCGTCACCGACATCGAACGGGATGTGGAACCGCGCAAAGTGACCATTCGAGCTGTGGGCGAACGTTGGGCGGGGGTGACGTGGTGATTCTCGCGATTGATACGTCGGCGGGCACCAGCGTTGCTCTGGTGTCACTCGATGGTGAGCTGCTGGCCCGGCACGATACATCCGACACGATGCGTCACGCCGAGGTGGTTGGCTTAGGCATCGCGCGCGTGCTTGCTGAGGCTGGCATCTCTGCCGCCGATGTCACCCTCGTCGCGGCCGGCGTGGGTCCCGGCCCCTTCACCGGGCTGCGCGTGGGACTCGCTGCCGCCGTCGCATTTGCCACCGCCCGCAATGTTCCCCTTCTGTCGACGGTGAGTCACGACGCCATTGCCCGGGCTTCTTACGTTTCGAGCGGTCCGGAATCGTTCACGAACAGCCTGCGCGTGGTCACCGACGCGCGCCGCAAAGAGGTCTATTGGTCGGAGTATTCCGGTTTCGCCAACGGTCTGCCCGTTCGGGTGGCAGGTCCCGCCGTGGCGAAGCCTGAGAACCTGACTGCCGCAGCCGCTCAGACAGAAGCCACCGGGGTGTCGGCCGTCGACCTTGCCCTCGTGGCCTTGGCCGAGCGTTCCGCGGGGATTGTGCGCAACTTCGAGCCGCTCTATCTGCGCTCACCCGATGTCACACTGTCGGCCGGACCCAAGCGAGTCGTGCAGTGAGTGGTCTCGCCGTTGTGCGCGATGCGCGCGAAGATGACCTCGATGCCGTGATGGCCATGGAGTCGAGCATTTTTGGCACCGACGCGTGGCCGCGCGAGATGATGCGCGCCGAGATGACCAACCCCAACTGCCGGTACCTCGTGGCGGAGTTGGCTCGTGCACCCGTTGTGGTGGCGTACGCCGGGCTCTTGTGCCCACCCGGCTCCGGTGACGGCGACATCCAGACGATTGCCGTTGCGCCCGACATGCGCGGTCAGGGCATCGCGCGCGAGATGATGACCGAACTCATGGCCGAAGCCCGGCGACGTCACGCCACACGCGTCTTTCTCGAGGTTCGCGCCGACAATGAGAGCGCGCAGGCGCTGTATCGCGATCTCGGTTTCATCCCCGTGGGCGTGCGCGCCGGCTACTACCAACCCGATGCCGTGGATGCCGTCACCATGCGCTGCGATCTGGGTCCGTCGGGGCGCCCGGGCACTCAGTCGCCGGAAGACGAGATGGAGGGCGCGTGTTGAGCGACGCTAAGAGTTTTCTGCCCGAGGTGAGTAATCGCGCGAGCCCACTGGTTCTTGGCATTGAATCGAGTTGCGACGAGACGGGCGTGGGGATTGTTCGGGGCCGACAACTGTTGGCCAACGTGATCTCGTCATCGATGGAGCAGCACGCGCGCTACGGCGGCGTGGTGCCCGAAGTGGCTGCCCGCGCACACCTGGAAGCCCTCCAGCCCGCCATTCGCGAGGCCGTGGCGACGGCTGGGGTGTCGCTCGCCGACATCGATGCCGTTGCCGTGGCCAGCGGACCGGGTCTTGCCGGAGCGCTCATGGTCGGCATTGGCGCGGCCAAAGCGCTCGCCGTGGCACTCAACAAGCCCATTTACGCGGTGAACCACCTCGTGGGTCACGTGGGTGCCGATGTGCTCGGGCCGGAGGGCCCGTTTGAGATGCCGGCCATCGCACTACTCGTCTCGGGCGGACACACCTCGCTGCTGCTCGTGCGCAACATGGTGAGCGATGTCGAGCTCCTTGGTGAAACTATCGACGACGCTGCGGGAGAGGCCTTCGATAAGGTGGCGCGCATCCTGGGGCTGCCCTATCCCGGCGGGCCCGAGATTGATCGACTCGCCGCTGAGGGTGATCCCACGGCCATCCGCTTTCCCCGCGGACTCACACTGCCCAAAGACATGGACGCGCATCGCTACGATTTTTCGTTCTCGGGACTCAAGACGTCGGTGGCACGCTGGGTGGAGATTCGGCGGGATGCCGGCGAGCCCGTGCCCGCCGCAGACGTGGCGGCCAGCTTTCGCGAAGCCGTTGTTGATGTGCTCACGGCGAAGGCCATCGCCGCGTGCGAAGACTTGGGTGTTCCGCGACTCCTTTTGGGCGGGGGAGTCACCGCTAACCGCCGGTTGCGTGAGGTCGCCGAACAACGCGCCAGTGCGGCCGGAATCGACCTGCGCATCCCCGAATTCAGTCTGTGCACCGACAACGGTGCCATGATTGCCGCACTCGGCGCCGAGCTGATTATGGCCGGGCGACCTGCCTCGTCGCTCGATTTTGGGGCTGACTCAACACTTCCCGCGACGCTCGTTCACGTGCAATAACAGTCTTCGCCGTCATTTTTGGGAACAAGAGTCAAGTAACGTTGACACCCGACCCATGCCCTGCCACAGTTGAGGTGGCGTCAAACTTGCCGTCGCTCAATCTCGAAAGGAATTAAATGTCTAACGCAACTCCGGCCAAGATGAATGTCCTGGCCCTCGTCGGAATGATTTTGTCGCTCCTGGGACTCGTTCTCTCGCTTAGCGTGGGCTGGATCCCTGGTGTGTATGGTTGGTTTGGTCTCTTTGCCCTTGCCGGTGTCATCTGCAGCCACATCGCCATGAAGCAAATCAAGACGAGCAACGAAGGTGGTCGCGGTCTCGCCATTACGGGAATTGTCACGGGCTACGCCGGCTTGCTCTTTGCCATCATCCAGGTCATCATTGCCATCGTGGCTATCATCTTCTTTGCAGCTGCAATTGGAGTGGTGCAGGGCGTCACCTCTCAATTGGGCTAAAGCCTCTTAGCTTTATCGCACAGAACGCCCGTCAGAAATGGCGGGCGTTCTGCATGTCGTCAACCAGACGTAGTCTTGAGACATGACGAATCCTCCGGCAACCACGCCCAGCACCATGTCCACCGCTCCGCTCAACACCATGGCGCTCGTCGGGTTTATCTTGAGCCTGTCGAGTGTGGCCGTTGGCATCACGCTGATTCCCGGAATCGTGCTCAGCCACATTGGCTTCAGCCAGATTAAGCGAACCGGAGAGTCCGGTCGCGGCTTTGCGCTCGCCGGCATCATCGTGGGCTACTGCCTGCTTGGGCTCTCGGTGCTCGCCGTGTTCACTATCGTGCTGCTCGCCATCCTGTTTCCGCTGATTTTTGTGAACGCTTTTTCCGCCATGAGGATGCGCTGAGCTAACTGAGGTTCTCGATGCGGCTCGCAATCAGCGCCACTCGTCGTGTGCCCGCGCGGGTGAGAATGACCACGCCGTCGTCTGAGCCCGTGAGGGTGAGTTTTTTGCGGAATTCCGCGGGGTCGATATCGATGCCGCGTTTCTTAATTTCGACCCGGCCCATGTCGTGCGTGGCGAGCGCACGTGAGATGGCCTTCGCATCAACCGTCGTTGTCGCGAGCACTTCGTAGCCACGCGCAAAGGGTGTGGGTGAGGCCGTTTCGGTCGAGATGTAGGCGATGCTCGCGTCGATCATGTGGCCGCCGAGACTGCGTGCCACGTCGCCGATGAGATGCGCCCGAATCACCGCGCCATTGGGTTCGTAAACGTAGCGAGCGAGTTCACCCACGGGGGCGTCGGGGGCATCAGCGGCCGCCACAAGTTCATGATGACCCGTGGGCGTGAGGATGAGTGCCGAGCGCGCAATGTCCTCGCGTTTAGCG
>CAIWRM010000090.1 GCA_903915075.1 uncultured Microbacteriaceae bacterium
CGCAAACTCACTCGCGATGTCGCGAAGTGCCCGCATGACCACGCGATCCTTTTCAATCACGGCACGTGTCGTTCCCGAGTAGGACGTTCGGATCTCGAGAACACCCGTCCATCGATCGACGAGTTCCGCAAAAACATGGTGCAAGGTCTCCGGACCGCCGGTTGCTTGCAAGTTGTTGACGCTGTCTCCGAGGATGGTGCGGATCTCATCAATGGCCGCACCCGAGTCTCCTCCAGTTTCAATCACCTGCTTGAGTCGAAACGCCGACGCCAGCAGCGTGCCCTGAATATCGCGGTGAAGCGCGGTGGAGAGTTCCTGCTGCTCCTGCCAGACAAGCGCGTTTGCCCGAGCCAGTTCCCAGCGCAACTGCTTGTTCACGCTTTCAGAATCACGCAGAACCTGCTGCCGTGCGGCATGGATTCCCGCGGGGAGCACCACCAGCCAACAGATCACGAGGCTCAGTGCGGTCGTGTAAATGATGTTGGACCAGGAAAAACCGCTCGACCACACGTTAAGCAGCAAGAACGCCGAACCGAGGGTGAGGCCCAGCGCCAGAAAGGTCAGCGTCATCAGCAGCACGCGAACTGCGAGGTGCAGGCGCGCGTAGCGGCGCCGTGCGTCGAGCCAACCCAGACCCAAGAAGGCAAAAATCGACGCCGCCAGCACTGCGGTGGCCAGCGTGCCGAGCCACAAGCCGAGACCGAAAAACAGTGGCGGAGCTGCTAGGAGCACGGCAAACACGCTCGTGACCAGAGGGCGATAGGGACGCGCCAGAGTGGAGAACGAGAGGACATCGCGGACACTGATTCGTGCTGGACGTGGAGACAAGGGCGCTTCAGGAAAGTTTCGTGGGTTCTCGTGCAGGTCGTGACTGAGGGGACGAATAACGCCATCGGAGAGACCAATGAGTGTGTCGACCACCTCTTGCGCACTGGCGTGTTTGCGATGTGGTCGCAAGACGGCCCGAATCGCTTCATCGACTGTCTCACGAACCCCGCGCAACAACTCCGCGCGGACGGCGGCGCGTTCAGCAACACTTCGGGCGAGAAGGTTTCGTAACCGCCCGTCTTGCCGCTGCAGGGTCTGCATCTCTGCCCGATACAACTTGGCATCGTTCACCACGATGGACGCGAGGGCGAACAGCGCGAGGCCGGTGGTGAATCCGGCTGCGAGTCGAAACACGAGCAGATGGTCGACGGCGAGGTTATCCCACACGGCGAGTCGTTGAACGACAACCGCCCTACCCGCTTCAACCACTCCGAACGAGAGAAAGACGAGGACTGTCCGCACCCAACCCTGGGGGATAGCTCGAAACAGAAGACCGAGGAGCATAAAGACGCCCATGGCCACAACAAACGATCTCGTGGCAACAAGTATCCAGGGCCACCAGTCGGTCGCCGTGCGATCGACGTCAGCCAGGGCCGTGCCCACGCTCAGGGGAACGAGAACCATGAGGCCGACCTGCCACGAGAACGCGTAGGGGCCCGAGTACCTCTGAAGAGTGCTCGACACAGAGCTCTTCGATTGCGTGGCCATGCACCTACGATATTGCCCCACCGCAAGAAAGGCTCTCCTGTCGCCCTCGCCCGGACAAGGTGAAAGCCCCGGACGAGGCCGGGGCTTTCACTAAATCGGCTCAGCCGATCAAAAAATTGTGCCTACTGGCAGCTGTCACACTGCAACAGATCCATTGGGTCTACGGGAACTGCGTAACCACCTACGTTGTCGTTGCTGTCGAATTCCATGATGCCTCCTGCTAAATCTGATGTCGAGATCCGGGTTTTCCGGTTTCTCTTCCGCATCTTTGCGGTGGACTTCCACTATATACCGGGAATGACACCTGTGTCATTCCACTACATCTAGTGTTTTTCATTGTTTTGGGAGGAAACCCGCACCGCGCGGTCAGTTTTCCTTGAAAAATCGCGGAAAACCGCGGACAAAAGATTTTGTGGGAATTTGTCGGTTCGGCGTGTCGCAAGTAGAGAAAACTTCTCGCGCTTTGCCGACGGGTGGGGCAGACTGAAGACGACGTGCGAGGAGCCCCATGAACGAAGTTCGCCCCAAGGGCGGTCGTATGCCGGCAGAATGGGACGCCCACGATCGAACCTGGATGGCGTGGCCCGCAAACGGCTACACGCTCGGCGAAACCGCGCGCGAGGCGCGCACGGCGCGCACGGCCTGGGCTGCGGTGGCCAATGCGATCGTGCCTTTCGAACCGGTCACGATGGTTGTGCCCAAGTCTGACGTCGAGATTGCGCTCGAGTATCTGGATGAACGCGTCAACATTCTCACGGCGAAACTCGACGACGCGTGGATGCGTGACATCGGCCCGACGTTTGTGCGCACTCCCGGTAAGACAGTGAGTGCCGTCAACTGGGTCTTCAACGGCTGGGGTTCTCAAGATTGGGCCTCGTGGAGCAATGACAATCTCATTGCCACCAAGCTGGCCAAGGCAACGGGCGTTGACGTCATCGCCTCGCCCCTCGTGAACGAGGGCGGCGGCATTCACGTTAACGGAGCGGGAACAATACTGCTCACCGAAACCGTGCAACTCGATCCGGGCCGCAACCCCGACTGGACAAAGAAGGACGTTGAGAACGAGCTGCGGCGAACCCTCGGTGTTCAGCGATTCGTCTGGTTGCCCCGCGGACTCACGCGCGACTACGACGAGTTTGGCACCCGGGGACACGTGGATATCGTGGCCTGTTTCGCCAACGAAAACACTGTGCTGTTCCACGCGCAACGAAACGCCGAGCACCCCGACTTCTGGATCAGCAATGAGGTGCGGCGAATCTTGCGCGAGCTGGCCAAGAAGTGGCAGAAGCGCGATGCCTCCGGACAACCCGTGGGGCCTCCCCTGCGCATTATCGGTATTCCCGCCCCAGAAATCCTTCGCGATGACGACGGGTGGGTGGACTACAGCTACATCAACCACTACGTGTGCAACGGTGCCGTGATTATGGGAACGTTCGATGACGCGAACGACGAGATTGCGGCGCGAATTTTACGTCGCGCCTACCCGGGTCGGCAGGTAGTTGCCGTGGATGCACGGGCCATTTTCGCTCGCGGCGGCGGAATCCACTGCATCACCCAGCAGCAACCCTCCCCATAAGGAACCTCATCGCAGAAGTGCTTGCCGGCTGGAACCGCTCGGTCAGAGAAATCAGCGACGCCTCAGGAGGCGTCGCACGGCCCGAAGCGGGCGGGTCACCTTCCACGACAGCGATGCGTAAGTCGTGGCGAGTTGAGCCTCCAAGACCCGCCGTTCCTCGGCAGAGGTTTGCTGGGTTTGTTCGAGTTGCGCACGGTAGTCGGGTCGTGTTGAGCGACGAATATGCTCTTGTCGCTCGGTTGGATGAGGCCACGTGTGAAGCGGGGAGTCGGAGTTGCTGATGTCGATTTCGCGAATCGAAATACACGACAACTTGAGCGCGACGTGAATCGACAGCTGGTCGCGACGTGAATATCGCAAGACATGGTCGTACCAGATTCGTGCGAAGGCCCGATAGTCATCGTTGTTTCGGCGCGCAAAGAACCCGGACCACAGGGGTTTCGCTTTCAGAACGTCGGGATAGTGAGCGGCGTAGTGTTCACGCTGTTCATCAAACCGATTGGGGTCATCGAGCTTCAGTTCGGTGACAACATCGAATGCATCGGAGATTGTGGTGGCAGGAGGGCCGTGAATGAGCATGGCCAACGTGCTGTCTTGGAGCCACTGTTCGACGAACGATTCAACGGGCACGCGCAACTTCACGGTGTTGTCGACGTAGACCAGAGTGTCGTAGTCGGCGAGGGCCTCGTGACCCAAAATCTTGATCTGCCTCTGTGACCGCACGGAATCGCCGGGCCACGCTGGTTGGACAACCACGATGCGCCACGTGCGCGAGGTCAGGTTGGGGTCATCGGTGAACAGGATGGCGTCGCTCGAACCGAGTGCTTCGGGTTCGAGTTCGTTGAGCCGCTCGTAACCGCCAAAGAGGCACGAGTACAGGGCAACCCGGTTCGCGCCGTGAGTTTTCACAAGACACCTTTCATGCATCTCTCCCCCGTGAACTTTACAGGGGTGATGAGTGACCGTGCCCTCACGAATCCCGGCGGATGTTTACTTACTCGTCAATGAGTTTCTTGAACTCGACTGACGTTTCATTGAGATGTGCCTTCATCAGCTGTTCCGACTGGGAAGCATTTCCTTCCGCGATCGCATCTCGAATATCCCTATGTGCTTTCACGCTTGATTTTTTAACAAACTCCATCTGAAAGGCATCCACCGGTTGAAACATTCGAACACGTGCATCTTCAATAGACCTCAAGAGAAAAGAGTTTTTCGTCCCTCTTGCTATCGCAAGATGAAAAGCGGTGTCAGCACTTCTCGATTCTGAAAGCGTTGTGGCGTTTTCCAGTTGCGAAATTGCGGAATCAATTTCGTCGATGATTTCTGCGGAATGCGATGTGGCAACCGCTTTGGCGGCAGCACCTTCGAGAATTCCTCGAAAATCAATGAGCTGTAGGACTTCATCCAATTGACTTCTGAGAATTGACTTCACCTCAGCTTGTGACACGTGGACTTCACACACAAATGCGCCACCAGAAGCGCCTCTTTTTATACTGAGAACGCCGGAGCCTTCTAAAATCCTGAGGGCTTGCCTCACTGTTTCTCGCGAAACACCTAGTTGTTCCGCGAATTTTCTTTCTGCGGGTAGCTTTTCGCCCGGCAAGATACGACCGAGAGCAATTTCTCTTTGGATGATCTCAACAACTTTGACATGCCCGGGTACAGAATTTGCCGGGCCAATTGTTTTTTGGGTACCAACCACAGCCAGCCTCCAGCGTCAGTCTAAAGCGGCATATCGGGTTTATCTTCTCCAACGACCCGAGTGCCCGTGAAGAAGTCGAGGAGTCGGTTGTCACCATGGCCGCCCAGACCTGACTCGCCAAAAAATGATTGCTCCGAATTCTGTGCCATATCGAGGACACTGGTTCCGTTGATTTTTACTTCTCCAGCGGGGAGGCGTTCTGCCAGGTAATTTGCGGCGTCAACATCTTCGGAAAAGACATAAGCTGCCAGACCAACATTTCCCTCCGATGCAGCGATGAGTCCTTCCTGGTCTGAGTCAACTTGCTCAACGAGGAGCAGAGGTCCAAAAATCTCCCCATCCGGCCGTGCGCCATTTGCCCGCATGATTGTCGCCGGAAAAAAAGATCCCTCTGTGGGTGCGTCGTGTTGATGAAAAATCTGTGCACCTGAAGAAATAAGCTCGCTTCTCTGATCCAGAAGTGACTCTTGTCGTTGTCTCGTGGCAACCGGACCAAGTTTCGTGAGGTCATCAAGAGATGATCCAACTCTCCACTGATGTGATTCTTCTTCCAACGCGATGAGCAAATCGTCATAAACATCTTTGTGGGCAAACACCTGCCGAGGGGCTTCACACCACTGCCCAGAAAGTTTCCACGCGCCACTGATGAGCGCAGTTGCCGTCTTTTCTATGTCCGCATCCGATCTGACAAGTGCAGGATTGTTTGACCCAAGTTCGAGTTGTAAACGGGTAAATCGACCAATCGTCCTGAGCGCGATGTCTCTCCCAACTTCAGTTGACCCCGTCATTGAAACCGCACGAACACGACGATCGCTAACCAGGGCTTGTCCCATTTCTCCTCCCCCGCGAATGAAGGACCACGTGCCTGCGGGGAAACCCGCTTCAGCAGCCGCTTCTGCGATGAGTTCTGCACTGTGGGGCGCAATTGTCGACGGCTTCACAATGACTGGTGCCCCGGCAGCAAGAGCAAAGGCCATTTTCTTGACAATCATGGGGCTGGGAGCGTTCCACGGTGTGATGAGGGCTGTGGGCCCCCACGGAACGCGAAGCAATCGCACCTCTGCGTGATTGGCGGGAAGAAAAACCGTCCTATTCATCTGTTCGGACCGTTGAATGGCATCGCGAACAATAGATGCGTTGCCCGAACAAATCAGTCTTGTTACTGAGATAGGTACACCGGAATTCAGAGCATCTAGGTAAGCAATCCTTTCGGATCTTTGTTCGAGGCCAACGGCGAATCTCTCAAAAACCTCAGCTTTGTCTTCCATCGGAAGAGATTGCCAAACCGCCCGCTCATGGTTGTTCCAACTCTGGGCAAGTGCGTCTTCGAGCTGATCCAAGCTTGACTCTGTGGATGTGGGTAACTGAGTGAAATTGTTGGGGTCGAAGCTAACCAAAGGTATTTGCCCTTGAGATTGCACAGGCTCACCTGAAATCCACGTGCGCAAAACTGGGATGTCCACCTTAGATCCTGTCAAAGTATCGGTTGAGGTCCCAGCTATCGACCTTGCTCAAATAGGTTTCCCACTCATGTTGAGCAAGAACAGTGTGATGCATTCTCTCTTCTTCACGAAGCAGTTGAGGAGCAAGCGAGCTCGCGCTAAAGGCTTCGGCAGCCTCACCAAGATTCGATGGCAGACTTTTCTCGACCCCGGATTTCGATACTGAATTCCTCATTTCTCGGAGTTGCAACTTCTGAGCTAGCCCCTCCCGGGCACTAGCGAGCAGGCCCAACAACGCAAGATAAGGATTAGCGTCTGCTCCCGCTGTTCTAAATTCGAATCTGATCGATTCTGCGGTGTTACCCAAAACCCGAACGGTTGCTAATCGGTCTCCTATTGCCCAAGAATTTCCTAGTCCCGCTACGCCGTCACCCCTGTGTCGCTTGTAGGAGTTGACGGTAGGCGCAAACCACAGCGTGAGTCCGGGTGCATAGTGAAGGACACCCTCAATGCACGACTGCATTTTGGCGCTCATGTTGTTGGGCAGTTCTGGGTCCCAAAACAAGGCGTGTGAATCTGAATCCTTCATCGAAAGATGGATGTGGCAGCTTGACCCAGGTTCACCATTAACGGGCAGAGCCATAAAGGTGACTGACATGCCGGCTTTTCTGGCAGAATCTCGCACGGCAAGCTTGTACAACGAGTGTTGATCCGCCATCATCAGGGGGTCTCCGTAGAGGAACGTCATCTCCCACTGGCCTTTTCCGTGCTCGGATTGAGCGGCTTCGATCATGACCCCCGAAGCCGCCAAGTTCTCCCTGAGGTTTTGAAAAAATGGCTCGAAGTAGTTTCCGTCTTGAATGGCGAAATCGGCGGAATACAGAGTCGAGGGTTCGAGCTCTGCAAAATTGTTTTTTCGCAACGTGACGGGATCGTTCACAAACAAATAAAACTCAAGCTCCGTGCTGGCCAAAGGAAGCAGACCCGCTTCTTGGTAACGCTGTAATTCTTTCTTGAGTTGCACCCGGGGCGAGATTTCGACCATCCCGCCTGTTTGTGGATCGTAGGGATCGGCAAAACAGATGGCGACACCCTCTAACCAAGCCGCCCTTCGAAGCGTTGTCAGATCGGGCATGAGGGTCACATCGGGTATGCCGTTGTGTGTGTTGCAGAGAGCGAACTTCCCTGCGTCAATCAACTCAGTGCCTTGTTCGATGTCCCACGACCACACACACGTGCAAATGGTGACGCCCTTGTTGACAACACCACTGAACTCAGCAGTGGGAACTCTGCGGCCGACTAGTCTTCCCTGCATGTCTGGGCTAGCAATAATCACCGTTTTGATTCCCAGGGAATCCAGTTTGTCGGGGTCCACGTTCCAACTGTTCATCTCGTCAACCATCCTCCATCGACGGGAAGTTGAATGCCATCAATCCAACTGGCCTCATCAGAAAGCAACCACGATATCGCCCGAGCGATGTCGTCGGGCTGCCCAATTCTTTGAACCAGAAGTCTTTGGTTCATGAACGCTTGCGCTTCGGCGCTCATCACTCCTTTTAGATCAAAGAAGTCAGTTGCAATCGGTCCAGGGGCAACACAGTTCACCCTGATGTTTTCTGATGCAAGCTCAACGGCGAGAGCTTTCGTTAGCATGGGAACCCCGCCTTTTGAGGCGTTGTAGTGTGGCTGTGCCGTAGAGCCGCTCGTGACAACAACCATCGCCTCCACCGTTGACAGGTTCACGATTGCGCCTCCGCCTGAAGATGCGATGGCTTGAGAGACTTCTTGCGCCACGAGCCACTGACCCTTCAAATTGACATCAAGGACCAGATCCCACGCATCCTCATCCAGATCCTTTAGTGAGTGCTTCGTGACGAGTCCGGCGTTGTTCACGAGAAAGTGAATGCTGCCATAGGCACTCAAGCCAGACTTGACGGCAGCTTGAATGGCTTTTCTGTCTCGAACATCAACCTGCGCCGCCAGGGCCTGGCCTCCCTTGCTTTCGATTAGCTCCACCGTTTCTTGAGCTGCCGCGAGATCAATGTCCGAAACAATGATGGCGGCTCCCTCGAGCGAGAGCCTGATGGAGGTTTGCCTCCCGATACCAGAGCCTCCTCCGGTCACAAAGCAAACCTTCCCACTGTGTCGAGAAGTGTCAACGTGCGATGTCATGTTCTTTTCCTTTGCTTGTCTTGGTGAACCCTCAAGCTTTGTTCGGTGAGCCACCGAAAAATGGGATCGTGGGAAAAAACCTCGGGATGCCACTGAACGGCAATAGCTGCGTGGTCGTCAAGCTCAATTGCTTCAATGACGCCGTCATCCGATTTTGCCGAAGCAGTAACGCCTAATCCCAGAGTGTCGATGGCTTGATGGTGAAAACTGTTTACGTCTTGAGACTCGCCATACAGCGAGTGCAGGAGACTTCCTGCTTCAAAAATAACAGTGTGGGAACGTTCGCTTCGGTCTCTGACTGATGACATGTGCGGCAAATACGTGGGCTCTTCGAGATGTTGAATGAGTGACCCGCCCCTGGAGACATTGAGGATCTGGGATCCCCGGCAAATGCCTAAAATCGGCACACCATTCTGAATGGCTAAATCGATCAACTCAAGTTCGAATTCGTCACGCTCTTGTGAAGACGGGCCGGTTGTGATTCCGGGTTCCTGAGAATAAAAGGTCGGGGAGACATCTTCTCCACCCGAGAGGAGCAGTCCATCAAGAAGATGAATGAGTGAACGAGGTTCTGCATCTAACGGCAGGTGAAGGGGAAGGCCGCCGGCTTCGAGAACCCTTTTGGAATAGTCGCTGAAGAAAATCTCCAGTTCTGAACTGGCAAAACCTTGAGGCGAACCGATAGACCGACCCGTTCCTCTTCTGCCGGTAAGGCCGATGAGTGGTTTGGTTTCAGTCATGAGTGATTGCCTCAGAAAAGGGCGTGAATCAATCGAGGAGGTGTCGTTTGATTGTCATTGGTCCATCATATGTACCAATAATCCGGCGTGTCAACGGAGCACTGTGCCGGGCGTTGAGGGGTCGGTCGGTCGACACTAGATTTTTGATTCCAGTTGACCAATCACATCAAAAAACGCGTCAACATCGCTGGGCTCTGTCCTAAAGTTTGTGAAACACGGTCGAAGCCAGATCTCATTGTCAATGACCGCGGGCGAGAGAAAAAATCGTCCATCCTCCACGATTGCATCGCACAGCCTGGAGTTGACATCACTGATCAGCTTTGGGTCATCAATGCCCAGGGGCCGATACTGAAGGGGAACAATCGACAGTTGTGGCCTGTTGGGTAGGACTCTAAATCGATGATCGCCATCTGCCCGGTCATAAAGCAAATTTGCTAGTGCAATGTTTTCCTCGATGGCAGATCGAAATTCAGCGGCCCCATGCGTCAAGAAGCCAAGCCATAGCTTCAGCGCCCGGAGCGGCCGAGAGTACTCCAGGGTTACGTCCACAGGATTGGGCTCGTAACCCTCGTGCGGCATGTACGCTTCCTCGTGGCCAAATGTCGAGGCCAAAGATGAGTAATCCTTGACCAATAAAATGCTGCATGCCTTAGGAACAAAGAGCCATTTGTGTGCGTCTATCGTTAGCGAGTCTGCAAGATCGAGACCATCAAAAAGATCTCGCGACGTCTCTACTCCCGCGGCAGGTGCACCGTATGCGCCGTCAACATGCATCCAGATATTGAACTTTTGAGCAATTTCAGAAATGTCGCGCAAGGGATCTACGGCGCCCGTCAAAGTTGTGCCAGCGGTGGCAATTATCGCCATCGGGGTCACACCTTCGGACAAATCTCTCTCGATCAATTTCAGAAGCTCAGCTGGGTTCATGCGGTGTTGCTCGTCAATGGGAACAAATCTCAGAGATTGAGAGCCCAATCCCAATAACTCGATCGCCCTTTTGTTTGAATAGTGAGCTTCTTGCGAACAGTAAACCGCCAGTGGAACAGAGTTGCCCGTTATCCGAGATTCAGGAAGCACGCGCTGTCGTGCTGCCGCTAGCGCCGTAATGTTGCTCACTGTTCCGCCTGAGGTGAATAAGCCTCGAGAGTTGCTAAAGCCAACAAATTGGGCCAACCACTTACTCGTCTGATTCTCTAGGTGTGAGGCGGCCCCCGAATGTGTCGCCAGATTGACGTCATACGTAGATGCCAACAGGTCAGCTACGGTTCCCACCTCTAAACCGCTCGAGCCAACAAAGGCCAAAAATCTCGGCCTCGATTGAGCGGTCGATTGATCTAATATCTCAGCGGCATTCTTGTATGCCGTAATGGGTGAGATACCGCTTTCAGGAATGTCTTGAGAGAGCCACTGGGTGACTTCCTCACCAATTTGTGGTTCATCAGCGCGGGCTTGATCGAAGCTGTTCCAAACAGCCAAGATATGGCTGGTAACTTCCTCCAAGAAGACTTGGCGATTTATGCCGAGGCTCAAATTTCTACCCATGAGCAAAGTATCGCCCAAAAGCCCCCAATGGTCTACAAATAGTACCTATTTAGCTGTGGGCGGGCACCGTCACTTGTTCATTCCTTCACACTAAATTTCTAAAAGGTCTCCTACCGAATTGGAGGAAGTTCCGCGTCAATCATCGCTTGCCAGGTCTCTAAGAAGAGTTCCCGAGTGTCCTCATACGGATCAAGGCCAAGCACCATGCTTGCGCCAGTTCTGAGCATCATCAGTTTCCTGGCCAGTCGGTGTGGTTCGGGATGCCCCAAAGCTCCCAGTGCCTCGGCGGCAACGTCAACCAACCACTTCCTCTGGTCGATACCTTGACGTTGCACGGGATGATCGTCACGCGTCATCTCTGCGGCAGCGTTGACGAACTCGCAGCCCCGGTATGTGGCCGACTCACTATCGCGCATCAGTGTGACAGCGAGGAATGTCAGCAGCCCCCGTGGGTCGAGGGCATAAACCTCACGCGCTTCGGCTACACGTGTGCGAAGACGGCCGCCGCGTTGGCTCAAGTACGCACTCACAAGTTCGTCTTTCGATCCGAAATGGCGATAGAACGTGACTCGGGTGACTCCCGCTTCGGTGATGATGCGATCGACGCCAACCGCCTGGAGTCCGTGAGCGTAGAACAAGTCATTTGCAGTCTCGAGAATGCGGTCTCGAGCGGCAGAGGGCCGCTCCGGCGACACCGTGCGTCGATGAGTTGGCAGTAACTCGGCAAGATTTTGCTCCTGAGTCATTGTCTCCATGTCTCTCTCCACATCCTCTATCGCTTGTTCGGCAGTTCCACTAGGCTAACAGCCACGCGGTAGAACGCTCATTCCACCTACAAGGGAGTAGGAGATGTCAGAAGTTCTTGAGCTTGACGAACACAGTTTTGATCAGGCGATTGCCCGCGCCGATCACCCGGTGCTTGTGGATTTCTGGGCGTCGTGGTGCGGATCGTGCCGACTCATGATGCCCTCTGTGCTCCAACTCTCCCAGGAGCTTGTCGATGACCTGGGAGTCGCGAAGGTTGATGTCGAAGCCCACGCCGAGCTCGCTGATCGGCTTGGCGTGAAAAGCATTCCCACGCTCATCCTGTATCGAGCCGGAGCAGAGGTCATGCGAATTTCGGGAGTCAAGAGCAAAGCGGAACTGATGAGGCTTGTGAAGGAGCACCTATAGAACGGATTCACGCACATCACCGAACCCCATCGTTTTTTGTCCAGCTCACAAGAGAAAGTGACTATCCACATGACACGCATTTCATATGTCAAGGCAGAGCAATTGCCCGCTGACCTTCAAGGCCTGGCAGCCGATCCCTTCTACGGGATCATGGCTCATCGACCAGAAATTCTCCGTCCCTGGGCCGCGCTCGACGCCGAGTTTTTTGGTCCCTCATCCTTGGTAGAAAACAGCATCAAAGAGGAAGCGCGGCGCACCCTCGCCCAAGGCGCGGGATGCAAGTTCTGTGCCTCGCTGGGATTGCCGCGCGACGAACACCCCAATCAGCGGGAAGCATTGGCCGTGGCACTGGCTGAGCTGATCGCAAGCGATCATCATCAGGTCGACGAGAACACTTTTGCCGTGCTGCGAGAAGAATTCTCGGAAGACGAAATTGTTGAGTTGCTTGCGTGGATTTGCTTCAAACTCGGGTCCAATATCTTTGGCGCGCTCATGAAGCTGGCACCCGCGACCCCCGATCAGGTTGAGGGGTACGCCGCCTTCGCGGCCGATAGGCCCCGCACGTAAGCGCCCGGTGAGGGATGTGTCACGCCGCCGCAACTGGTGGTGGCGTGACGTCCTGCGTCTTGTCATGCCCCGAAGAGAGGTAATCCCGAATGAACACCCAGACCACCACCGAAGTCGACCAGCAGGTTCTTGACCTGGTGCGCGAGAAAGCCCACTTTGTGCGAACAGAGACCGTGCGACTGATTTCCATCGCCAAAACAGGGCACTACTCATCAACATTCTCCTGCGCAGAGATTCTGGCTGCGCTGTACTACGACACCCTTCACCTGGTGCCCGGCGAACCCGACGCCCCGGGCCGTGACCGATTCCTGATGGGCAAGGGACACGCTGCCGTGGGTCTCTACCCGATTCTCGCGGATCTCGGGTATCTCGAACCCGAGATCCTCAATCAGTACACGCGGCTCGGCAACCCGCTGGGCGATCACCCCGACATGACCAAGGTGGCCGGTGTCGATTTCAGTTCTGGCTCGCTGGGACACAACCTGTCCGTTGGTCTCGGCATGGCGCTCGGTGCCCGGCGCACCGGAGCCGACTTCTTGACCTGGGTCTTGCTCGGAGACGGAGAGCAGCTCGAGGGGCAGATTTGGGAAGCCGCCGCGGCGGCCTCCCACTTCCACGCCGCCAATCTCGTGGCGGTGGTGGACCGCAACGGCTACTGCCTCGACGGCAAGGTCGACGACATCATCGGCATCGAGCCGCTGGCAGATCGCTGGACGTCGTTCGGATGGGACGTCGTGGAGGTCGATGGCCATGATGCAGCCGCCGTGATCAGCACGTTCCGAAGAATTCGCGACGATAAAGCTCGCACGAAACCCATGGTCGTGATCGCGCACACCGTCAAGGGCAAGGGCGTGGGATTCATGGAGCGCGACTTCGGTTGGCACCTCGGCTGGCTCTCCGCCGAAGACGAGGCAGCGGTGCTGCAGGAGCTCGAGGAGAACCGCGCATGACGAAGCAGGAGAAGGTCTGGCTCGACGACGAAGCGGTCGACGAGCTTATCCCCAGAGATCGATACGGCAATCGAATGGAAAGCGGTTCGTGGCACATCCCGAGCATGTTGTCGGAATCACACGGCATGCTCACCCTCGGACAGACGCTGGCTGAGTTCGTTGAGGAAGGGCGCCCCATCGTGGTGGCCACCTCTGACCTCTCGTTCTCCAACGGACTCTCGGTGTTCCAAGAGAAGTACCCCGACAATTTCCTCCAGATGGGCATCAGCGAGCAAAACATGGTGTCAGTTTCTGCGGGCCTCGCGACCACCGGGGCGCAGCCGTATGTGGCCGCATTCGCCTCATTCCTCGCGCTGCTGTGCTGTGAGCAGATCCGCACCGATATCGCGTACACCCGGCTCCCAGTCAGGCTGATCGGCCACCACTCGGGTATCGCGTTCGGGTTCTACGGCACCTCGCATCATGCGACGGAGGACATCGCCATCATGCGCTCGATTGCGAACATGACGGTCGTGACTCCCGCGGATCCGGCGCAACTGCGTGCTGCGCTCCGCGCGTATGTCGACCATCCGCTGCCCGTTTACTTCCGCATGGGGCGCGGCAGGGATGCTCGGGTTTACGACGAGAAGACAGAGTTCGTCCCGGGCAAGGCCATCGTGCACTCGACGGGCAGTGATCTCACCCTCATTTCGGGCGGAACAACACTCCACGCAACGCTCGAGGCCGCTGAGGCTTTGCGCGGCAGCGGTCTGAGCGTTGGTGTCATCGACATGCACACCGTGAAGCCGATTGACGAGGAGGCGATCCTGGTTGCTGCAAGATCGTCACGCTTGCTCATGAGCATCGAGGAGCACAACGTGCTCGGTGGTCTCGGCAGCGCTGTCGCCGAGGTGCTGACCACCGAAGGAGTGGGAGTGCCTCTGTTCCGTCACGGCATTCGTGACGAATACGTCATGGTCGGCCCGCCAACCCATCTATATCAGGAGTACCACCTGGATGCGGCTGGCATCGAGATTGAGGCCCGTTCCTACATCGAACGGATGAGCAAGTGAACGGCCCGGTGGCCCTGGTCACCGGAGCTGCCCGCGGCCTCGGACTCGAGATTGCTCGGCGACTGCAGCGGGACGGCTTCACCATCGTGCTCGCCGACGTCGAGGAAGAGTTGGTCATGGCATCGGCGGCGGAGCTCGCAGCGACCGGTGGTGCACTGGGATTACGGATTGATGTGCGGGATGACGAGAGTGTGGCGGAGGTGACGGCCACCATCGAGCGCGAGTACGGCAGGCTCGACGTACTCGTGAACAACGCTGGCGTGATTCATCGGTCAAACACCGAGGAACTTTCCACCGAGAGCTGGATGCGTGAAATCGACATCAATCTCGGCGGTGTCATGCGCTGCTCTCGGGCTTCCTACCCGCTGCTCATCGGCAGCGACAACCCCAGTATCGTCAATCTCGCCTCCGTCGGCTCGACGTTCGGCCTCACCCTCCGGGCCGGGTACACGGCCAGCAAGACGGGCGTTGTGGGACTGACCCGCGAATTGGCCGCCGAGTGGGGGCCCGTCGGCATCCGAGCGAATTCGGTGGCCCCCGGGTACATGGACGCCCCCATGCTGCACTCCGGAATTGCCGCCAAGGTGCTCGACGAGGAACTGCTCCTCTCGCGCACACCGCTCGGCAGGTTCGGCCTCGCCGAGGATGTCGCCGCCGCGGTCTCTTTCCTGGTTTCGCGAGATGCGAAGTTCATCACCGGAGTCATGCTTCCGGTCGACGGAGGCATCACAATTGACGGCACGTTCCACCGGCGCTGACCGGGGGGAATCGTCGCAATCCCCCGACAAGCTGGAGCGGGTCCCCGGCGCAAAACTGGCGTCGCGGGAATCGTCCCCACTTTTAGCTGAAGCGGGTCCTCGCGGGAATCGTCCTCTTTTTGGCTGGAGCGGGTCCTCGCGGGAATCGTCCCCTACTGGCCAATACCCCGCAACGACATGCGTTGCGGGGGCCAGCGGGGGCCCACCCGCTCGCGGGTGCAAGAAACCGGCCAGCTACAAATGACGAAACCCCCGATAAGGGGGTCTCGTCATTTGTAGCTGGAGCGGGATTCGAACCCGCGACCTCACGATTATGAGTCGTGCGCTCTCACCAACTGAGCTACCCAGCCATGAACCGAGAAAATCTCGATGCGAGCCCCGAGCGAGGTTTGAACTCGCGACCCCTTCCTTACCATGGAAGTGCTCTACCACTGAGCTATCGGGGCGCTACCGTTCGGCACACAGCCGTCTGGCACCGTAAGAGACTATCAGGAACTGCAGGTGCCTCACGAACGAGAAAACCTAGACGTTGTGGGAAAGCATCCACGGGTAGGGGTCGACGGGGGTGCCGTCGATCAGGATCAAGAAGCACACGTGAGGGGCAGATGAGCTACCCGTGTTGCCCACTTTGCCGAGCGTGTCGCCCAGCTTCACAGTCTGTCCCAGCTGCACGACGATTGAGCCCTCGAGCATGTGGTTGTAATTGCTTTGGAACACCTCACCATTGATGACGTGGTCGACGGTGACGTGGACGCCGTAGCCGTTGTCGTCTGCCGGATTCACGTCACTCACGACGCCGTCCGCGATCGAGAGAATGGGAACGCCCTCAGGAGCCATAATGTCGATGCCGGACTCAAAACTGCTGCACACGTCACAACCGGTTTCACGCGGACCGAACATGTCGCCAAACGGCCACGTCTCGTGAAACGGCCACTGAATCACCGAATTCGGGTTGTTCGTGTAGTTTGTTCCTCCCGGCTGGCGGCCGGACGAGGCGATTGATGAGATTCCGTCTCGCGCTGAGATTGTCGTGGCGGAAGATCCGGTGAGCGCTTGAACGACGGCCTCGGGACCAGAGTCCGTTGGTGCTAGCTGAGCGTAGGCCGGCAAGCCCGCTACCAGAGCAAGTGCACCCACGAAGGAGAAGGCAAGCAGAGGTGCCCAACGACGGGTTACCTTCGGGGAGCTCTGTGCCCTGCCCTTGTGGTTCGAGGCGCGTCCGCGGCGAGAAAGGGTGTCACGATTCTGCCGGCGAACCTCAGCTTGCGTCATCACACCCTCGCGGGCCATGCGCTCGGTCGTCAGCTCTGACGAACGGCTGCGCCCGTGTGAGCGTTGGGTAGATGAGGTGACGTGGCGAGGGGATGGGCGACCGAAAGGCTTTTTCATGACGTTGTCAACGTAACAGGAGAGTCTGTGAACCCTTCGGTGATTAGTTGGCGTTCTGCGATAACCAGGTATAGGGGTTGATGGGCGAACCGTTGGCGTGAATCTCAAAGTGCAGGTGGGCACCCGTCGTGGCGCCCGTGTCGCCCACCTGAGCGAGAAGCTGCCCCACGCGCACCGACTCGCCTTCACTCACCGTAATTGACCCGGTAAATAGGTGACAGTAACGGCTCAGTATCGTCTCACCGTTCACGCTGTGCGTTATCTCCACGTACACTCCGTCGCCCCAGTTGTCGTCGAGCGGCTGGACCTTCGTGACCACGCCGTCGGCAATGACCTGAATGGGATAGCCCTCGCCCGCATCGAAATCGATTCCCCCGTGCATGCTGGAGCAGCCCGCACACGGTGCTTCACGCGCACCGTAAAGGTCGGAGATCGGAACGGTTACCGCAAAGGGCCACTGAATCGTGCCGTTGGGGTTGTTGGTGAAACTGGCGAGTGACCTGCCGCCGGCACTCCCGTAGCCCGCCATTGCGGAAACGCCGTCTCGCTGGCTGGCCTGTTGACCCGACGTTCCCGTGACGCTTTGCTCGGATTCGGCAGCGCGCTGGAAAGAATTGTTTGAGGAATCGGATGCCGCAAACGACGGTATTCCCGCAACGACGGCCAAGCCGCCCACCGAAAGGAAGGCGAGCAGCGGCGCCCAGCGTCGCGTGCGATTGCTCCTGGTTCGCGGCGACCGATGTTTCACGTGAGACACTCGGCTGACCGTTACCTCGCTTTTCGCGGTCGACGTCGGTTTTGAACGGCGACGCCGAAGTGCCTGCCGATTCTGATCTCGCACTTCCGAGGCAACGTCGACTCCCTCGGGCGCGCGTCGAGCGCGCCAATACTTGTCGTTCTTGCTCGTCGCAGACCGGCGCACTCCGCCTCTAACCCGCGTTCGCATTCAGCCAGGCAAACGGATCCACGGCAACGCCGTTGACGTGCACCTCAAAGTGCAAGTGCGAGCCGGTGGATGCTCCGGTGTTGCCCACCTGGCCCAGGATCTGGGTCACCTTCACCGCCTGTCCCTCGCTGACCGCGACGGAACCGGGCAACATGTGGGCGTACCAGGAGTCGAACGCCATGCCGTTTACGTTGTGCGTCACGACAACGTAATAGCCCAGTGAGTTGTCGTCGGCGAGGTTCACCTTGGTGACAACGCCGTCAGCAATGACCTGAATGGGGTATCCCTCGCCAGTGTCAAAGTCAATGCCCTGGTGGTCAGCAGAACACCATCCGCAGGGCGGGATGCGCCAGCCGAAGAGATCGGAAATGGGCACCGTCACGGAGAACGGCCACTGAATCGTGCCCAAGGGATTGTTGACATATGTTGCCGAGGTAAAGCTTCCAAAGTATGAGCGCAGGGTTGTTGCCGAAACGGCATCGCGGCTCGCAACAGCCGCGCCCGCGCTTGCTTCAAGAGTTTGACCGTCGAGGAACTTGGCGGTTTCGGCGAGATTCGCATCACTTTCCTGACCGCCGTTAATGGAGGCCACGGAGGAGGAGTTTTGGAATTGCGCGTTGGCCGGCAACGCCGTCACGAGCGCCAGACCACCGACGAAGAGCATTGCCAAAAGTGGAGCCGCCTTACGGCCGCGGGCCAACGTCTCGCGGCGAGTCGGGCGAGCCGTGCGACGCTTTCGTTTGCGACCAGAGGGGTTGGTGGTGGACGTGCGGTCAACGGCCCGGGCCATGCGTGCCCGCGTGGTGTTGGACGCGCGGACCGCCGTGTCGGGATCAGTCGACCGCGCGGCAGCAAGACTGGCGCCCATACCGGACATGGGGGCTAACGAAGCTCCGGCAGCTTCAGCGGGCGTAATTGATGATGCCGTCAGAGGTGACGTTGGCATGGGAACACTCACGGCCTGTGTCCCGACGGGGTGAGTCGGTTGAATCGCCGCCGAGGTCTGCCGATTTGGAAGAGCGGCTGCAGTCTCCGGCTGAGGGGCGATGCCGGCTCCCGAAGCGTTCGCCGCGGCGGCCGCTTCGCGACGGCGAAGCTCCTTGCGGCTGACGTACGGTGTGTGCTCGTTCACGCGACTCCCGGCTACAGCACCACACGCCAAAACGGTGTGGGGCAATTATTACGATTCTATAAAGGATACCCGCGTAGGTGGCTCTCTCGCCAGTTGAGGCGACTCTCCTGAGGAGATTCACAGCCCGGGTAGCTGGCCCGCACCCGCCTCAACAACAAGGTTGAGGAGCGCCGCGTGAATGCCCGGGGCGGCGGCCACGAGAAGGTCTCTTCCCTCTGGTTTCCCCGGAAATCCGGTAATGATCGCGCCAGCTTCGCGCGCGATCAGGGCGCCGGCCGCGTGATCCCAGGGCGAGAGTGTTTGTTCAAAATAGGCATCTACTCGGCCATCCGCGAGGTCACACAAATCAAGGGAGCAGGCCCCGATGCGACGGAGATCACGGATCCTGGGCAAAATTGTGTGCATCATCGTGCCCTGGTGAGCCCGCACCTCCGAGCTATAAGCAAACCCGGAAGAAACAAGCGACGTGGCGAGGTCTGTGGTCGACGAAACGGCGAGAACGCGCTCGTTACATGTCGCTCCCCTGCCGCGCGCCGCCGAAAAAAGCTCGCCCGTCGACGCGTTGGCAACGGCCCCGGCAAGCGTTGTCCACGTTGCCGGATCCGGTTCGCCCTCGACCACGGCGATGCTTACTCCCCACGCGGGAATGCCGTAAAGGTAGTTGACGGTGCCATCAATCGGATCCACCACCCAGGTGAGACCCGAGGTGCCGGACGTCGTGGCGCC
>CAIWRM010000091.1 GCA_903915075.1 uncultured Microbacteriaceae bacterium
CCGCTGTACTCGTCATAGAAGTTGGGGCTGCTCAGGTAGGTCAAGGCCGCCGTTGAGACATCGACTGTAAAGAGGTCGTCGTAGGCCAACACATACACCGTTCCATCGGGGCCGATGGTGAGGGAATTGGCTGCAAGATAGTTGGAGCCCTCGAGCGTGAACGCGCCGATGGCCTCGTTGGCACCGGTCGTCAGGTCGACGCGCTGGAGAATCGACGAGTAGTTGAAGTAATAAAACAGGTCAGTGCCCGGCATCTGGGCTCCTTGGTAGCCACAGTATGTCTCTGCGCCATCACCGGATCCAATTTCGGTCGCGACGCCCGCAACGGGGTCAACACCGAAAAGCTGCAGCGGAGTCTCGCCGCTATCGCACTCGATTACAAAAAGCTTGTCTTGGGAGGGGAGGGTCGGTCCGCCCACGGCGAGAGCGGGGCTCGCGGTCAAACCGAGAAGGGCGAGAGCGCCAAGTGACGCCAGTGCGATTCGTGCTGATTTAATCATGAATGTTTTCCTTAAAGATGCGGGAACGTCTGGCGATTACGGACGAAGGAAACATTCCTCACGACAAAGAAGTGACTTCATCCACTACAAAAGTTTAGACGACGAGTGTCTCGTTGCGATGCATGACAAAACATCTCGGCAAAGGGCTCCGCGCGGTGTGTGTGGGGCCGACTATGGGACTCGAACCCACAACCCCCGCTTTACAAGAGCGGTGCGCTACCAATTGCGCCAAGTCGGCAGTGCGCCGTGAAAGCGCGTCACAAGTCTAATCGCTCGCACGCGAACGCCCGCCAAACGAGCGTTGCCCGCCCCCACCAGTGGCGAGAGCGGGCAACCGCTGCGATCTGAACCTAGGGTTTGGGTGTCGGTGTCGACGTGCTGGCTGACAGCCCCGCGATCTTCAACAGGAAGTCAGAGAACTGGGCGGGGTAGAACGCGCCCGTCTCAGGATCCGTGTTGAAGCTGAACTGGGTGCCGTTCACGATCACGGTTGGGGTGCCACTAAAGACAACATCGGTGGTGTTGGGCAATGCCGTTGCGTCCTTCACGCGGTTCCACGAGCTGGTCACCCACGACTTGAAGGTTTCGTTGTCGATGCAGGTGCCGATTTCGGCCTGACGATCGGCGCCGACAGACTTCACGATCTCTTTGAGCGCCGCGTTATCGAGTCCCGTGGTTCCCTCATCGGGCTGATTGGTAAACATTGCGTCGTCGAAGTTGAGGAACTTGTTGGGGTCGTAGGTAGCCACACACGCAGCCGCGTTGGCCGCCCGAGAGGAGTACCGCGAACCCATCGACGTGCGGTCAAGAATTGAAATCGGGTGAATTTCAACGGTGGCCGCGCCGCTGGCTACGCGATCCCTAATGATAGGCGAGTTGGCAATGTTGAAGTTCTTGCACACGGGGCACTGGTAGTCCACGTAGACCACGATATTTAGCAGGTCGGGATTTTCTGTGGTGGTGATGGGCGCCGCGCCGTCCGGGAGTGCCTTGTTCAAAACGGCCTCGATTTCGCCCGTGGGAACACCATTGGCGTCGAGTTTGGCCTGAAGCAGGATGCCGTCGCTGGCCATGTTGGCGGGGCGGGGGCCGGGAGACGGTACCGCGCTCCAGATGACCAGGCCGATGACCGCCACAACAACGATGATGCCGGCAGCAACACCGCCCTGAACGAAGAAGCGC
>CAIWRM010000092.1 GCA_903915075.1 uncultured Microbacteriaceae bacterium
CTCATCATCATGGCCATTGTCACGTTCTACGTTCGGCGCAGCGGAACGGAGGATCTGGTCTAATGCGATTCTCCCTCGGCAAGTGGATGCTGCCCCTGTACACGGCACTCGCGCTCATCCTGTTGCTCATCCCCATCGGTTACACCTTCGTCTTCTCGTTCAACGATTACTTCAAGACGAACATTGGCTGGCAGGGCTTCACCTTCAAAAACTGGACCAACGCGTGCGATGCGCAGGGCCTGTGTTCAGCATTTGGGAACAGCCTGATGATTGGCGTTGTGTCCACGGTTCTCGCCACGGCGATGGGAACCGCTCTTGCTCTGGCTCTGGCCCGTTACAAGTTCCGGGGCCGCAGCATTCTCAGCCTGCTCATCTTTATTCCTATGGCGACGCCCGAAGTTGTTCTGGCGGCGGGGCTGGCATCCCAGTTCTTTACGCTCAACGTGGAAAAGGGATTGATCACGGTGATCCTGGCTCACACGCTTTTCTGCCTGAGCTTCGTTGTTGTCACCGTCAAGGCCCGCGTGGCGAGTCTCGACCCCGCACTCGAAGAAGCCGGACGCGATCTGTATGCACCGCCGTCGCAGGTGTTCTGGCGAATCACGTTCCCGCTGCTCGTCCCCGGTATTCTCGCGGCGGCCCTGTTGTCGTTCGCCCTGAGCTTTGACGACTTTATCATCACCTATTTCAACTCGGGCAGTCTGCAAACGTTCCCAACGTTCATCTACATCTCTGCGAGTCGAGGGGTTCCGGCCGAGGCCAACGTAATCGCGTCGGCGGTCTTCATTGTCACGCTGGCTCTCGTCGTCGTGTCGCAAGTTGTTTCCCGAGCGCGCGCCAAGGCGCTCAAGCGCAACGCATGAGTTAGGCTGGGACCCACAAGTAAACACGACCGATAGTTCGATGCGGGAGAGTCCGCTGAGCAGGCCAAGGCCTTCTCGAGCAGACACCGAAGGAGCAATCCTCCCCGACAATCTCTCAGGTGAATAAACCGCAGTGAACTGGTCACTCTGAAAAGAAGGCGCGCACGCAGTGCCTCACCCACGGTGTAAACCGCGGCGGTTCCGGTCTCGGCCCTCCGCGGTGAATCTCTCAGGTAGCGCAGACAGAGGGGGAGTTCACGTTTCGTCACAGATAATGGTGGATTCCTTGGGTATTACTTCGCGGCAGACGCCGCTTCACAGCCTGCACGAGGCTCTCGGTGCGTCGTTCACCGACTTTGCCGGATGGCAGATGCCGGTGCGCTACACGAGCGACCTCGCAGAGCATCACGCCGTGCGCGCCACCGCGGGCCTCTTTGATGTCTCGCACATGGCCGAGTTCGAGGTCTCCGGTCCACAGGTGGGCGCCTTTCTTGACTTCGCCGTGTCGGCGTGGCTTTCACCCATCGAATTGGGCCAGGCCAAGTATTCGCTCCTGCTCAACGAGGACGGCGGGGTCATCGACGACCTGATTGTGTATCGCACCGGTCCGTTCCAATACTTCGTGGTTGCTAACGCGGGCAATCGGGAGCCCGCGTGGGCGGCGCTCAAGGAGCGGGCGGTTGACTTTGACGTGGAACTGCACGATGTGAGCGACCAGACCGCACTGCTCGCACTGCAGGGACCCAAGGCCTATGAAACGCTGATGCGCGTCTTCGGCCTCGAGGTGGGCACGACGCCGTTGGCCGACCTGAAGTACTACCGAGCCATTCCGGCGCGCTTCGAGGGCGAGCCGGTTCTGATTGGGCGCACGGGGTACACCGGCGAAGACGGCTTTGAGTTGTTCATCGATGTCAGTCACGCGGTACCGCTGTGGCAGGCGCTGATGAATGCCGGTGGCCCCCTCGGGCTCGTGCCCGCAGGCCTTGCCTGTCGTGACACCCTCCGTCTGGAAGCAGGAATGCCCCTTTACTGCCACGAACTCAACGCAACCACGCTGCCGGTTCAGACGGGCCTTGGCCGCGCCGTCTCAATGGTCAAGGGTCACTTTGTGGGGCGCGACGCTGTTGTGGAAGGCCCCGGATTCGGTGCGCCCGTCTTAGTGGGTCTCATTGGCGATGGCCGCCGCGCGCCGCGTGCCGGCTACCGTATCTTTAGCGGAGACGTTCCCGTTGGCGTTGTCACCTCCGGCGCCCTCTCGCCCACCCTGGGCTATCCCATTGCCATGGCGTATGTCGACCCCGACTTTGCCGAATCCGGCCAGGGTCTCGAGGTAGACGTGCGCGGCACGCGTCTTCCCGTCGTTGTTGCCGATCTTCCCTTCTACCAACGAAAGAAGAACTAACCATGTCACTACCAAACGATCTGGGTTACACGGCCGAACACGAG
>CAIWRM010000093.1 GCA_903915075.1 uncultured Microbacteriaceae bacterium
CGACACCGAGGGCCGACCGCGCCTGCGCTACTGGCTCGACCGCATTCTTGCCGAAGGCATTGCTGACGCTTCGGTAATCTACGGCTACTTCCCCGTGGTCTCTGAGGGCAACGAGGTGATCGTGCGTCACCACGGTGACGATATGCACGGCCTGTTCGGCACCCCCGGCGTGCTGGCCCCCGACGGTGGTTCGGGCGGCGAATTGGGGGCCGAGCGACTGCGCTTTGCATTCCCCCGGCAAGCGCGCGACCGGCATCTGTGTCTCGCAGACTTTGTGGCCGCCGCCGACTCTGGTCGTACCGACGTGTTACCCGTGCAGTTGGCAACATTCGGAGATCGAATCAGCGCGGTCACCGCCGAACTCTTTGCCGCCGATTCGTATCGCGATTACATGGAGCTCAATGGACTGGCGATGCAGCTCACCGAGGCTCTCGCCGAGTTTTGGCACGCGCGCATTCGCGAAGAACTCGGATTTTCCGCCGAAGACCCGGCCGATCTTGCGGGGATGTTCAAGCTCGATTATCGCGGCGCGCGTTTCTCGTTGGGCTACCCGGCGTGTCCCGACATGGAGGATCGGCGCAAGGTGGTGACCCTCTTGAAGCCCGAGCGCGTGGGCGTGGAGCTGTCGGAAGAACTGCAGCTCCACCCCGAACAGTCAACCGACGCCTTCGTGTTTCACCACCCCGAGGCCAAGTACTTCTCCGCCTAGCGCAGCGCGCCCCCGCGCCGGTTGAGTAGCGCGCAGCGCGGAGATGGCGCCGGTTGAGTAGCGCGCAGCGCGAATATGGCGCTGGTTGAGTAGCGCGCAGCGCGTATCGAAACCGCTAGCGACTGAGCTTGACGCGCCGCAAGCCCGCAATAATCGCGGGCCCGAGCACGGCAATCCCGATTACGGTCGTGACCGCCCGCACGGTGTCCCACGTGAGGGTGGAGGTGACGAGCGTGTAAACCACGAAGCGTGAGAAATTGGTTGCCGCGTCGCCACCGGCGACATAGGAGATGCTGGTCTGCCCGCCCACCGCAAAGGGCCAGAACCAGAGGTTCAAGAGCGCCCCGTAAACGTATGCGGCAAGAACCCCGAAGGTGCACAGCGCAGCAAGTTCAATCCATCGACGCGCGCGCGCCGCCTGCCGCCGTGTGCCCCGAGCCACGGCTCGACTCACGAGACCGGCTCCGGCGCCCACCCAGGCGGCGGCGAACATCTGGAAGCCCACCCAGGGGCCGAGCAGCCCCAGCGCGAGTGACGACACCCCGATGGTCACCGCACCAAGGAGAAAGCCGAAACGCGGACCATAGACCGCGCCGCCAATGATGAGAATCACAAAAACGGCTTCGATGCCTCCGGCGGCCGAGCCAAAAAGTCTCACCACGGCACCCGCGGCCGCCAAGAGACCCAGCATGGCCACAAACTTTGCCGCATCGGGGCGACCGGTCACCCCGCGCTCTGCCACGATCACCGCAATGACGGCGAGCACTGGCACCAGCAGGCAAACGATCACCATGGTCCAGGTTTCGGCGAGGTCACCGCTGGCGGGCACCACAAACGGCCAGGCAAAACTGCCCAGTGCAACGACGCTGATTGTGGCGAAGATTCCGGCTGTCACGGTGCCACCACTTCTCG